>DAIDAJ010000005.1 GCA_027310665.1 Sideroxydans sp. | reverse complement strand
TGAGTCGTTGCATTCATGATTCTGCTCCTGTCGGGAAATGAGGCGGATTGCCTCACTTCTCAACATAAGGAGCAGTACTTCTCTGTCAATCACCTACAGCCGCTAATTCGGAGCGCCCAATACCGCGGAGCGGTTTAGTCCGTTGGCCGCATTCTGCCCGATCATTATTGCTAAAGCCACAGTCCGCTATGCGAACAACTTCAGCCATTCGCTTTTAAACTTTTCATTCGTCGCTGGCATGCCCAAAGAAGGCGGTCATTAAATCAGAAATGGGGCATTCAACGATTAAGCTGTGCTGCGTGAGCGAAGCGCAGCGTAGTGAACGTCCAAGCAAGCGCACTGTTATGCGTTTTTAAATGCATTGAGTAGAAATGGCTCTGGGCTGAACTGCCTCCTTTATCACTGGCCCAATTTATTTCTTTAAATTATCTCCAAAAATATCATCAGATATTAAAGTGTAGAAATATGGAACATAGGTCAACACTGTACCCTGATATATACCAAGATTTCTCCATGCATTAGTAAGTTCTGCTGAAAGTGTTTCGTTGTATAGGTCTAGTTTTAACGCTTCTAATATCGATACTAAAGGTTTTAAACTATCTTCCTTTGCGTATGTATTTAACATCCGAATTGCGTTATCAAGATATTCGACGTTCATATTATCTGTAACATTACTCATATCTTTTATCCGTTCTATCAAACATTCAAACTTTAAAGGGAGCTGCCGTTTTATTTTCTGCTTTCCATCTACTATGCATAACGATGCTGTGGCTGTTTTCCCTTGCTAACTTGCAGGTCTGTCACTCTCGGAAGCGGTGATCCCCAAGGCCGATTCCTCCAATATATAAACTAAACAGCACAACAAAAAAATAAAGGCCGAATGGCAATTGTCCTTTGAAGAAACGGAATTCGGACGCTGCCTGTCGGATAAGTTTGAAGAACCATCGCCAACACTGTGTGCCCTCTCCAGTTACGGACAAACACTGCGGTGGCAGAATGAAGCGCGCTATTTCTTCGCGCTGATGGCGGTCAATATGCCTTGCAGGATGGCGGAGGGCGTGGGCGGGCATCCCTTTACCACCACGTCCACGGGGATGACGTTGGAGATCTTGCCGCAGGTGGCGTAGCTCTCGCCGAAAATTCCGCCATCGCAGGCGCAATCGCCGATCGCCACCACCAGCTTGGGTTCCGGAGTGGCGTCGTAAGTGCGCTTCAGCGCGATTTCCATATGGCGAGACACCGGGCCGGTGACGAGGAGCAGGTCGGCATGGCGCGGGCTGGCGACGAACCGGATGCCCAGTCCTTCGAGGTTGTAATAGGCGTTGCTGACGGCGTGGATCTCCAGCTCGCAGCCGTTGCACGAACCGGCATCGACTTGCCGGATCGCGAGCGCCCCGCCGAAGGCATCCAGGATCTCCTGCTGCAAGCGCTGTTCGACATGGCGCATCGCCTCATCCGTTTGCGGCGGCGTTTCGGTCTTGATGCCCGTCTTGATGATCTGTTTGAGTATCTGGTACATCTGCTCGCCCCTACAGGTCCTGCCCCGAGTAGCTCAGGTTGAACGATTTATTGATGAGCGGAAAGTCCGGCACGATGTTGTCGATGACCGCGTGTTCCAGCAACGGCCAGTTCTGCCAGGAAGGGTCGTGCGGATGCACGCGCGTCAGGTTCCCTTCGGCATCGGTATGGATCGCCACCAGCACTTCCCCGCGCCAGCCTTCCACCATGCCGATGCCGAAGCCATTGCCGGGCAGCTTTTCCAGCAGCAACGGCGTGTCTTCCTCATTCACCAGTTTGGCCAGTATCTCGCTCTGCAAGCGCAACGACTCGAACAATTCGTCGAAGCGCACGATGACGCGCGCGGCGACATCGCCGTTGCGATAGGTCGCCATCTGCACATTCAGCTTGTCATACGGCGCACAGGCAAACTGCACGCGCGCATCCCAGGCCTGGGCGCTGGCGCGTCCGGCAAGTCCGCACAGGCCGAGCTGGGCTGCCAGTTTCGGCTCCACCCTGCCGGTGCCGATGAACCGGTCCTGCATGCCCGCATGCTCGTCGTAGATACCCCGCAGGAGCCGCACTTGCTGTTCCAGCATGTCGCATTCCCGTTCGATGATGTGCTTGCCCTCGACATCGAGGTTTACCGTGACTCCGCCCGGCACGATCTTGTCCATCAGGTAGCGATGACCGAACACTGTCGCGTTGTTGCGCAATACCTGCTCTTTGAGTATCCAGAATTGAGAGAGACCGAACGACAGCGCGACATCGTTGCCCAGATAGCCGAGATCACCCAAGTGATTGGCGACACGTTCGCGTTCCAGCAGCAATGCGCGCAGCCACAGCGCGCGCTTCGGTGGCGTAACGCCGGCAATGCTTTCGGCTGCCATGGCATAGGCCCAGGCATAGGCAACCGTGCTGTCGCCGCTCACGCGACCCGCCAGCTTTGCGCCCTGCTGCAGGCTCATGCTCTCGAAACGCTTCTCGATGCCCTTGTGTACATAGCCGAGACGCTCTTCGAGGCGCAGCACGCGTTCGCCGATGATGGAGAAACGGAAATGGCCCGGTTCGATGATGCCCGAATGCACCGGACCCACCGGTATCTCATGCACGCCCTGCCCTTCCACGCGCACGAAGCCATAGTCGTCGGGCTCGTAAAACTTGTCTTTATCTCCCGTCTCGGCAGGAGACGGGACGGTTGTCCCCTCTCCCTCCGGGGGAGGGTTGGGGAGGGGGATGCGGCTCGCTGCGGCATCGAAATCCTTGCGCAGGGGGAAGCTGCCGCTGTGCCACGCGCCGTGGCGCAACCATTTGCGATGGTCGTGGCCTTCCTGCGCGTAGATGCCGAGCAGATCGTAAGTTGCACGCTGCATGCGGTTCGCCGCCGGGAATATCTGGCTGATATCCGGGTACATGGGTTGTTCTGCCGACAGAGTCACGTTCAGACAGACCATGCCGGTTTCATTGACGAGTACCAGATGCAACTTGAAGCCGCCGGATTGCAGTCTGGCATCGCTGCCCCACAACGCCACCAGCCTGCCGCCGCCGTCATGCACTTGCCGGCATATCTCGTGCAGATCATCCGGCGAGATATCGCCCGTCCAAGCCGGAAGCGCGTCTGTCAAACGGCTCAGTTTCAGATTAGGATGTTTGATCGGCATTTTTCTATATCAAAGGCAAAACAATTAGCCACAGAGTACACAGAGATCACAGAGAAAAACAAATTCAGAACATGAGTCTCAGCCTCAACATTCAAGTGAGCGCGAAATTGTTTGGCAACCGCTGTCATCTCTGTGTCCTCTGTGTTCTCTGTGGCAAAAAGGGGTTTTAAGTTTACCCCAGCAGAGCGGCCGCTTGGCGATACCAGTCGGCCAGGTAAGGCGGCATGTACAGTCCGAGCATCAACACCAGCAGCAGATGCGCGAACACCGGAATGAGCGCGGGTGGGTGGGGCAATCGCTTCGCTGTCGTCTCGCCGAACACGACCGGCTGGATCTTGCCGAAGATCGCGGCGAACGCGATGCCCAGCGCGACCAACAGGATCGGCGTCGCCCACGGGTACTCGTGCATGGCGGTGGTGATAATCAGGAATTCGCTGGAGAACACGCCGAACGGCGGCATGCCGAGGATGGCGAACGTGCCGAGGGCCAGTCCCCATCCGACCGTCGGGCTGACTTGCATCAGGCCGCGGATGTTCTCCATCTGCTGCGTGCCCACTTTCTGCACCGCATGGCCGACCGCGAAAAAGATCGCCGATTTGGTCAGCGAGTGCACCGTCATGTGCAGCAAGCCGGCGAAGGTTGCGACCGGGCCGCCCATGCCGAAGGCGAACGTGATCAGCCCCATGTGTTCGATGGAGGAATAGGCGAACATGCGCTTGATGTCCTTTTGCCGGAACAGCGAGAGCGAAGCCACCACCACCGAGAGCAGGCCGAAGCCCATCATCAAGTTGCCGGCGAAGTGCGTCCCGAGCGAACCGTCCACCAGCACCTTGCTGCGCACCACCGCACACAGCGCGACGTTGAGCAGCAATCCGGAAAGCACGGCGGATACCGGCGTCGGGCCTTCCGCATGCGCGTCGGGCAGCCAGCTGTGCAGCGGCACCAGGCCTACCTTGGTCCCGTAACCCACCAGCAGGAACACGAAGGCCAGTTTGAGCACGGTCGGCTCCAGCCCGGACTTGACCTGGTTCAGGTGCGTCCACAGCAGCGCCGTGCCGCCTTGGCCGAGCAGGCGCTCGGCCGCGAAGTACAACAGGATGGTACCGAACAGGGCCAGCGCGATGCCCACGCCGCACAGGATGAAATATTTCCACGCCGCTTCCAGGCTGGCCGGTGTGCGATACAGGCTGACCAGCAGGACCGTGGTCAGCGTCGCCGCTTCCATCGCAACCCAGACGATGCCCATGTTGTTCGTGGTCAGCGCCACCAGCATGGCGAAGGTGAACATCTGGTACATGCTGTAGTACAGGTGCAGCATGCCGATGGAAAGCTTGCCGTGATGCTGCTCGATGCGCATGTAGGGCCGCGAGAACAGCGACGTCGTGAAGGCGACGAACGCCGTCAGCGCGACCAGAAAGACATTGAACTGGTCGATGAAGAATTCTTCGCCGAAGGCGACTTGGGGTCCCGAGTCGATGATGCGCATGGTCAGGACCACCGACGCGACGAACGTGCCGAAGCTCATCAGCGAATTGAGCTCTGCCGCCCAGCTGCGCGAACCAAACACGGCCAGCAGCAGGCCGCCCGACAGCGGGATGAGCAGCAGCGCCAGGAGTTGCGAATCAATCATCCTTGAGCTTCTCCATGTGGGTGATGTCCAGACTGTCGAATGTCTCGCGGATCTGGAAGAAGAAGATACCGAAGATGAAGGTGGCCACCAGCACATCCAGCGCGATGCCCAGCTCCACCACCAGCGGCATGCCTTGCGTGGCGCTGGTGGCGGCGAAAAACAGGCCGTTCTCCAGCGACAGGAAAGCGACCACCTGGGACACCGCCTTGCGCCGCGTCAGCATCATCAGCAGCGACAGCAGCACACTGGCCAGCGCGATACCGATCAGGCCGCGCGTGATGCCTTCGGCCAATTGCGAGATCGGTGCGGCCAGGTTGAAGGAGAAGATCACCAGCGCAATGCCCACCAGCATGGTGGTGGGAATGTTGATCATCGTCTCCACGTCCCAGCGCACATTCAGTTTGCGGATCAGGCGGTGCAGCAGCCAGGGCAGCAGCAGTACTTTGAGCAACAAGGTGAGTCCGGCCGAGTAATACAAATGGTGCTGCGACGTGGAATAGGCGACCACAAAGGTGCTGATCGCCAGTACGAAGCCCTGCAACGCGAACAGGTTGATCAGCGACAGGATGCGCCGCTGCGTGAGCATGGCGAACGCGATCAGCAGCAACAATGCGGCCAGCAGGTTGATGAACTGGAGGGAGAGCGGAATCTGCATCTCAGGCCCCGAGCAGGAAGTGGATCAACAGGCCCAGCACGGCGAGCAGGAACGCCGTGCCCAGGAACTCCGGCGCGCGGAAGATGCGCAGCTTGGCCGATATGGCCTCGAACACGGCCAGCCCCGCACCCGCAGCCAGCATCTTCAGCAGCAGAAAGGCGATGGCCAGCGGCAGGCCGGCCCAGTTGCCGACCGCGACGATACCGTGCGGCAGGAACAACGCGATGCCGATGGAGATGTAAGCGAACAGTTTCAGGCTGCTGGCCCATTCGATCAGCGCCAGATGCCGCGCCGAATATTCGAGGATCATCGCCTCGTGGATCATGGTCAGTTCGAGGTGGGTGGTGGGGTTGTCCACCGGGATGCGCGCGTTTTCGGCCAGCAATACGATCACAAAGGCCAGTGCCGCGAAGGCCAGGCTCGGATACAGCATGAACTGGTGGTGCGCCAAAGCGTCCACGATGCGCGGCATCTGGGTGGAATGGCTGATCATCGACGCTGTGAAGAACACCATCAGCAGGGCCGGTTCGGCAAGAAAGGACACCAGCATCTCGCGCCTCGCACCGAGCGAGCCGAATGCCGTGCCGATATCCATCGCGGCCAGCGCAAGGAACACGCGTGCGACCGCAAATACGCCGACCAAAGCGATCACGTCGGCAGCCTGCGAGAATGGCAGGTCCACCGCGATGATCGGAATGATCGCCGCCGCCAGCCACATGCAG
This sequence comes from Sideroxydans sp., assembly GCA_027310665.1. Classification (GTDB taxonomy): domain Bacteria; phylum Pseudomonadota; class Gammaproteobacteria; order Burkholderiales; family Gallionellaceae; genus Sideroxyarcus. The sequence continues at coordinate 100,029 of DAIDAJ010000005.1, read as the reverse complement.
CCGAACACGATGTAGGGCGTGACGCGGAACAGCGGCGACGCGTTGTACGCGATCACCGCATCCTTCTGGAACAGTTTGCGCAGCACGCGGTACGGCTGCAGCACGCCCGCACCGGACCGGTTCTGCAACCACGCCTGGCACTGGTTGACCCAGCCGGTCAGCAGCGGCGCGAGCAATACCACCAGCAGCAATTGCGCGAGCTGGAACAGGATGGCGAGGATCAGGTTCAGATATTCCATCACACGAACACCAGCAGCACGATCAGGGTGACGAAGGTGTAGGCAAGATACAAATGGATGCGTCCGTGCTGCAGCAGCGAAGCCAGGGACGAGAGCTTTTCGGTGAGCAGCTTGACCGGCAGGTACAGGATGTACCACAGACGGTCTTCGGTTTGCCCGTGGTAACGCGGATGCGTATCGAACGGGCTTGGCACTTCCCTCTCGATCTTGAAGAACGGTTCGAAGATGCGCCGGATCGGTTGCCCGAAGCCTTCCGCGGTGTCCTGCATGCGCGCAGTCTGCGCCGGGAAACCGCAGTCCCAGGCTGCACTGCGGCGCAACCGGCCGTGATACAAGCGCCGCACCAGTATCGTGGTGAGCAACATGACGCCGAGCACCGCGAGCAGGAAGTACAGCGGACTGTAGCTGGCACGCTCGGTATCCACCGGCGCCAGGAACACCCAGTTGGTCGCGGCATTGCCCAGTCCCGAGCCGATCAGTGCGTGCGAGACCAGGTCGATCTGTTGCACCACGAACACGGGCGCCAGGCCCAGCGCCACACAGGCGAGCGCCAGCCAGATCATCCCGCTGCGTTCCCACAGGTCCGCATCATGCGCATGTTCCAGCGCTTTCTCGCGCGGCTGACCGAGGAAGATGACGCCGTAGAATTTCACCATCACGTACGCGGCCAGGGCGGCGGCGAGGGCGATCACCGCTGCGGCCACCGGCACCAGCATGTTGATGTAACTGTTGGGCAAGCCCGGGGACAACAGGAACGCCTGCAACAGCAGCCATTCCGACACGAATCCGTTGAGCGGGGGCAAGCCGGCGATTGCCAGCACGCCGACCAGCATCAACACCGCGGCCCAGGGCATGTGGTGGATCAGTCCGCCCAGGCGGCCCATGTTGCGCTCGCCGGTGGCGTGCAATATGGCGCCGGTGCCGATGAACAACAGACTCTTGAAGAAGGCATGGTTCAGGCTGTGGTACAGCGTCGCGGTAAGCGCCAGGGCCGCCAAAGCATCCTTGCCGTAGACATGGAAGATGATCGTCAGGCCGATGCCCACCAGCAACAGGCCGATGTTCTCGATCGATGAATAGGCCAGCAGCCGCTTCATGTCGCCCTGCACGGCGGCGAACATCACGCCGAACACCGCGGTGATCAGGCCCAGCGCCAATGCCAGCACGCCCCACCACCAGAGCTGCGTGCCCAGCAGATCGAAGGTGACGCGCAGGATGCCGTAGATCGCCGTCTTGAGCATCACGCCGCTCATCAGCGCAGACACCGGAGACGGCGCGGCGGGGTGCGCCTCGGGCAGCCACACATGCAGAGGCACGACGCCGGCTTTGGCACCGAAGCCGAACAGGGCCAACAGGAATGCCACGGACGACCAGAACGAGGTCAGGTGTGCAGCGCGCATCGCATCGAAAGTATAGGCAGCGATGCCGTTCCCTCCCTGCATCACCCCGAAGCTGAGCAGGATCGCGATGGCGCCGACATGCGCGATCAGCAGGTAGAGATAGCCCGCCTTGCGGATCTCGGGGATATTGTGATCGGTGGTGACCAGGAAATAGGAGGACAGCGCCATCGTTTCCCACGCCACCATGAACATATAGGCATCGTCTGCCAGCAACACCAGCGTCATGCCGACGAGGAACAGGTGATACTCCAGGCATACCAGGCCGAGCGTGCCGCCGGCCATGGCCTTGAAATAACCGGCGCTATAAAGGGACACACCGAGAGATGCGCCGCCCAGCAGGATCAGGAAGAACGCGGACAGCGGATCGAGGCGGAGATGGAACGGGAGATCGGGCAAGCCCAGCGGCAGTACCAGGATATTGGGCGCAGCGGCAAGGGCCCAGAGTCCAGCGAGCGCCAGCAGCAGCGATGTCAGCGCGCTGAGCGGAAAGATCACGCGATTGATCAACCGTGGTGCGCGTTGCAATGCCAGCCCCGCCGTTCCGAGGGCGATCCAGAACTGGACCAGCCAGCCGATTACATCTAGAGGCAATATCCCAACGGCGTCCATCTGGTATTACTTGTACACCCCTCAATTGAATGCGCATCTTGCAGGCGTGCGATTCTACTCCTGCGTTCGTAGGCTATTCAAGAAACGAATCGCCGTTTCGGGCGCTCTACCCCAACAGGGTAACCCGTCCGAGTCATCAGGCCCGGCGCAACACTCTATCGCGATGCCGGCTCAATGTTGTCCGGCGTCTGTACCCTTCGCGGATCCTGTCTTTCGTCCCGCAATTTCTGCAGCCAGTTCGTCCGGGCTCTTCTGGGCCAGGAATATTTTCCACGCGGCCTGATCGATGTTCATGCTCGCCTTGATCGCGGCTTCGGCCATGTTCTGCAGTCCCGCCTCATCCAGGCCTACGACAACGAACATCTCCCCGTCCGGCGCGATGATGCTCTTGAATATCCTGGAGCCGTACAACGTTTGATCCGTGATCTGCCTGGCAACAGACGCGCGCACGCGGTCAACGGCCTCCTTGCTCCCGGCGCTGCTTGCTTCGCCGTATTGCACGATCATGTTTCCGACCTGAACTTTCATGGTCTGGGCAAGTTCGACACGCGCCGCATTCGCGGCGATCTGTTTCATGAAGGCGGTGCCCGCATCCGACCTGGCGGCCGACCCGACCGCGCCCGCCGCCATGCCTTCAACAGGCGCGCCGCATACCCACTGCGGAGCCGCATCATCGGAATCCGGAAACATGCACACGGCCATTTTTTCCACTTTGGCAGGCGGCGGCGTGGAACATGCGGCGACACCAAGCCCGATGACAATCATGAGCAGCGCTTTGTTGATCCTGGTCATTTGGGGACACTCCTGATCTGAACTTGCAACTTCAACCCGTGCGGGGATTCAAGGACAACGCACCGGGATGGCCGTGAGCGGACCCGGAACCGCGGCGTGTTGTTGCCGCTTTCCGTCGAACCCGGGATGAATCTTGACAGAAATCGAGTGTAACCTGAAAGGACAATCGAAAAGCAGCGCTCCGTTCAACGATTCCCGTACCACGCAAGAAATTCTCCAGCGCGCATCGGAGGCGCGATGCCGTAACCCTGGGCATACCCGCAACCCATCTCGGCGAGAATCCCGGCCAGCCGGGGATCTTCCAGACCTTCCGCGACTGTCATCCGGCCGAATGCCTTCGCCAGCGCGATCACTCCCTGCACGAGCGTCCGGTCGCCTTCATTCGTGGCCATGCCTTGTATGAAGGCCTGTTCAATCTTCAGTGTCTCTGCGCCGAGTTCGCTCAGGCAGGCCATGGCGGAATAGCCCGTGCCGAAATCGTCCACGGCAAACCCGACACCCGCATTGCGGCAGGCTGCGAAGATTTGGGCGGAATGTACGATATTTTCCAGCGCAGCCGTCTCCGGCACTTCGATCTGCAGGCTGCCCCGCGGCAATGCAGGATACTGCCGCAGCCTGCGCTGCAGTTCGTCGAAAAAATCGGGGGAATGCAAATGGCCCGCGGAGATGTTGATGCTGACTTTCATGTCCACACCGGCCTGCATCCATGCCCGGATCTGTGCCAGCGCGGTATCCGTCACCCAATTGCCCAGCCTGATCTCCATCTCGGAATTCTCGATGCCGGGAAGGAATGCGTCCGGATGCAACAAGCCCCGTTCCGGGTGATTCCAGCGGATCAGCGCTTCCACTGCGGTGACCCGCCCGGTGGTCAGCTCCAGTATGGGCTGGTAGTACAACTCGAACTCGCCCGCCTCCAGCCCATGCGAAATGCGCTGCCTGGTTTCTCGCAGCAGGCGCATGCGCTGGTCGTAAACGGCATCATAGAGATGGTAGCGGTTCTTGCCGCTCTGTTTGGCGATGTACATGGCCTGGTCAGCATGGCGCAGCAGCGTGTCGCCATCCTCGTCGTCGGCGGGGTAAAAGGTGACACCGATGCTGGCCGACACGGCAACCTGGAACCCGCCGAACTGCATGGGCGCCGCAATCGTCTGCGTGATGCGGTCCAGCACCTGAAAGCACTCGGACTCCTGTGACAGTTCGTTGAACAGCACCACGAATTCATCTCCGCCGAGACGGGCCAGGGTATCGCCCTCGCGCAGGATTTCCTGCAGCCGCCGCGTGATATCCACCAGCAGCCGGTCCCCCGTCTCGTGACCATGGCGATCGTTGACGACCTTGAAACCGTCGAGATCGATATAGCAGATGGCCAGCATCCTGCCGCTGCGCCGTGCGTGCGCGACGGACTGTCCCAGGCGATCCATGAGCAGGCGGCGATTGGGGATACCCGTGAGCGCATCGTAATTGGCGACGCGGCTCAGCTCGGCTTCATGCGCCTTGAAATAGGTGATGTCGGAAAACACCGCGACATGGCGCTGCACCTTGCCTGCATCGTCGCGGATGACCGAGATGGAAAGCAGCTCGGCATAGATCTCCCCGTTCTTGCGTCGGTTCCATATCTCGCCGCGCCAGGCACCCTCCTCCTGCAGCGCCGCCCACATATCGTCGTAGAACGAGCTGTCCTGGTGGCCGGAACTCAGCAGCCGGGGATTCCGGCCCAGCACCTCTTCGCGGCTGTAGCCGGTGATATGCGTGAATGCCGGGTTGACGTTGACGATGAGATTGTCCGCGTCGGTGATGACGATCGCTTCCTGGCTGTTGTCGAACACGCTCGCGGTGATGCGCAATCCGGCCTCCGCCCGCTTTAGCTCGGTGATGTCGCGCCCGATGATGACCAGTCCCTTGCGCCGCCCCTGTTCGGAGAACAACGGCTTCCTGATGACATCGAAATTCAGTTCACCGCCGTCCGGCAGCAGAACGATCTCTTCAACGCGCGAAATGCCGTCGCTTCGCCAGGCAGCGTTGTCGGTCTCGTGGCGGTGCAACAGCGCGGCCCGGTAATGCGCATCTGCAATATCGGCAAGTTCCAGATCGGTCTTGCCCTGCCAACCGGTTTCTTTCAGGCCAAACGCATGCAATGCCGACTGGTTGGATTCCAGCCATCGCCCTTCGCCGTCCTTGAACTGGATGGGGTCGGGGATCGCCTCGATCAGGGTGCGCAGCAGTTCTTCGCTCTGGCGCAATCTGGCCGATTTCTCCTCGACCATGCGGCCGAGTTCTTCCTTGGTGCGCCGCATCTCGGTGATGTCCACCAGCGTGCCGATGACGGCAGGCCTCCCCTGATACTCGATCCGGCGCCCATGCGCATCGACAACCATCGCGGTGCCATCCCTCTTGTAGACGGTAAAGCTGTAACTCATCGCATTCACCTCGCCGTCGAACCGACGCCGGAGATTCTCCTCGACCAGCGCCCTGTCCTCGGCCTTGACGAATTGAATGGCGGGAATCGCATCAACGAGCTGATCCGCCGAGTCGTAGCCGAACATATCGAGCAAACCGGGGTTGGCATAGCGGAAAAAGCCATCCTGAATGATGTAAATGCCGACCAGCGACTGTTCCACCAGCGCGCGGAACTTGGTCGATTCTTCCACGACCAGTCCTTCCAGGCGTTGCCGATAGTTATCCAGCTGCTGCGCAGTCTGTTTGCGGCGGGTGATGTCGCGCGATACGCCCAGCACCCCGATCAGCTGTCCCTGACTATCACGCATCGGCGTCTTGATGGTTTCAAACAATCCGCGATATCCGTCTGCCGCGAAGGTCAGCCATTCTTCGTTGAAGATCGACCGGTCCTCCTGCATCGCCTTCAGGTCGTTCTTGCGAAAGGCATCGGCCGTATCCTGCTCCACGAAATCCCGGTCGGACTTGCCGACGATGTCTTTCTCTTCCGCACCGTATAAATGCTGGAATCGCCGGTTGCATGCGAGATAGACACCTTCGGTATCCTTCAGCCAGACCAGGTCGGGAATGGTGTCGACGAAGGTCCGCAGGAATATCTCGTCCACCTGGAACTTTTCGTCCAGCAGCCCGGATGCCATGGTCCGGGTCAGGTCGTGCTCGTCGGCCAGGCCGACCATGCGGCCCGTGTCGTCGACCAATGCCAGATGCCGCACTTTCTTTTCCAGCATCTGCTCGGCCGCATGGTTGATGGTGGCGTCGCTGGAGATCGTCAGCACCGGCGATGTCATCACGTCCGCGAGCGGGACCGCGACCCGTTCCGCTTCGCTCGCGTAGAAACGCACAACATCTCTTTCGGTCACGATACCCACGGGCTTTTCGTTTTCGACCACCACCACGCAGCTCGCGCGCTCCGCCTGCATCAGATTGAGTCCCTGCATCAGGCTGCTGTGGGGCGGCAGGCTCGGAACGGCACGTTGCGCAACCGAAATAAGCTGCCGCCGTCCCGCCAGCGCGCTGAGATTCAGGTGCAAGCGAAAATCCGTTTCGCTGACCACGCCGGCGACCGCACCGTCGTCACCCACCACCACCAGATGACGGATCCCTTCGCGAAGGCAGACCTGATAGGCATCCAGGCAGTCCATCGCACATGGAACGACGACAACAGGCGCAGACATGCCGGTACGCAACGGGGTTTCAAGCGGAGAGGAAGCACGCATGGCGTGCAGGATGTTGCGTTCGGTAACGATGCCCACCGGATGTTGGGCCTTGTCGGTCACCACGATGGAAGAGAAACGGCGCTGCGCCATGAGGAGCGCAGCTTCGCCGAGGGTGGAATCGAGCGGAAGGCAGGTGACGTCCCGCGTGGCGATGTCGATCAATCGTTGTTGTGTGTTCATTGTATGTACAACCCGCCCACAAGCGTCTTTTCGCAGCAGGAGAACGCTATCGCACTCCACCCAATAGTCGCGTGAACTCGTCCCGCACCACGGCGTAACATTCGCAACACATCTGTTCCAGCCGGGGACGGTTCAACACCTTGATATGCCCCCGGTTGTAGTCGATCAATCCCAGATCGCGCAATTCGCCCGCCGTCTCGGTAATGCTCTCCCGGCGCACGCCCAGCATGTTGGCGATCGCCTCGTGCGTGAGCCGGAAATCGTCGGAAAGCGACTTGTCGTTGATCAGCAGCAGATGCTGGCACAGCTGCTGAGTCAGAGAGTGGTGCTTTTCGCACACCACCGTCTGAGAAATCTGGGTCAGCGAGGCTTGCGCATAGAGCAGCAAAGTATCGCGCAAACTTGCCATGCGCCCGTTCATCTCGCTCAGCGTGTCCGACGTTACCTGAAAAACATGCCCGGAAGTCTCCACGGTCGCCCAATAAGGCATGGCCGCGCCGCCCAACACCTCCGCCACGCTGAACATCCCCTCGTTTCCGACAACGGCAACGCCCGCCGACTCGCCGCTTTCCAGCCGGTAGAACAGCGCAATCGCGCTATCAATCGGAAAGTACACGTTGCTCAGCCGTTCGCCCGACTTGGCAAGCTGCTCGCCAGCCTTGAGGTGAACAACCTGCAGATGCGGAAGCAATTCCTGAAGCTCGTCCGGACGCAGCGCGGCCAGCAGACGATTCTGGTTCGGGTTATGGTGGTGCGACATCAGAGTCCCTGTTTATTATTTGACCCGCGCCTCTGCGCGCATCGAGGCATTGTTTCAGCTGATCCCTGAACTTCTTACGGAGAAACGCGAGCTCCCACAAACCCATCGGGCTACAAGAGTAACAAGGCAGGCCCGAAACAGTCTGTACGGTAGCACACACTAATGGAGATACAAGGCATTAACAGAGCAAAAAACAGGGTTATGCGTAGACGACCTGCACGTTCTGCGCACCGCACATCGCACGCAATCCGTCGAGCAATTCGTCCGGCAAGGTGACCTGCCATTCATCCGCCGCTCGCAGCGAGGCGCTGCCGATGAGGTTGCGGTAATTGATCTGCACCGGACATTTTCCGCCGCACCATGGCTTGAGCAGTTCCGCCAGTTGCGACACACGGATGCGCGCATCCATCGAGCAGTCGATGTCCAGCCGCTTGGCAAACGCCGCACGGGCGGAGGCAAAGTCGAACAGTTCCTCGGCGGTGACGCGCATGCTGCCGGAGTAGGCATCCAATTCCGCCTTGCCGTTCACCACCAGCAACTCGTCGTCGCGTATCCAGGTGCGGTTGGCGTCAAACAGCTCGCTGAATACCACCACCTCAAGCGCGGCGCTGCCGTCGTCCAGCGTCAGCACCGCCATCTTGCCCCGCCGCGTCTGGATGATGCGCACGCCGCTGACCATGCCCGCCAGTACCAGCGCCTTGGCGTTATTCCGCCGCCCGCCGCCGTAACCACCGCCGTTGCCGCTGGGCGGGGTGATGATGTCGGGAGTGATGTCGGCCAGTTTGTGCTTCACAAAATGCGACAGTTCCGCCGCGAACTCCTGATAAGGATGCCCGCTGAGATAGAAACCCAGCGCAGTTTTTTCCTGCGCCAGTTGCTCCCGCATCTTCCAGCGTGGCACATCCGCCATCTGCACCGGCATGTCGACGCTCTCGTCGTCGCCGAACAGACTGTTCTGGTTGGCGGCGCGCGCATGCTGCTCGGCGCTGCCCAGTGCCGCATCCAGCGAGGCAAGCAGCTGATAGCGATGGTCGTTGATGCTGTCGAATGCGCCCGCACGGATCAGCGCTTCGATGGTGCGACGATTGACGATACGCTTGTCCACGCGGCGGCAGAAGTCGAACAAGTCTCTGAACGGCCCCACCGCGCGCGCCGCGACGATGTTCTCCACCGCGCCTTCGCCCGTGCCCTTGATCGCGCCAAGGCCGTAGGCGATGGTCTTTGCATCCACCGGCTGGAAACGGAAGCACGACGAGTTGATGTTCGGCGCCAGGATGGTCAGCCCTTGCTGCACGGTATCCTGGTAGAAGAAACTGACCTTGTCGGTGTTCACCATTTCCGAGGTCATGGTCGATGCCATGAACGCGGCCGGGTAGTGACATTTGAGATACGCGGTCTGGTACGCCACGAGGGAATACGCTGCGGCGTGCGACTTGTTGAAACCGTAGCCCGCGAACTTCTCCATCGTGTCGAAGATCTCGTTCGCCTTCTTCTCGTCGATGCCGTTTTTGGCTGCACCGGCCACGAAGATGCCGCGCTGCTCGGCCATCTCCTCCGGCTTCTTCTTGCCCATCGCACGCCGCAGCATGTCCGCGCCGCCCAGGCTGTATCCCGCCACCACCTGTGCCGACTGCATCACCTGTTCCTGGTACACCATGATGCCGTAGGTATTGCCGACCACCTTCTCCAGCAACGGATGCGGCAGGATCACCTGCTGGCGCCCGTGCTTGCAGTTGATGAAGTCGGGAATGAAATCCATCGGGCCCGGCCGGTACAGGGCGTTCAGGGCAATGAGGTCTTCCAGGCAATCCGGCTTTGCCTTCACCAGCGTGTCCTTCATGCCGCGAGATTCGAACTGGAAAACGGCGGTCGTGTTCGCTGTCTTGAAGATGCGGTCGTAGGTTTCCTTGTCGTCGAGGGGGATGGTGTCGATGTTGAAGGATTTTGGATTTTGGATTTTGGATTTGGCCTCCGCGCCTGCTTCAGCGCCACCACCTCCCAAATCCGAAATCCCAATTCCTGAATCCTTGATGTACCGCACCGCCCAATCGATGATGGTCAGCGTGCGCAACCCGAGGAAGTCGAACTTCACCAGGCCGACGGCTTCCACGTCGTCCTTGTCGTACTGGCTCACCGTGCTCTCGCTGCCCTCGGCACAGTACAAGGGGCAGAAGTCGGTGAGCTTGCCGGGCGCGATCAGCACCCCGCCGGCGTGCATGCCGACGTTGCGCGTCAGGTCTTCGAGGCGCATGCCCAGTTCCATCAATTCTTCCACACCCTCTTCGCTGGCGATGACGGCGTTGAACTCCGGCTCCATTTCGCGTGCCTTCGCCAGCGACACCGGTTTCACGCCTTCCACCGGCACCAGCTTGGAGAGCCTGTCGCACAGGCCATAGGGGAAATCCAGCACGCGTCCGACGTCGCGGATCACGCCCTTGGAAGCCATGGTGCCGAAGGTAGCGATCTGCGACACGTTCTGCACGCCGTATTTGTGGCGCACATATTCGATGACGCGCTCGCGCCCGTCCTGGCAGAAGTCCACGTCGAAGTCGGGCATGGAGACGCGCTCCGGATTCAGGAAACGCTCGAACAGCAGTTCGTAGCGCAGCGGGTCGAGATCGGTGATGCCCAGCGAATAGGCCACCAGCGAGCCCGCACCGGAACCGCGGCCGGGACCCACCGGCACGCCATTGGGAAATTTCTCGTCGCGGAAAGATTTGGCCCAGCGGATGAAGTCGGCCACGATCAGGAAGTAGCCGGGGAAACCCATCGTGATGATGGTCTCTGTCTCGAATGCCAGCCGTTCCTGGTACTCCGGCATCTTGGCCGCGCGCAGCGCTTCGTCCGGATACAGATGCAGCATGCGTTCCTGCAGTCCGCGTTGCGATTCGCTGCGCAGGAAGTCGTCCAGTGTCTCGCCGTTGGGCGTGGGGAAGTCCGGCAGGTGCGGCTTGCCAAGTTTCAGCGTGAGGTTGCAGCGCTTCGCGATCTCCACGCTGTTCTGCAGCGCTTCCGGCAGGTCGGCGAACAGCTTCGCCATCTCGGCCTGCGACTTGAAATATTGCTGCGCGGTGAATTGCTTCACACGGCGCTTGTCGTTCAGCACATAGCCTTCGGCGATGCACACGCGCGCCTCGTGCGCCTTGAAGTCGTCGATAGTCAGGAATTGCACCGGATGCGTGGCGACGACCGGTAGCGCCAGTTCGGCGGCCAGCTTCACCGTATCGCGCAGATGCGCCTCCTCGCGCGCCGCGCCGTAGCGCTGCACTTCCAGATAAAAACGGTTGGGGAACAGTCCGGCATATTCCTGCGCGACGACTTTCGCGCTCGCCGCATTGCCATTCATCAGCGTCGCCCCGACTTCGCCCAAGTGCGCCCCGGAAAGGGCGATCAGCCCGTCCGTTCCCTCGCGCAACCACTGTTTGCGGATCTCGGGACGGCCGCGATACTGGTTCTCCAGATAAGCCTGGGTGATCAGCTCGCACAGGCGCAGATAACCCGCGTGGGATTGGCACAACAGCAATAGACGGTATGGCTGGTCGCGCACCGCGTCATTGGTCACGAACACGTCGCAGCCAACGACAGGCTTGATGCCCGCGCCGCGCGTCTCTTTGTAGAACTTCACCAGCCCGAAGACGTTGGACAAGTCAGTGAGCGCCAACGCAGGCATGCCGTCTGCCTTCGCCGCCCCTACTGCTTCGCCGATGCGCACGATGCCGTCGGCGATGGAATATTCGCTATGCAGACGAAGGTGAACGAAGGTAGGTTGCATGGTCGGCGGCAAAAATCTCAGGCGCGGATTTTACCACTGCAACCGCGTTTCAAAGACGGAAATATGCCTGCGCGGCCATGCCTGCCATGCCCTACATTGCCGTATTCATTGGCATTGCGGCACATTCCGCAGGCTGGGCACGCATGTTGTCGTGACTGTCGAGGAGTGATGGCTTGCAGCGCCTGCCCTGAAAGGGTCATGCAATATTAAAATGCAGGGAGGCCCGAAAGATCGGCCCGGCTTGGGGTTAGAATGCTCGGCGAAAGAGCCGACTGACCTTAAATTGATTTTGCCACTCAAGGAGAAAAAGCATGAAGCGGGTAGCAGTACTGTTGCTGGTGTTTGGAATGAATCTGGCGCACGCCGATGCGGGCAGGCTGACGGCTCCCAACAATGCAAAATGGAAAGAGGAGTGCGGCAGCTGTCATATCCCCTACCCTCCGCAACTGCTGTCGGCGGACAACTGGCGTAGCCTGATGGGCGGCCTGGACAAACACTTCGGAACGAATGCGTCCCTTGATGTCAACGACAGGAAGAAGATTATCTCTTTTCTGGAACAGAATGCCGGCAGCGGCGAGCGGTTCAGCGCGCCCAGCCTGCGCATCAGCGATACGCCGTGGTTCAAGCACGAACATCACGTGATCAACGCCAAGGAATGGGTCAATCCCGAAGTGAAAAGCCGTTCCAACTGCGCGGCCTGCCATGGCAAGGTGGTGCTCGGCGAATGATCGGAGAGCATGCCCGATTTGCCGGAAGCGCTCATTGACCTTTAGTCTTTCTCCGCTCCATGAACACGCGTTCCACCGAGACCGACAGAATGGCGATGTCCTGCGGATGTAAATCCGGAAACGAATCATGCAGGACGACTCTCAGAAAATGCGCCGACCCCGCGTTGCGGAGGGCTAGTCCCGATTCAAGCATGGGACAGGCGATCCGGTAGGCATATTCGAACAAGTCGCGCAAATGCGGGTTCGTGCGGCGCTCGATCCCGTCGTTCCGGGTTGCTGTATTGTTGCCGTCCGTTCCTGTCATGCGATGCCCCTCCGAAAGCCGCCTGGCTGCCAATGACCGCTGCACGCGCTAGATGTCTGCGGGCGCCGACTGCCGGGACTGGTCAAGCAGGGATTCAAATTGCCCGATCGGAACCGGTCTGCTGAACAGGTAGCCCTGAAAATGATCGCAGCCGGCGTGGAACAGGAATTGCCGCTGTTCTTCCGTCTCCACCCCCTCGGCGATCACGTCCAGATTCAAGCTGCGCGCCATGACGATGATGGTGGTCACGATCGCCTTGTCGCTGCTGTCGGTGGCAATGTCCCGCACAAATGACCGGTCGATCTTCAGCTGATCGAGTGGCAACCGTTTCAGGTATTGCAGAGACGAATAGCCGGTACCAAAGTCGTCCAGCGAAATCCGGACGCCGATCGCATTCAATGCATTCATGGTTGCAATGGTGCCCTCGACGTTTTCCAGCAGCATGCCTTCGGTAAGCTCCAGCTTCAGCAATGCGGGCTTGATGTCATGGCGCTGCACGGCGGCTCGCACCTGATCCACAAAATCCGCCTGATGAAGCTGCTTGGCGCTCACATTGATCGACAGAACAAGGCCGCGGGTATGCTCAGCCGACTCCCACGCCTTGATCCGGGAACAAGCCGCCTCCAGCACCCATTGCCCGATCGACAGGATCAAACCGGTCTCTTCAGCCAGCGGGATGAATTCGGCAGGCGATACCAGGCCGCGCTCGGGATGATTCCAGCGGATCAACGCCTCGGCACCCAATGGGCGGCCGGAGTTGTCCACCTGAGCCTGGTAATGCAGATCCAGTTGCCCGCTCTCAAGCGCCATGTGCAGCTCCGATTCGAGTTCCATGCGGACATTGATGGATTCCTGCATCTGCGGGTCGAAGAAGCGCAACGCATTGCGGCCGTCCTTCTTGGCCTGGTACATGGCGATGTCCACCTGTTTCAACAGGTCGTCCATGGTGTGCCGGTTGCCATCGAACAGAACGACGCCGATGCTGGGCGAACTGTGATGCGCATGCGTTCCGAACTGGTAAGGCTGATTGACGGCGGCGAGAATCTTTTCGCCAACGAGTCCAGCCTTTTCTGCCGCTTCCGGCGCGCTTTCGCCCAAGCCCTCGAGAATGACCACGAACTCGTCACCGCCGAGACGGGCCACGGTATCTCCTTCGCGCACAACCTGCGTCAGCCGCTGCGCCACCTGCCTCAGCAACTGGTCGCCAACATCATGGCCCAGCGTGTCATTGAGTGTCTTGAAATTATCGAGGTCGATCAGAAGTACAGCGCCGAAAACCCGGTGGCGAATGCCCGCGGTCATGGCATGCTTCAGGCGATCCAGCAGGAGTGTGCGGTTGGGCAAACCGGTCAGCGGATCGAAATAGGCAAGGTTGTGGATCTGCTCTTCGGCCTGCTTGCGGTTCGTGATGTCGGTATAGATGCCGAGTACGCCGATGATCCGGTTGTCCCCGCCCCGCAACGGTACCTTTGATGTGCTCAGCCAGATGGTGCGGCCATCCGGAGTGGTCTGCGTCTCCTCGAAATCCAGCGTCGATATGCCCGACTCCATCACTGCCCTGTCATCGGCACGGTAAAACTCGGCCTGGTCGCGCCAGCCCATATCGTAATCGGTCTTGCCCACCAGCTCTTCCGGTCCGGACAGTCCTGCGTCCTGTGCAAACTGGCTGTTGCAGCCAATGTAGCGCGATTCCCGGTCTTTCCAGAACACGCGGATCGGCGCGTGCTGGATGACGGATGCCAGCAGGTCTTTCTGTTCGCGCAATTCTTCCGCGTTGCGGCGATGCTGGTTCAGCAACGTCCCCACCTTTGCGGTCATGGAGTTGATGCCATGCTGGAGTTGCCCCAGTTCATCATCGGACGTTACGGGGATTCGTGCGTCCAGTGCACCCTCCTCGGCTTTCTTCAGGACCTCCAGGGAAACGTTTACGCGCCGGGTGATCAGGTGCTGTGCAATGAGGACGATCAAGGCGGAGCTGAGCAGGATGAACACCAGCGAGCCAAGTTGCCCCCGAAGGATGATGGACCGCTTCATGGCGTCGAGTTCGGACGTGCTGATCATGATCACCGTGGTGTACATGGGCGCACCGCCCGCCGCACCACGAATATGCATAACCGCCCTGAGCGTATTGTCGCCCCTGATGAACTTCTCATCGGGTGCGGAATCGGCAAACCACCTGGCATCGAAACCGGGGATGTCGCGGGCCGGACTTCCCAGGTAAGCGGGATTCGTCGAGACGATGACCCGCCCGTTGCCGCCTATGACCATGCCTTCAAGGTAGGGAGCGCCCACCAGGTCGGTCATGACCGACTGGCGCGAAATGGAACTGATCGCCAGCTCGTCATTGGCGATCATCCGGCCCACAAGATGCAGGTGCGAATAGGTGCGCTCTTCAATGGCAGTGCTGAACCGGTCAGTGTAGAACCATCCGAGCATGCTGAAAGCCACAGCCTCCACACAGACGACCAGCAGTGCGATTCGCGAAATGAGGCCCAGCCGGCGTATTTTCATGGCGCGTAGTGCGGAGTATCGGCAAAGGATTCCAGACGAGCCTTCCTCTCCCGTTCATAGCGAACCTGGTCGGGGGTGTCGTGGCCGAGGATCACCTGGCTCAATTCGGGTTTGTCGACCCGTGCGTGCCAGGTGGCGATGTAGACGGTTTGCTGAAGATGGTGGCTGACCGGATCCATATAGGCCGGATAATGTTGCATGCGCTCCCTGGCCGTCCACCTGAATTTTTCGAGCTGCCGAATGACCGCGTGGTTGTCGGTTGTGCCGGCACGCTCAATGGCGGTGAGCAGCGCCCTGGTCGCAAAGTAGGCGGCATGTGTCACGTCGCCGGGATAATCCAGCCTGGTATTTCCAAAACGCTTCCTGTAACGGGCCACAAATTCGGCTGTTCCTGGCGTTTCAAGATTCCAGGCCCAAGTGATGCCATACAGGGGACGCGGCGTTCCGGGTGCAGGATAGAGTTCTTCCCAATCCACTTCACCCACGACCCAGGATTGCCTTTCAAGCGTCTTTGGGTCGATCTGTGCAAAAAGCCGGATCTGGTTGTCGCCGCTGATGTTGATCGCGACCACGTCGGCAGGGATGGCCGCGATCTGTTTGATCACGCCGGCAGGGTCGGGCAGGGTTGCGGGTACAACCACTTCGCCAACGACTGTGCCGCCATATTCCGCAATGTATGGCCGCGAGGCTGCCGCGCTGCTATGCCCCCATGCGTCGTCTTCCGTCAGCAGCAAGACCCTTCTCGATGGGCGGCCCGCCAGGGCGTATCCGAGAAGGGCGCGATTGAAGTTGGCCGCACTGGCATCGAACACGAATTTCGTGCGGTGGACATGCTCCACCGACTCGGACGGGGACGAGGAATTGGTATTGATAAAGATGACACCGTGCTTCTGGCACACGTCGGACATGCTCGCCGCAACGCCCGAGTCGATGGCGCCCAACATGAATCCCGCCTTGTTCCGGGTGATGAGCTCTTCGGCAACCTCGGCAGCTCGGCTTGCCTCCAGGGTGGGATCGCGCGACACGAGAACGATCTCGCGCCCCAAAAGTCCACCGCGCGCATTGAACTCGTCGATCGCCATTTCAGCACCGCGCCGATCCGATTCGGAGTGCAGTGCGAAGCGTCCTGTGGTGGGGGCAACATGGGCAATGATGATGGGAGGATTTTCGGCGCCGAATGCGCTACCGACGATTGCCGGCCGGTATGTCTCCGTGATCTGATTGAGAATGGAAACCGCCACCAGACCGGCCAGGGGAAAACCCAAAATTCGCTGCAATAACTTCTTCATTGTCGTGTGCAATTGAAGTCCCTGCCCGATTATTGCATATGCGAATTCCGGCATGAAGTGCAAATTTTGAGCGACGCAGGCAGGGTGGACGAAATACCTGCCCGCGTCTTCCTATTGATCCGGCACTGTGAAGTATTAACACCGTTCGGGCTGCACCCGCAAGGGGTAGACCGTGGCTGTAAGGGGCATTCGCCCCAACAGCGCACGCACAGCGTGTCGAAGCCCATTCACCTTTCGACAAGCTCAAGGCGAACGGACTTCAGACTTCATCGTGCCGGATCAATAACCTGGGGCGGGCATGCGGCCCCGGCTTAACGCGGCCTCAAACTCCTCCACCGGGACCGGACTGCCGAACAGGTAACCCTGGAAATGACTGCAGCCGTTTTCCAGAAGCAGGAGGCGTTGCTGTTCCGTTTCCACTCCTTCGGCGATGACATCCAGATTCAGGCTGTGCGCCATCGCGATGATGGTGCGCACGATCGCGAGGTCGTTTTTATCGGACACCAGGTCCCTGACGAACGATTGATCGATCTTGAGCTGGTTCAGCGGCAACCGCTTGAGATATTGCAGCGAAGAAAAACCGGTACCAAAATCATCCAGCGCAAAGTAGACGCCGATCGCTTTCAGGGCATTCATGGCCGCCACGATCTCTTCGATATTCCCCAGCAGAATGCTTTCCGTGGGCTCCAGTTTGAGCAGCTTCGGGTCGACGCCATGACGCTGCACGGTGTCCTTCACGAATGCGACGAAATTCTCCTTCTGGAACTGCTTTGCGCTCACGTTGACGGACAGCGTCAGGTGGCTGGTGAGCTTGTCCTGCTGCCATGCCTTCAGCTGCGCACAGGCGGCATCCAGCACCCAGTCGCCGATGGACAATATGAGCCTGGACTCTTCCGCCAACGGGATGAATTGCGCAGGGGAAACCAGGCCGCGTACCGGATGCATCCAGCGAATCAACGCTTCTGCACCGGTGGGACGGAACTGGTCATCCATCTGTATCTGGTAATACAACCGGACCTGGTTAAGATGAAGCGCCTCCCTTAACGCAGTTTCCAGTTCAACCCGATTGATAATTGCGTTCTGCATCTCCGCGTCGAAAAAACGGAAGGTGTTGCGGCCGGCATTTTTCGCCTGGTACATCGCGATGTCGGCCTGTTTCAGCACATCCTCAATTCCCCTTCTGTTCTTGCCGAACAGCGCAGCACCTATACTCGGCGTATTGTGGTATGCATGCGAGCCAAGTTGATACAGCCTGTTCAGGGAAAACAGGATCTTGTGCGCGACTATCTCCGTTTGCGTTGCCGCTTCAATCTCCGTCGAGCTCAAATCCTCAAGCAGTACAACGAATTCGTCCCCTCCCAAACGGGCAACGGTATCGCCTTCTCGCACGCAAGCTGTCAGACGTTCGGCGACTTTCTGCAAAAGCAGATCGCCAACGTCATGCCCAAGGGTATCGTTGAGCGATTTGAAATTGTCCAGGTCGATAAACAGCAGCGCACCCGTCTTACCGTTGCGCACGTTCGATACCAGTGCGTGCTGGAGACGGTCGGACAACAGCCGTCGATTGGGAAGATGGGTCAGCGGGTCGTAAAACGCCAGGAGCTCGATCTTCTCTTCCGCCTTCTTGCGCGAGGAGATGTCGCGGCAGAACGCGACGAACTGCTGCGCCTCCGTAAGGTACGATGTGGACACCTCTATGTTTATCAGATGGCCGTCCTTGTGGCGGTGGCGCGTTTCGAATACGTCGTATCCTTGTGCAATGACCCTGGCGATGTGTGCCTTGACGTCATCTCCCGACTGTTCGGCCTCCAGTTGGCTGACGTGCATTCCCCGTAATTCGTCGATGCTGTAACCGCTCATCTCCGCATAGGCCTGATTCGCCTCCAGCAGAAAACCCTTCGAGTCGACCAGCCAGAAGCCGTCATGCGCAGTCTGCAGCAACGCCCTGTATTGCCGCGCGTCGGTTTCGAGCCTTTTCCGGTCTGTGATATCCCGGCTGATACCAAGAAACACCGTCTCGCCGTCCATCTCCACGATGCGGGAGCTGACCTCAACGGGAATGACCGAGCCGTCCTTGCGGATACGGGCAGACTCGAATGTGGTGGCGCCCTGCCGGCCCGATTGTTCCGGCGCTGCCCGGTACCTGTCCGCGTACTCGGGGGCGGTGAATTCGGCCAGCGTCCTGCCCACGACCTCCTCTTTCGTATAACCCATGCGTTCGTGATCCGCACGATTCATGTCGACTATGCGGCCATCCGGCGATATCAGTTCGATGCCGTCATTCACCGAATCGAAGATGGTGCGGAATTTGCCTCTTTCATGTTCCAGCAGGTTGTACGGCTCTTCGATGACTTCGACAACGATGGCGCGATATATGAAGATGTAGGCGATCACCTTGTAGATATGTCCCAGCACGTTGTAGCTGCCGGTCATGGTGGTGTAAAGCGTGAAAAAGAATTCGCTCATCGCCAAGGTGCATACCGCACCGAACAGGAGCACCATCCTGAACGGCTGTGCCTCGCGCATCCTGGCCCACAGCAATGCCGCCGTGACGATGTTGATGGCGATGATCGCGTATTCGACGTTCTTCTTGAATGCAGTGAGCCCCGATCCGGGAATGAAGGTATCCGGCAGCCATGCCTGGTGATAGATCACGGCCCAGTTTATCAGTGCGGTGACTGCCAGCATTGAACCGAAGGCCAGGTAACGGGACGCGTCGGAGGAAATCTGCTTCCACGGCCTGATGGCAACGGCCAGCAGAACCGCGGCTGCCGCCAGGCGCGCGGACAACCAGAAATTGAGATGTTTTTGCGCATCGTTCGGTGAAATGAAATCCGGCATTCCGCCATAGGACACCGTGTGCGAGAAATCGAGCGCGCCCACTGCAAAAAATCCGCAGGCAAGCAACATGATATTGCCGGACCTGATACGGCTATGCGAATTCCAGCCGACCGCGAACACCATCATCGAGACTACGATGGATACCGTTTCCAGCAGAGTGTGCAGCGGAAGATAATATGGAATGCCCGTGAACTCGGATCGTGCGGGCGTCAGCCAGACGATCAGCTGAATCGCGGCCAGCACAAACAATATCCTTGCCGTTCCGGTGACGGCGTTCCGATATTGGGGGTGCAGCCTCAAGAATCCCGGCTTCTCGATTCCATGCATATGGCGTTCCTGTTTTGATTCCCTCTCTGATCGTCAGACCCGGCATGAACCATAATCTGATCGTCAGGGCTTATTTGCCCTGGGGTAGTTGCTGGCGATTCTTCAGAACCGGGGACAGGCCAATAAATTCGCTTGAATGGACGGCCACCGTGACCCGCTGAATTGGCGGCATCTTGATCGGGCATATCGGATAACGATGGGTGACAACCCGTTGCCGCAACGGAGCCCGCGGGGGCAACACAAACTGGCGGAGAGGGAGGGATTCGAACCCTCGGTAGGCTCACACCTACGCCTGATTTCGAGTCAGGTACATTCGACCACTCTGCCACCTCTCCGGATACTACCCCGCAATGCGCACCGATGATGCCCGGCACCGCGAGGGCGCGCATTTTACCAGCAACATTTGATTTTCGGGCAGAATGTTCGCCATGCGCAGCTTGCTCCCACTACAACTCGCGGTCGTCCTTGCGCTGTGCGCCTGGCTCTGGATCAAAACCACCGCCGTCAATCCCCTGCCGGACTGGCATCAGGGCGAGCTGGTGGTCATCGTTCCGCCTGCCGAAATGGAGACCGAGAACGCCTTTGAAACCGAACTGGCCGAACAGTTTGCCCGGCAGTTGCAGCTGAAACTGAAGATCGTCCCGCTGCCGGTCGACCAGGCGTTGCCTGCGCTGGCCGCCCACAAGGCCCACCTGGCGACCGGCGTCCGCAACACGAGCGATTACGCGGTGCGCTTCGGCAAGGCTTATCAATCGCTCGAAGAACTGCTGATCTGCCACGGGACGACACCGGACGACCTGGACGAACTGGATGGACGCGAGCTGGCCGTTGCTGCCGGATCGCCGCAAGAGGCGGCGCTGCGCGAGGTACGGCACGAACATGACAGGCTGGGCTGGAGATCGCAGCGCAATACGTCACCCGCCGAACTGCTGGAAGAGGTTGCCAACGGTGAACTGGATTGCACGGTAGCGAACGAAGAGCAGCTTGCGATGGCGCGGAATTACTATCCCGAACTGGGCGTGGCCCTGGATATCGATTCGCCTTCGGACATGTCCTGGGCCTTCTCCGTCGATGGCGATGCAAAACTGTTTGACGAAGCACAGCAATTCTTTGCCCGCATCAAGCAGGACGGCTCCTTGCGCCAGCTGATCGACCGCTACTACGGCCACAATGACCGGCTCGATGCGATGGATGCGGAAGCCTTCATCGCCCAGACGCGTACCGTGCTGCCGCATTACAAGCACTGGTTCCAGGAAGCGGCCGACCTCACCGGTATCGAATGGCAATTGCTTGCCGCGCTGTCATACCAGGAATCGCATTGGAATCCGAATGCCACCTCATACACCAATGTGCGCGGCATGATGATGCTGACAGACGAAACCGCCGACCGCATGAACGTCGAAAACCGTCTCGATGCACATGCCAGCATCCTCGCCGGGGCGCGTTACCTGCAATTGCTCAAGGAACAGCTGCCGCTGCGCATCAGCGACGAAGACCGGTTGTGGATGGCCCTCGCCGCCTATAATCAGGGCATGGGACACCTGGAGGATGCACGCATTCTGGCAAGCGAGTCCGGATTGAACCCAGACGTGTGGGCCGACGTAAAACGCATGATGCCTTTGCTGTCACGCCCTTCGTTCTACAAGAAAGCAAAGCGGGGCAAGGCGCGCGGAGGCGAGGCAGTGATCCTGGTCGAGACCGTGCGCCTGTACCAGGACATGCTGAAACGCCTCGATGCGCAGCAAAATCTGTATCAGTTGCCGCCTGTCTTGAAAAAAAGCTTTGTCGGCAGCCTCATGAATTAGGAAATCACCGATCAAACCCCCGTCCGTGGTGATCACCGGCTCGCGCATGTTGTTGGGGCTTCAGCCCCTTACAATCACGGTATACCCCTTGCGGATCAGATCGCGTTGATGGAGGTCAATCCGCCCATGTAGGGGCGCAGCACTTCCGGCACCAACACGCTGCCGTCGGCCTGCTGGTAGTTCTCCAGCACCGCCACCAGGGTGCGGCCTACAGCAAGGCCGGAGCCGTTGAGGGTATGCACCAGTTCCGGCTTGCCCTGCGCATTGCGGAAGCGTGCCTGCATGCGCCGTGCCTGGAAGGCCTCGAAGTTGGAACAGGACGAGATCTCGCGGTAGGTGTTCTGCGCCGGCAACCATACTTCGATGTCGTAAGTCGTCGCGGCGGAAAAACCCATGTCCCCGGTGCACAGTTTGACCACGCGGTACGGCAGGCCGAGCTGCTTGAGGATGGTCTCGGCATGGCCGAGTAGTTCTTCCAGCATCTCGTAGGATTTTTCCGGATGGACGATCTGCACCAGCTCCACCTTGTCGAACTGGTGCTGGCGGATCATGCCGCGCGTATCGCGGCCGTAGGAACCGGCCTCGCTGCGGAAGCACGGCGTGTGCGCCACGAACTTCATCGGCAGCTTTTCCAGCGGCACGATCTCGTCGCGCACCATGTTGGTCACGGGGACTTCGGCGGTGGGGATCAGATAGAAATCTTCCTCTATTCCTTCACCGACCGGGCGAGGCACTCGAAACAAATCTACCTCAAACTTTGGCAGTTGACCCGTACCATACATTGAAGTGCCATTCACAATGTACGGTACATAGGCCTCGGTATAGCCGTGCTTCTCGGTGTGTGTGTCCAGCATGAACTGGGCAAGCGCGCGGTGCAACCGAGCCAACGGTCCCTTCAACAGCGAGAAGCGCGAGCCCGTGATTTTCGCTGCGGTCTCGAAATCCAGCCCGCCCAGTCCCTCGCCAATGCTGACGTGATCCTGCACCTCGAAATCGAACTTTGGCGGTGTGCCAACCTTGCGCACTTCGACGTTATCCGCTTCAGACTTGCCGACGGGCACGTCCGCATGAGGCACATTAGGTATCACTTCTAGGAAATTTTGAAGCTCACCAATTGCACGACCAACATTTTGCTCAAGTTGTTTCAGTTCGTCGCCCAGCGCGCCCACCTCGGCCATGATTGCCGACACGTCTTCGCCCTTGGCCTTGGCCTGGCCGATCTGCTTGGAAGCCGCATTGCGCTTGGCTTGCAGCTCTTGCGTGCGCGTCTGGATGGTCTTGCGCTCGGCTTCCAGTTGCTCGAACTTCACGGTATCAAGCTGATAGCCGCGGGTCGCCAAGCGTGCGGCCACTCCGGCCAAGTCGTTGCGTAATGTTTGTATGTCTAACATGAGAACCTCAAAGTCAAAATCTATTAGCCACAGAGAACACAGAGATCACAGAGAGATTCGCTTCACTCCACTGACCATCTGCTTTTCTCCAAAATTCAGTAATAACCCGCGCTTCAACCCGGTTGCCTTTAGATAGGAGAGCAACTGGGCGGTTGCCACTTCGGGCAACATTCGCAGGGACTTAATTTCCACAACAACTTCATTTGCAACCAGCAAATCGAGACGCTGACCTTGAATCGCGTGCCCCTTGTACATCACATCAACAGCCAACTGCCGCTGAAATGACATCCCCATCAAACCCAGTTCAATACACAATGCCTCTTCGTAAATTGATTCCAACAATCCAGAGCCCAACGTTTTATGGACTTCAATTGCAGCCGCAATTATTCCCTCTGTCAGTTGATCTGCCACGGCTATCTCTGTGACCTCTGTGTTCTCTGTGGCTAATTCTTGTTTTTCGCTTTCGCATCCAGCTCACGCAGATGCGCCAACTTCTCCGCAATCTTCGCCTCCAGCCCGCGCTCGGTAGGCTGATAGAAACTCACTTCCGGCATACCGTCGGGGAAGTAATTCTCGCCCGCCGCATAACCATCCGCCTCGTCGTGCGCGTAACGGTAATCCTTGCCGTAATCCAGCTGTTTCATCAGTTTGGTCGGCGCGTTGCGCAAGTGCAGCGGCACTTCGCGCGAGCCGTCCTGACTGACAAAGGCGCGGGCGGCATTATACGCGACGTACCCGGCGTTCGACTTGGCCGCGACGGCGAGGTAGAGCACGGCCTGGGCCAGTGCCAGTTCGCCTTCCGGTGACCCGAGCCGTTCGTAGGTGGCGGCGGCATCGTTGCACAACTGGATGGCACGAGGGTCGGCCAGGCCGATGTCTTCCCAAGCCATGCGCACGATGCGCCGCGCCAGGTAGCGCGGGTCGGCGCCGCCGTCGAGCATGCGCACCAGCCAGTACAGGGCGGCATCGGGATTGGAGCCGCGCACCGACTTGTGCAGCGCCGAGATTTGATCATAGAACGCCTCGCCGCCCTTGTCGAAACGCCGCATCTTCTGCGCCAGCGTGGCATCGAGGAATTTGGTGTCGACCTTGCTCAACTTCGCGACGTTGGCTGCGGTCTGCAACTGCTCCAGCACATTGAGCAGGCGGCGCGCGTCGCCGTCGGCATAGCCGATCACGCGCTCCTTCGCTGCCGCCTCGAACTCCAGTCCTTGCAGCGCGACCTCCCGAGCGCGTTCGAACAGCTGCCCCATCTCAGCCTCGGAAAGGGATTGCAGCACATACACCTGCGCCCGCGACAGCAGGGCGTTGTTCAACTCGAACGAGGGGTTCTCGGTGGTCGCGCCGATGAAGGTGACCAGCCCCTGCTCCACATAAGGCAGGAAGGCGTCCTGCTGCGACTTGTTGAAACGGTGGACTTCGTCGACGAACAGGATGGTGTGGCGGCCGCTCTGCTGCAGGGTCTGCTCGGCCTGCGCGATGGCTTCGCGGATGTCTTTCACGCCGGACAGCACCGCCGACAGCGGCACGAATTCGGCATCGAAAGCCGATGCCATCAGGCGCGCCAGCGTGGTCTTGCCCACACCCGGCGGCCCCCACAGGATCATCGAATGCAGCTTGCCGGACTGGAACGCCAGGCGCAGCGGCTTGCCCTCGCCCAGCAAATGCGACTGACCGATGACCTCGTCGATGCGTCCGGGGCGCAGCCGCTCGGCCAAGGGTGCGGCGGGCTGGTTAGGCGCAAACAGGTCCCCGCTGCTCATTACTCGCCCAGCACGTCCGCACCTTTGGGCGGCACGAACTTGAACTGCTGCGCCCCGAAAGCCGGATTGCTTTTCAACGCGGAAAAACGCAACACCGTGTGATGGCCGAAGGCATCGTGCAATTCCATCACCATCAGTTCGGACTTGGCGTTGAAAGCCATGAGTATCTTCTGGAAAGTCGTCTCGGCCGATTTCGGGGTGGCCTGCAACCATTCCAGGCCATCGCGATCCTCGATGTCCTTGAGCACAAAGTCGCGCTCGATCTCGTTGTTGCCGGAGAGCAGCGCCGCCGGGCTGCTGCCCAGCGCGGCATCCAGCTTCTTGACCGTGACCTGGTTCAGGTCGGTGTCATACATCCAGAATTTCTTGCCGTCGCCGACGATGAGCTGTTCATACGGCTTTTTGTAGACCCAGCGGAACCGTCCGGGGCGTTCGAACTGCATGGTGCCGGAAGCGCTCTGGATGCGCTTGCCGTTCTTGTCCAGCACTTCCTGCGTGAAGTCTGCCTGCGCCGAATGCGTCGACACGACGAAGGTATGGAGCCTCTGGATGGCACTCGCATGCGCGGTTGTCGATGCAAGCAATAAAAGTGTGATGAGTGATTTTCTTAACATATTCCAAACCTGTGAGTTAATGGGAAAGGGAGAAGAGGGAAGAGCGAAGGGTAAAACCTGCGCGCGCCGCGGCTTCTACCCTTTCCCCTTCTCCCTTTCACCCTTCTCGATTGGGTGCAAGTACTTCGCGGTTGCCGTTGCTTTGCATGGGCGAAACCAGTCCGGCTTTTTCCATCGCTTCGATCAGGCGCGCGGCTCGGTTGTAGCCGATGCGCAGATGGCGCTGCACCAGCGAAATGGAAGGACGGCGCGTTTTCAGCACGATCTCCACAGCCTGGTCGTACAGCGCATCGGCTTCGGCATCTCCGCCACCACCATCGTATTCACCCTCGGCCGCTTCATCCAGTGACGTCAATACGCCCTCGACATAGTTCGGCTGGCCCTGCGCCTTGAGATGTTCGGCGACGCGGTGCACTTCCTGGTCGGAAACGAACGCCCCGTGTACACGCTGCGGATAGCCGCTGCCCGGCGGCAGGTAAAGCATGTCGCCCTGACCCAGCAGCGCTTCCGCGCCCATCTGGTCGAGAATGGTGCGCGAATCGATCTTGCTCGATACCTGGAACGCGACGCGCGTCGGCACGTTGGCCTTGATCAGCCCGGTGATCACATCGACCGAGGGGCGCTGCGTCGCAAGCACCAGATGGATGCCTGCCGCGCGGGCTTTCTGTGCCAGGCGTGCGATCAGCTCGTCCACCTTCTTGCCCACCACCATCATCAGGTCGGCGAGTTCGTCGATGAAGATCACGATGAACGGCAATTCTTCCAGCGCTTCTGGATTCTCCGGCGTGATCGTGAACGGGTTGGTCAGCGGCTTCCCGGCTTTGACGGCATCGCGTACCTGCTGGTTGTAACCGGCGATGTTGCGCACACCCAGTGCCGACATCAGCTTGTAGCGCTTGTCCATCTCCTGCACGCCCCAATTGAGCGCGGACGCGGCCTGGCGCATGTCGGTGACCACCGGTGCCAGCAGGTGCGGGATGCCTTCATACACCGAAAGTTCCAGCATCTTGGGATCGACCAGCAGCAGTCGCACCTGCTGCGGCGTGGATTCGTACAGCAGGCTCAGGATCATGGCATTGATCGCCACCGATTTGCCGGAACCGGTGGTGCCTGCCACCAGCACATGCGGCATCTTGCCCAGGTCGGCCACCACGGGCTTGCCGGAGATGTCCTTGCCCATCGCCATGGTCAGCGGCGAATGCATGTCGGCATAGACCTGGGAACCGAGTATCTCCGAGAGATGCACGATCTGGCGTTTCGGGTTGGGGAGTTCCAGCGCCATGTAGCTCTTGCCGGGTATGGTCTCGACCACGCGGATGCTGACCACGGACAGGGCGCGCGCCAGGTCGCGCACGAGGTTGGTGATCTGGCTGCCTTTTACGCCGACGGCGGGATCGATCTCGTAGCGCGTGATGACGGGGCCGGGATAGGCACCGACCACCTTGACCTCGACGCCGAAATCCTTGAGCTTGCGTTCAATAAGGCGAGAGGTGAATTCCAGCGTCTCGGCGGAGACCACTTCGACCTGCTGCTTCGCCTCATCGAGCAGATGCAATGGCGGCAGATCGGAATCCGGCAGATCGGCAAACAGGGAGACCTGTTTCTCTTTTTGCACACGCGTCGAGCGCGGCACTTCGTACACGGGCATCTCGATGTGGATGGGCTCGTGCTCTTCCACGCGCTTCTTTTCCTCTTCCACCACCACGCTGCGTTCCTGCATCGCCTGGGCGCCGATGCGCTTGTCCTGCCGGGTCTGCCAGGTATTGCGCGCCCACAACCAGGCGTTCTCCAGCACACCGCCCAGCCAGTCTGCGAGCCTGAGCCAGGACAAGCCGGTGTAGAGGCTGAAGCTGACCACCATCAATGCCAGCAGGAACAGGGTGGCACCAGTGAATCCCAGCACATGCGAAAGGCCGCTGCCCATCACCGCGCCCAGCATGCCGCCGGGTGCCAGCGGCAACGCGACCTTCCATGTATAGAGGCGCAAGGCCTCCAGCGCGCTGCTCGCAAACAGCAGCACCAGAAAACCCAGGAGGGATACCCATAGCGCGCGCTGATCGAACAGGCTGTCGGCACGGATGCGGCGGTAACCGGCCCATACGCGCTGCAACATCAGCGTGACCCACCACCAGGCGGAAAAACCGAACAGGTAGAGCAGCACGTCCGCCAGCCATGCACCGAGCACGCCGCCGGGATTGCGGGTGATCGCCGCGCTCGCGCTATGCGACCAGGAGGGATCGGCGCGGTCATAGCCGATCAGGATGAGGATCAGGTAGAGCGCCACCGCCACCAGCAGCAGCCAGCGCGATTCCCGCAACAGGCCGAGCAGCCTTTCCGGCAACGGAGGGCGGGGGCGTTCGGGTGGCGCCATCAAATTCCCTCGGCGTCGTTGGGGGCGGGCGGCAGGAATCCGAGGCGTCGTGCCGCGCTGACTGCTTCCAGCCGCGAGTTGACATGCAGGGCCTGATAGACCGCCGCCGTGTGTATCTTGACCGTGCCCTCGGCCAGATTCATCTTCCTGGAGATCTCCTTGTTCGCCAGACCCGAGGCAAGATAGGTCAACACTTCGAGCTGGCGCGAGGTGAGGCCGAACTTGGCGGCGCGTTGCGAACGCTTGTTCACCAGCGTCTCGCCCTGGTCGACGCTGTTCATCGCCTGCTGCAGGAGTTGCGGCGGCAGATAGATGCCGCCCTCCAGCACCATGCGCAACGCGGACAGCATGATCTTGCTGGACGACATCTTGGAGATGAACCCCATCGCTCCCGACTCCATCACGCTCTCGATGTCGTCGCGATGATCGGAACCGGATACGACAACCAGCGGGATATCCGGATAGCGCAGATGGAAGAACTGTATGGACGGAACGCCCTCGCTCCCCGGCATGTTCAGATCGAGCAGCGCGAGATCGACATCGGGATTGTCGTGTACCAGCTGCAGTGCCTCCTGGAAATTCCCCGAGTCCAGAATTTCGACTTCGTCGGCAAGCTGTTGCAGCACATAGTGCATGCCATCGCGGAACAATGCATGGTCATCCGCCATCAGCACCTTGATCTTCATCTTTCACCCCTCAATACTTTAGCGCCCGCAATCATACCACTCCCGGCAAGGCCTTCTATGTTTCACCTTGCAGGGCGAAATGCATCATCGCCCGCAAGCGCATCGGCGCGATCGGCTTGTGCAGCAGGACCGCGTTGCTGTCGTGTATCTCCTGCAGGGTCGAGATGGCGGTATCCCCGGTCAGCACCACTACAGGCAGGTCCTTGCCCCATTGTTCGCGCATCATCTTGATGACATGAATGGCCGTCATGCCATAGGGCAGGCGAAAATCGCAGACCAGCAGATCGGGTCTCAATCCGGCGATGTCCAGCTTGCGCATGACGTCTTCGGCGTATGCGCCGGCTTTCACCGTGCATCCCCATTGTTCCACGAGGTCGGCAGTCACATCGCGGATATCCGGATCGTCTTCCACGAGCGCGATGACGCGGCCGTTCAGGTCATATTGCGAATGGGTGATGACGAACGGCTGTGCCAGGTTTTCGGAATTGCCCGTCGGAACCTCGAAACTGAACACCGACCCCACGCCCGGCATTGAACTGACCCGCACTTTGCATTCCAGCAGGTTTTCGATCCGGCGCACGATGGACAAGCCCAGCCCCAGTCCTCTGCGCCGGTCGCGGTGCGGATTGTCGGCCTGATAATATTCCTCGAAGATGTGCGGCAGGGTCTCTGCCCGGATGCCGATGCCGGTATCGGCGACTTCCAGACCGACCATGCCGGCCCCGCAGGTGCAGCGAACGACTACGCCGCCGGTATCGGTATAGCGAATGGCATTCGAGATCAGGTTGCGCAGCATGCGCTCAAGCAGGAAAGGATCGCTATAGACCACCACACTGCACAGGTTCTGTGCGCCGCACTCGTTGCCGCTACAGAGTGGCAACTGAAAGCTCAACCCTTTTGCCTGGGCGAGCGGGGCAAAGTCGCCGTATATCCGGTCGAACAGGGAACCCAGCATGAAATGCTGCTTGCGCGGCTCGACGATGCCCGCATCCAGGCGCGAGACATCCAGCAGGTCGTCGAACATGTCGACCAGGGCATTGACCGATTTGCCGATCTGCTCGGCGATGCGGATCGTCTCCTTTTCCCTGGCGGCATCCTGCAGGGCATCGGAGAACAATCGCAATGCCTGCAAAGGCTGGCGCAAGTCGTGACTGGCAGTCGCAAGGAACTTCGATTTTGCCTGATTGGCCTGTTCCGCTGCCTGGCGCGAAGCTTCCGCATCCCTTTTCCGCTCCAGCAGGGCGCCCACCAGAAGCTCGTTCTCGAACCTGCGCCGCTGCGACTGTTCAAACGTGCGAATCAGTTCCAGTGAGGACTTGAGCACGAAGGCGAAGAACATGACCAACATGCCGAACAGTATCCAGTGCGTCGTATCGTTTTCCCATGCGAGCCGCCCCAGCAGCGGCAGGATCATGATCGTCAGATAGATGACCATCGAGGGAGGATGGAACGGATTGCTGGTCGCCGCGCCCGCCGACATGCCCATCACCACGCAGATCAGCAGCGCCTGATAAGCCAGATCGCCGGAGACGAACATCAGCACGCCCGCACTGCCCCATGTGATTGCGACCAGCGCGGTCAAACGCCTGAACGTGCGATCCCAGTCGAGATTCTGCAAAACGGTTTTGGTGAGTGTGCCGCGACGGCGCCAGAAATAATACTCGATGGCATGTACGGTATAGACCGCCACCAGCCATGTCTGCAACGTGGCGTGCGCGATCCGGTCCCACATCAGCATCGCCAGCATCGGTGCCAGCACGAATTCCGCAACCAGCATCAGCGGATAGCTGTCTATGCGGGCTCGAACCTGCTCCGCGCGTATCTGCAGATTCTTTTCGTCCAGTTCAAACCGCAACAGGTCGATCAACGAACTCATCTGAATGCCAGCAATAGCCTGACGTCCTGCACCCACGTATCGGAATGCTGCCAGAAGGGCGACAGCAGGATCGGCCGGCCCCTCGGCGCGATGAAATAGGTCCCGGCCGAATGGTCCAGATCGTATCCGCCATTCTTGTTCGCGTGTTTCTCGTAGGTCACGCCGAATGCCTTCGCGGCTTGTGCGATCGCCGCACTATCGCCGGACAGTCCCTTGAAAGTCGGGTAGAACGCCGCCGGATATTTCGCCAGCAGGTCCGGTGTATCCCGTTCGGGGTCGAGCGTGATGAACAGCACCTGCACCCTGTCCGCATCTTTGCCCAATGTGCGCATCATCTGCGCCAGATCGGCAAGTTCGGTCGGGCACACCTGCGGGCAATGCGTATATCCGAAGAACAGCACCACGACCTTGCCGCGAAAATCCTCCAGGCTGACCGGCTTCCCGGCTGCATCGTTCAGGTGAAAATCCGCTTGTGCATACTTCGCACTCACGTCGCTGGCCTGGAATGGCGACGGCAGGGTCTGCTCGCCGCACGCGGCAAGCAGGGACAGCAATGAGAACAGCAACAGCTTATGCAGGGACATGACAGCTACCACTCCATCCGTTTGTATAAAATGTGTATCCGACCTTGGCCAATCCGTACACGCCGAACATCACCACCAGCAGCCCCGCCGATAGCCGCACGCGCGGCGATTGTACCCAGCTTCTGGCGCTTTCCCAGAACAGCCCGATCACCATCAGGTTCGGCAATGTGCCCAGGCCGAAAGCCAGCATGATGAGCGCGCCCCGCAGCGCGCTGCCACTGGCCAGGGCGGTGAGCAGCACGCTGTACACCAGCCCGCACGGCAGCCAGCCCCACAGCACGCCCAACCCCAGCGCACGCGGCACCGTGTTGACCGGCAACAGCCTGGTCGTATAGGGCTGCAGGCGCTTCCACAGGCTTCCGCCCAGCCGTTCGAGCTGCCGTACCGCGCCCCATACACCGGCAAGATACAAACCCAGCATGACAAGCATCAGGCTCGACAACGCAAAGAGCAAGTGTTGCACGGGAACCGCGTCGCGCATCAGCAAGCCGGCCTGCCCCACTGCGCCGACCAATGCCCCGGCGATCGCATAGCTCGCGATGCGCCCGCTGCTGTAGGCCAGGTGGAACGGCCAGCGCGCGCCTCCCTTCAAGCCTATCCTCTCCCGAAGGGAGAGCCGGTCGCCCTGTCTCCCCCCGGGGGAAAGTTGGATAGGGGGTTTCGGTACCTGTGCGGTGAAGACGCCGACGATGCTGCCGCACATGCCAAGGCAATGCACGCCGCCGAGCAACCCGACCAGGAAAACCGCGACCAGACTGAATTCAACCATCGGCTTCTTTTTTCTCCAGCATCTCCAGATGCAAATACGCGGCAGCAGCCCTGGCATCCGGTTGCGGCTGACAGGGAATGATGCCCAGCAGCGGCGCCGCGATGCGCTCGCGCAATGCCTGGATGTTCTCCTGCAAAGCGGGCATGCCCGCATCCAGCACGTTGGCCACCCAACCCGCACATTCTAGTTGGTAATGGGCGATAGCGTGCATCGTCAGCAAGGCATGGTTCAGACATCCCAGCCGCATGCCCACCACCAGTACGACCGGCAGCCCGAGCTGTCTGGCGAGATCGGCACTGGTCTGCCTGTCGTTCAGCGGCACGCAGAAGCCCCCCGCCCCTTCGACGATGACCTCGTCGGCCTGCCCGGCCAATTCCCGGTACGACGTCATGATGCGCGCGAACTCTATGCTCGCCCCGGCATGCCGCGCAGCCAGATGTGGAGCGATGGGATGATGGAAGCAATAAGGATTGATCTGGCCGTAGGTGGCCTGAACCGTGCTCGCAGCGCGCAGGAGTTTGGCATCTTCGTTGTGGTCGTCATCGTCGCAGCCCGCCGCAACCGGCTTGAATCCGGCCACGCGCTTGCCCTGCGCCGAGAAGGCGTGCAGCAGCGCGCAACTCACCAGCGTCTTGCCCACGCCTGTATCGGTTCCCGTGACGAAATAGCTCATAGTTTGAAGTCCGTCCTGATGATGGCGCGCCCGTCCGCAGTCGCCTTCGGTGCAGGCTTCCACGCATGGCCGTAGATGATCTCGAAAGTGGCCGGCAACTTGCCGTCGCGCCGCAGCTTCTCGTAGTTCTCGGTGACGCGCTGCCATGCCGCCTTGCCCATCATGCCGGGCGCGCGCCCGGCAGTGGCATTGTGCGCACCGATGCTTTTCAGGTCCTGCATCACCGCACGCACATCGCTGTAAGTCAGCGTGATCTTCTCCATCTCCATCACCGGATCGGTGAAGCCCGCCGCCACCAGCATATCGCCGATGTCGTGCATGTCGGCAAAACGGCTGAGATGGTTATAGCCATCCACGTCGTGAAACGCCGTGCGCAACTCCCGCAAGGTATCCACGCCGAAACTGGAAAACATCAGCAATCCGTCCACTTGAAGCGCGCGGCTCAGTTCGACAAAGGTCGCGGGAAGATCGTTGCACCATTGCAGCGCGAGATTCGACCACACCAGCCCGACGCTGCCGGAAGCGACAGGCAGGGCCTCGACGTCGGCGCAGAGGTAATTCTCGCGCCTGGATGCGAACAATTTGCTCCACCAGCCCGACGTTCCACGCGCCACCTCCAGCATCCCGATGGAGATATCGAGCGCGGTGATCTCCGCTTTGGGGTAGCGCTCGCCCAATTGCCGCGTACCCCACCCGGTTCCGCTACCGACATCCAGCAAGCGCCGGGGCTGCAGCTTGACGTAGTCCAGCCGCTCCAGCATGCGCGTGCACACTTCGCGTTGCAACACCGCGGCTGCATCGTACTGCTGTGCGGCGCGGTCAAAGGCTCGTCTTACCTGCCGCTTGTCTATCTCGAATTCATTCATGCAGAAAGCTCTTCATTTGTTCGACAAAAATCTCAGGATGCGACAGGAACGGCGCATGTGCCGCACCGGCGATTTCCACCAGGCGCGCAGACGGCATGGTTCGCGCCATATAGTGCGACGCTTCGGGCGGCGTCAGCCTGTCGCGCTCGCCGGCCATAATCATGGCCGGTTGTTTTATATGCTGCAATTCTCCGCGCAGATCGGCGTCCCGCAGAATATCCAGGCCCGCACGCAGGGCGGCCATATCCGGTTCGCCGCGGCTGAACAGGCGTTCCCGCAGACGCGCCAGCAATTCGCGCTCGTTCTCGCTGCCGCGCAGCTGCAACGCGATGAAGCGGCGCAGGGTGGCCGCATGATTCTGCTCCAGATCGCCGGCAAATTGCTTCAAGACATCGTTCTCCATGCCGCAAGTCCAGTCTGCACGCCGGGCGAAACATGGCGTGCTCGCAACCAGGATCAGGCGCCGAACCTTGTCAGGTTCCCGTGCCGCCCAGCGCAAAGCGATCTGACCTCCCAAAGACCAGCCGCATACTGCCAGCGGCTCATCGAAACTGGCAAACAGCTCGTCAACGATCGCATCGAGCGTGGTGATTTTTCCCGCCTCGCTGTAGCCATAACCCGGCAGATCGACGCGATGCACCCGGAAGTCTGCGGCCAACTTCTGCGCCACTTCATCCCAGACGCCGCCGTGCATGCCCCAGCCGTGAATCAGCAACAACGACGCACCGCTTCCAGTCACTTCAATATGCATAGAGACTCCCTCACCCGAACCCTGATGAAACTACTAGCCATTCGACTAGGCCCGCAAGCGGGCAAGTCGCTGGTTATCTCCCGAAAGGAGAGGGGCCAAGCGTACGCTGCGCGAATTTACGATTCCTGTGCAAGCTCATGCAACGCCCCGACGAGTTGATCCACATCCGCAGCGCTGTGCGCAGCCGATAGCGTGATGCGCAGCCTTGCCGTACCCTGCGGCACGGTGGGCGGGCGGATCGCCGCAACCCAGATGCCGCGCTCGCGCAGCCCCTCGCTGAGCTTCAAAGCCTGCCGGTTGTCGCCAATCAGCAGCGGTTGTATCGCGGTATCCGAAGGCATCAGCTGCCATGGCATATCCGACAGGCCGTTGCGCAGCTGCGCGACAAGTTCTCTCAGATGCCCACGCAATCCATCACCCCGGGCGATCAGTTGCAGGCTCTGCGATAGCGCTACAGACAACGCTGGAGGCGTGGCCGTGGTGTAGACGTAGCTGTGCGCATGGTTGATGAGCGTGTCGATGACGGCTTGTTCGGCCGCGATGAACGCGCCCGACACGCCTGCCGCCTTGCCCAGTGTCGCCATGTAAATGATGCGATCGGACGCGATGCCGAAATGCGCCAGCGAACCCCGTCCCTGTTTGCCAAGCACACCAAAGCCGTGCGCGTCGTCCGTGTACAGCCAGGCATCGTACCGCTCGCACAGGGCCAGCAATTCGCGCAACGGGGCGATATCGCCATCCATGCTGAACACGGCGTCGGTAATGACAAGTTTGCGCCCGCTGCTCGTCTGTGCAAGCAACCCCGCCAGCTGCGCCACATCCCCATGCCGGTAGCGCTTCACCCCGGCACGCGAGAGCAGCATCGCATCGTTCAGCGAAGCATGGTTGAGCTTGTCGGCGAACACCGTATCCCCCTTGCCCACCAGTGCATGTACGGCGCCAAGGTTCGCCATATAGCCGGTGGAAAACAGCAGCGCCGCAGGCTTGCCGGCAAACGCGGCGAGTTGCTGCTCGAGACGATGATGCGGCTCGAAGTGTCCGCTCACCAGATGCGCGGCTCCCGCGCCGACTCCCCATTGCTGCGCACCCTGTTGCAGCGCGGCGATGAGTTGGGGGTGATTGGCGAGGCCGAGGTAATCGTTGCTGCAGAAGGCAAGATAGGGTTTGCCGTCCACGATGATGTGAGGGGACTGCGGGCTCGACAGCGTGCGGCGGCCGCGCAGCAGGCCGAGTGCCGCGCGTTCGTCCAGTTCGTTTTGTAATTCGGTGAAAGGCATGTTGACCACAGAGAGCACAGAGTACACAGAGAAAATCAGTACAGAACGAGGGTCTCTCGGTGATCTCTGTGTGATCTGTGGCTAATGGTCTGTTTCTGCAAGCGGGTACATGCCCAGCTTGTCCATCAGCGCGCGATCCCGTTCTACTGCAGGATTGCCCGTGGTCAGCAGCTGGTCGCCGTAGAAAATGGAGTTGGCCCCGGCGAGGAAGCACAGCGCCTGCACCGCATCGCTCATCTCGCCCCGTCCGGCGGAAAGTCGCACAAAAGCGTGCGGCATGGTGATGCGCGCGGCGGCGATGGTGCGCACGAAATCCAGTGGGTCGAGGTCTTCCGTATCCGCTAGCGGCGTGCCTTCCACCTTGACCAGGTTGTTGATGGGCACGCTTTCCGGGTAAGGGTCCATGTTGGCCAGTTGCGCAATCAGGCCGGCACGCTGCGTCAGGCTCTCGCCCATGCCGATGATGCCGCCGCTGCATACATGCATGCCCGCGTTGCGTACGCGTTCCAGCGTGTCGAGGCGATCCTGGTAGTCGCGCGTGCTGATGATGTTGCCGTAGAACTCGGGGGCGGTATCCAGGTTGTGGTTGTAGTAATCCAGCCCAGCGTCGCGCAACTGCCTGGTCTGCTCGTCGTTCAGCATGCCCAGGGTCGCACAGGTCTCCAAGCCCAGCGCGCGTACTTCCCTGACCATTTCCACTACAGCCTTCATATCTTCGCTGGAAGGTTCGCGCCACGCCGCGCCCATGCAAAAGCGGCCGGCACCGGCCTGTTTGGCGGCTCTGGCAGCCTTCAGCACCTCGTCCACTTCCAGCATCTTCGTGTTCTCCACCCCGGCGGAATGGTAGGACGACTGCGAGCAATAGCCGCAGTCCTCCGCGCAACCGCCGGTCTTGATCGACAGCAGGGTGGAGAGTTGCACCGCATTCGGGTCAAAATGCTCGCGGTGCACTTGCTGCGCGCGATACATCAGGTCCGAGAAGGGCAACTTGAACAGCGCCTCGACTTCCGCGACGCTCCAGCGCTGCGACGTCGTTTGGGGTTGGACGGGACGGACGAATTCGACGGTTTTGGTTTGCATAAGAATATGGGCAAGCAAGTAGAATGACAGGGAAGCAGCCTCGCCCCGGAACATCACAGGATCGGAACGACTTGTCTATTTTATCCCATCACCCATTAAACATCAGTGCAAATTTTATGCGCCTGCTGCCTGCACAGCCCTGCCTGCTCTGCGGCGCGTCAAGCAAGACCGGTCTGTGTTGCGAGGCCTGCGATGCAGAATTGCCGCGCCTGACCGGAGAGCACTGCCCGATCTGCGCATTGCCCACGCCTTCTGGCGAGGTATGCGGGGAATGCCTGAAACACGCCCCGGCCTTCGACCATACCGTGGCGGCGTTCAGCTATGGCTTCCCGCTCGACAAGCTGATCCAGTCGCTCAAGTTTCGCGAACGTTTGATACTCGTCAATTACCTGGCGGACGCCGTGGTCAAGCGGGTAACGGCAGTGCCTGACTGCCTGGTTGCCCTGCCGTTGCATCAGTCGAGGTTGCGCGAAAGGGGGTTCAACCAGTCGATGCTGCTCGCGCGCCGGATCTCGCAACGGCTGGACCTCCCCCTGCTTCCGCATGCCTGCGCAAGGGTGCGAAACACGCCGCCGCAATCTTCGTTGCCATGGAAGGAACGCGACAAGAACATGCGCCAGGCCTTCACCTGCAGCCCTGAAGCCGGTGTGCGCGGCAAACATGTGGCGATCGTGGACGACGTGATGACAACAGGTGCTTCGATCGGAGAGTTGTCACAGGCACTGAAGCGGGCTGGAGCGCGCGAGGTAAGTGCCTGGGTGGTGGCACGGACATTACCGCACGACCGCTGAATCTTGGAGTTCCTTGAGTTTACTCTGCACGAATGCCTGTAATTGCGCGTTCAGGCCATGCGAGGCCAGCGCGCGCTGATAGGCGTTACGGGCGTCGTCACTGCGTTTTAGCGCCTGCAGCGAGATTCCCAGGCCCATCAACCAGATTCCGTTATCGGGCGCGAGTTTCAGCGCGACTTGGTAATGCTCGACGGCTTCGTCCTGCCGGTTCTGCCGCTGCAACAAGGCGGCCACGAATGCCTGGTAATCGGCCTGGCCCTCTGCATAAGGCAAAGTCTTCTGCAGGGTCTCCAAAGCCGAAGGCACTGCACCGCGCTCCACCTGCAAGCGCGCCATCAACATGGCAAACGAAGCGTCACGCGGGTCGCGCTTCAACCCCCTTTGCAGCACACGCTCGGCATCGTCGTTACGTTTGAGGCTGATCAGCAAAGCGACCCAGGCCTTGCGCGCGTCCTTGTACGACGAGTCGATCAGCAGTGCGTTTTCATAACCCGCCAGCGCGTCATTCGTTCTCCCTTCCTGCATAGCCTGATTGGCTTTGCGAAATTCGATATCGGCCCGTTGCTGCGGAGTGACCGTCTTGATCCGCAGGTCCGGCGAGTCCTCCCCTGACGTTCCTTCCGCGTCGTCGGCGACCCGGTCCGCGGCCCGCTTCGACTTGTGCGGTCCGGTCTTTACCACTTCAGGTGCGGCTGCAGACTGCTCGTCGTTCTTCACCACGAGTATCGGCTTGCCATGCAAGTCTCCCGTGGAAGGTGATATGCCGGACGCGGCAGTCAGGCCAGTCTCCGCGGGCGCCGAAACTGCAATGGGTACGGAAGCTGCGACAGGTGCCGGAACCGCCGCGGAAGCCGGACCGGCCGGCGGAAGCGGCGCCACCTTCGGTATGGCCGCCACGGCAGGCTGTTCGCGCTCAACGGTCATCGTGCGCCCCAGATACCATTTTCCCGCCGCCAACAAGAGCAACAACGCCGCCGCTGCAGAAACATAGCGCATCGCATGCGACTGCTTGCGCGGAGGAACCGCGCGTATCGTTTCCTCGCCCAGGGGCACGGTTGCACCGCGGCCTTCGAGTTCGTTCAATACCTGGTTGATGAGGCTCATCGCAGCCACGCTCCCAACGCAACAAGTGCAGATACCGCCACGGCGGCGGCGCTCCACCAGACCCACATCATCCAGTCTTTGTGCGATTCCGGCGTGTCCGCTGCGGCTTTCTTCACGTGCCGCACCTGCACCTGCTGGCGCCCTTCCGCATAGGTCAGCATCAGCGCCTTATGCGCGATGATATTGGCCAGTCTGGGCGTGCCGCGGGTAACCCGGTGCAGCAGATTGACCGTCCTCGGACCGAACAGGGTCTCTCCCTTGAAGCCGGCTACGGCCAGGCGATGGCGCAGGTAACGATCCATTTCGTCCCGGTGCAATCCTTGCAGTTCATACTGAAAGCTGATGCGCTGGCGCAGCTGGCGTACCGAGTTCTGCTTGAGGCGTTCGTCCAGTTCCGGTTGCCCGAACAGCACCACCTGCATCAGTTTGCGCTTTTCGGTCTCCAGGTTGGTGAGCAGGCGCAACATCTCCAGGCTTTCCAGCGGCATCGCCTGCGCTTCGTCCAGGCACACCAGCACGCGTTTTCCTTCACGCGCAAAATTGAGCAGGGTACGCGTCAGCTCCTTCAGCAATTGATGCTGGTCGTAGGAGCTATCGATCTCTATGCGGAACTCTTCCGCCAGCGCCAGCAAAAGGCTGCGCGGCTCCAGATACGGATTGGGGATGTAAGCGGTGATGAATTTTGCCGCATGGCGTCCGCTGACGCCGCCGTCCTGCGTTCCGATGGCAGTGGCCGTTTCGCGGTCGCTGTTGAGCGTGGCGATGAACTTGCGGCACAGCAGAGTCTTGCCGTTACCCACCTCGCCCACGATCTTGATGAAACCTTCGCCGGTGCGCGCCGCCACCAGCAGGGTGTTCAAGCCTTCCTGGTAATTGGTGCAGGCAAAGAAGAAGCTGGTGTCGGGCGTCAGCGAGAACGGCAATTCGCGCAGGCCGAAGTGCGCAAGATACATGTTATCTGGACATGCTGTTTATGCGGTCGCGGCTGCGCGCGATGTCGTCCGACCAGTCCTTGTCGCTGTCCACCACGGTCGGCTTGATCAGGATCACCAGTTCGCGCTTCTCGGTAGTCCTGTTGGTTTGCCCGAAGATCGATTTGGGCAATCCCGGTATACCTGAGTTGTCGTTAGTCTCTGCCTGACGCATCAAGCCGCCAATGGCGACGATCTGTCCGTCGCGCGCACGCACGATACTGTCCGTTTCAGACACCGAACTGGAGGCCATCGGCAAGTTCATCGTTCCCATCAACGCACCCAGATCCACCAGCTTGTTCACGGTCGAAACCGTGCTCACCGAGGGATGCACATGCAGGATGATCTCGTTGTTTTCGTCGATACGCGGCGTCACGTCCAGCGCGATGCCGGAAAAGAAAGGCTGTACCGTCACGGTCGGGGGAACGCCCGGCACCAGCTGCGTCGACGCCATGCCGCCCGTGACTCCCGTCACGAAAAACTCGTCGGTGCCGACTTTCAGCACCGCTTTCTGGTTGTTCAGCGTCGCGATGCGCGGGCTGGACAGCACGTGCACGTCGCCTTGCGTTTCCAGGAAATTCAGCAGCGAAGCAAAGTTGCTGTTCTGGAAAGCGAGTCCGAACATCGTCCCCGGGGTTGTGCCAGTCGGCAGGTTGGTCGTTGATGTCGGCAGCAGCGATGCACCCGCCGTTGCGGTGAGCGGGATGCTCGACAATGCCGTGCCGGGGGGAGTCAGGGAGCCGCCGGGGCTGCC
Organism: Sideroxydans sp.; assembly: GCA_027310665.1. GTDB lineage: Bacteria > Pseudomonadota > Gammaproteobacteria > Burkholderiales > Gallionellaceae > Sideroxyarcus. The sequence goes on along the minus strand of DAIDAJ010000005.1, from coordinate 60,480 downwards.
CACCCCTGCGCTCAGGTGGCTGTTCGGGCCATTCCTGAAAACTGCCCAGTTGACGCCGGACTGGTATGTACTGTTCAGTTGCACTTCGACGATCTTGGCCTCGAGAATCACCTGGCGCTCGATGGATATCTGCGATGCCTTGAGGTATGCGGCGACGCTCTTCAACTCGTCCGGCATGGCGCGGATCACGATCACGCCCGACATCGGGCTGATGACGATGCTGCGGCCCTTCTCGTCGCCCACGATGGTCTTGAGCGCGAGGCTCAGTTCATTCCAGAAGTCGGATGAAGTCGTCGTGGTGACCTTGCTGCTGTTGTCGGTACCCCGCTCGAACTTGAGGTTCTTGTTCTCGCCGCCGCCGACGATCGTGGTCCCCTGGTTCATGGTCTGCATGGTGCCCCCGCCCGCGCCGCCCGTTGCGGACGTTGAAGAGCTGTCGGTCAAGGCGCTCGACGTCACGCGAACCGAGGATGTTCCCGCTCGATTTCCGGTGAGGTAGTTCACCTGGAAAATCCGCGTCTGCAATGTCAACGGCAGGATGTAGATGCGGGTGCCGTCAACCTTGTACTCGTATCCGTACATTTCGCGTATCGATTCCAGCGCATCGAACACGGTCACATCCTTGAGCGAAAGTGAAATGTTGCCGCTCACGTCCGGATGCACCAGCACACTGTAACGCGTGCCGGAGACGATCGCCATGAACACCTGCTTCGCCGGTGTGTTGTTGACGGCCAGATCGAACTTGGTCTCCAATGGCTTATTGTCGGGCTGGACGGGGGCCAACGCCAACGGGGGCAGCAACGCCTGATCCACCGCCTCCTGCTTTGCAGCCTCGCGCGGAGCGACAGCGGCGTCCATCTCCTTGTTGATCTTTTCGGCCGCCTCGTTCCTGGGGTTGCCGCCCGTTGCACAGGCAGACAACAGCAAGACCGCCAGCAATACTGCCACTCGTTTCATTTGACTCCTCCCGCGCTCTTTTCCGGCAGACTCGTCTGCTCTGATGTTTTGTCTTGTGCTGGACCCACTTGCTGCCCCGCTTCATTCTTCCTGATGTTCACTTTGGGGAACAGTTCCAGCACGCGCCTGCCCTGCGCATTCTGCAGCACGACACTGCTCTCCCTGATTTCGACCAGCCTGGAATCGCCCGACTTGCCGCCGAGACTCACCGTCTCGCCGTTGATGATCGCCGCACGGTATTGCGGGGAAATAATGATGGACTGCAATCCGTGCGCCACATCCTCCGCCGGCACAACCTCGGATGCACTGCCCGCATTCAGGTCTATGGACGGGCGGGTCGGGTCCGGCAACGATTCCGCCGCAACGTTCAGCGACGCGCACAGCAGCGCTGCATACAGCGTTAGCCTCAGACCTTTAGCCATGTCCTGTCCAGACTGAGAGTGTACAGCGTCAAGGTAAGCTCCACGGTGGGGTGTTGCACCACGTCCATTTTCGCCGCGCCCCAATACATCTGGGCGGGCAACTTTTCCAGCGCGGTCAGATATTGCAGCAAGTCGGCATAACTCCCGCGCACGGTGATCTTCACGCCGTGCTTATATATCTGCCTTTCCAATTCTCCCGTTTGGCCGGCGGGCGCATCGGGGGATGGCTCGATCAACAGACTCACAGGCAGGGTAACGAGCGCAACCAGCTTCAGGCGGTCATTCTTGTTCAGCACCTGTTCCAGCAATTGAGCCATTCTTTCCGGCGGCACAAGCTTGTCGCGCCGGTCTTTCAGGTAGGCATCCCCTTCTGCAATCTGCTGGCGCAACGTGCGAATGCGCTCGCGCAGCGGTGAATTGGCGTCCGCTTGCCTGGCTTGTATCAGCGCAGCGATCCTGGATTGCACCTCCTTCATCTTTTCCTGCTGCTGGACAAGCTGGGCGGATAGCGTCTTCTGTTTGGCCAACAGCGGCTCAAGGAACAGGGAATCGATCAACGACACGAGCAGGAATGCGGCGGCGGCAAAGATCAATGCACGCTCCCGCAAGGACATGCCGTCGATTTTGGCAACGACCTTATCGAACTGTGCCCGCATGGTCATTTCTTCACTTCCTCGGATTGTGCAGTCGAATGCAGATTGAATTCGACATAGCGGGGCACAAGCCGGTCGACATCCTTCTTCGGCTGCTGAATCTGCAGCGTCGAGAATGTCTTGCCGCGAATCACCTTTTCCCGGCCCAGGCGCTGGATATACGAAGGCACCAGCTGCGGATTCACCACCGCGCCGCTCAGGCTCATCTGCGTCCCGTCTCCGGTGATGTCGAACGCGGTGAGCCAGAGTCCGTTGATGGACTGCCGCGCAAACGCCCGCATATATTCCGAATAACCTTCGGTATTGCCGATGACGCCGCTCTTCAGCGTGGCCAGCACCGCCTCCTCCGCCCTGGCCTGTGCCTCCACCTGTTTCAGCTCGTCTTCCAGCATCTGGCCGGAGCGCTGCTGCGAAAACTCGCTGGAATAATTGACCAGTCTCGCTTGTTCAACCGCATAACGTTTGGCCGTTTCGTCTGCCTGCCTGGACAGCTGGGCGACCTGATAGGCCGCATAGCCGTAGAACGCCGCCGATCCCAGCGCGATCAACCCCAGCGCCTGCAACATGGTGACGACGGAAAAGTATTTCTTCTGTTTCAGGAAGATCGGGTTGAACAGGTTGATCTGCTGGCTCATAGCGCCTTCTTTTCCAGACGCAACGCAGCGCCCAGCACGGGCAACGCATAGCTCGCGAATTCCCCGTCCGACAGCTCAGGCACCGCAAATATATCCATCCCCTGTGCCAGATCCAGCATCTCGACAGGCATGCCCAGGCTGTTCGTCAACAGCTTGTCCAGTCCTGACGATTGCGGCGCGGAGAGCAATATGCGGCTCACCGGAATGTGCTGGAACTGGCGATCGAAGTAATCCAGCGAACGCTGCACCTCCAGTTCCACCCGGTCCAGATATTGCTGGCGCAGATTTTCGTCCGCATCCTGCAACTGTCCCAGCGTGATGTCGATCCGGCGCGCCAAAAACAGCTCGCCATCGCAAGTGATGGTGAACAGACCACCCTCGTCGCCGAACGTCAGCATCGCAAGTCCGCGCCCCTCGATCTCGAATAATGCCGCGATGTTGCGCTGGGCCGTCTCCGGGATGTCGATCACGCTCAGTTCGATCCCGGCTTTTTCGAACAGCGCGATGCGCTTGCGTATCGTCTCGTTGGAAGCCGCCACGGCATAGAGGGATTGCGGACGGTCGCTGCCGTATTTGTTGCTCGGTATCTGCAGCACGTCGACGGTTGCATCGTCGACGTGGTAACTGAGCGCGTCCTTGATCTTCCAGCGTATCGCGGTCTTCAGCTCATCGACCGGAACATTAGGAGCATCCACCATCATCAATTGATATTCGCTGGCGGAAAGCAGCGTGGTGAACCTGGAATCGTCGAGATGGGCATCCTTGCGTACCTTTTCCAGGGTCGATGCCGAAACCTCGGCGAGCGGGTAAAAAGCACACTTGGTGATTTGCGGGCGCGTGCCTGCATAGATAGCCTGTGCGATGTAGATGCCCCGCTTGGTGGTAACAACAGCCGTCCAGCCGCTATCGCGACTTTTGCGCCGAAACGCCTTCAGTATTTGTGGTATTTCCATAATTGACGCGAAGTTAATTCACTAACCTATTGCTGTCAAGGGATTTTTTGTCAAAATTCGCTTATCCTTTGTATCGGCTGTGCCGGTACTTCCGGATATGGCAAATCTGCCGCTTGCCGGCTTCCGGCAGGCGCATGATTTGTCAAAAATCGAATCAGTAGCTTTCCCGGCGATAAATGAAGCCATTGTTGTTTTTGTATATGCCAAAGGTCGCCTTACCCGGAATGACCGTCCCCGAACCTGTCGAAAATGGCGGATTTCCCGGGGAAGCCGGATCGATTGCCGGAGTCACGGTCACGACTCCGCTTGCATTGGGAGCAGCCAATTTGATCGACAGACTGCCAAGGCTCAGGATCCTGTTCGCCGGACTCAAGGTCGCGCTGGTCGAAATCGTCCCGCCGTAACTCAAAGTCAGCTGGGTCACGCTGTCCGTCGTGCTATTCAGCCATCCGGTCGCAGTGTAATACTGAGCTGTCGCCATCAGCGTGAGCGGCAACAATTCCGAGCCGTAGGCATTGGAGACCTTGACCCGCCCGCTCACCACCATGACGCCGCCTTCGATCGAGGTCGTGGTCGGATTGGTGGCGCGTAACGATGTCACCCCATCCGCGTCGGTCGCACGCATATAGATATTGGTCGGCGCAGTCGCTGCCGAAGCAAAGGTATACACCGGGATATTGGTCGTGGCGGCGCCCGCGATGAATGTATTTGCCGCGATCGTATTGTTCGTCAGCGATCCCGATGCGGCCGCCGCACCACCCGGAGCCGCCGCTGCGGAAAGCGTGACAGGCCTGGCGAAATTTCCATAATAGTTTTGCGTTGTGATATCCGCCAGATTCTTTGCGCTCACCTGGGTAGTGAACGCCTGTCCGGAATAGACGAAGCCGTTGAACTGGATCGGACATGCCAGTCCGGCCGGCAAGTTGGTCGGGCAGGGCATGGGCACGCCCGACATCGCACCGATCGCCGTGTCGAAATGTTCCGGGATGAAGCGCCCAAAGGAGACCGTCGACTTGTTCCCTACGTAGCAGCCATAACGGCCATTGATGAGCACGTCGGAAAGATTGTCCGGCACGCCCGGATTGGTGGCGTTCGCCGACAGCAGGCAATCACAACTTTCCGGGTTTGTGGTCGTGCAGCCTGCAATCTGGTTGTTCTGATCCACGCTGGTGAAAGTATTGTCGCGGAACGCTCCCGCGTTGGCATAAAAATAGCCCACCTCGGTGTATGTGGCGTTGCCGCTTTGTGGCGTATTGGCCAGCAGTGAAGAATTCAGCGTAAGCAGACCCACGACACCACCGCTTATCTGGGCCGATACATCGCTCGGCAATTGCGCTGTCAGCTTGCTGGCATCCAGCGGCAACGCGCCGGTGTAACCGGCTGGTGTCGTCGTGGCGCCGATATTGAAAGGCATCCCTGCCTGGATTGCAGGTGAGGCAGAAGCACCGGGAGCCGCCGCACTCGCATTGGTGGTCAGCGTCACCGCCGAGGGACGTACCGCGAACTTGTCATACGAACAGGCATAAGAGGACGCCCCTGTCTTGATGCGCACCTGGACATTGGGCGCTGCGGTCGGGCAAGTCAATGAGACCGGATAGCGCCCCTTGTTGGCTGCGACATAGGTGATCGTAGGCTGTGCCGTGCTCAACACCGTGCTGCTCGCAGAGCATGCTACGGACGAGGCGTCCACCAGGTCCACGGTCACCGTACCTGTATAGGTTGTATTGACGGTGGTGGGGCTGCTCAGTGCCAGCACGTCGACATTGAAGGGGGTGCCGGCGAGCTTGGTATACAGGTGCGTGTGCGGATTGGCCCCGGTCTCCGCCGCGTCGAATGCGCACGACGTTGAAGCGACGCTCAGGGTGCAGGTTTCCGTAGCGCCATTGTAGCAGCGGGTAACGCCTGCGGCGGCAGGACTCACACTGAGCGTCCCCAGCGTGATGCTGGGCGGGGTGATACTGGTGTTATTCAGCGTCGCAGAAGCTACGCCACCGTTGATCGTCAGGATGTCGCCGGGAATCCAGCCGGGGGGGGAGAGCTTCACGGTCACAGTCCCCGGATAGAGCGAAGAGCAGGTTGCATCCATGCAGGCTTTCACCGTCACGACTTTGGGCGTGCAGGTGGACGCCGTGCCGTCATGCTCGATCTGGATGTGGTCGAAGGTGGTTGCGCCGCACAGACGCCCCAGGTCCATGTCGGCCTGAACCTCGGCCGCGGACAACTCGTAATTGTAGATCTTGGCCTCGTCGATCATGCCGTGGAAGTTCCGTCCCGGCAGCAGCGTGCAACCGCTGCCGGTGCTGATATCGCCGCCGATGTAAAAAGGGCAGTTATTGGTCTGCAAAGTACCGGACCAGTTGTTCGTATTGGCGTCCTGTACCCCGTTGATGTAGATGCGCTCCCTTGAACCTGCTCCCAGAGACGCATCCATGGTGATGGCGATATGCGTCCACTGGTTCAGGGGAATCGTCGCTGCTGAGGTCAATGTCGAGACGTTCCACCACCAGTAAAGCTTGCCGGCGGGATTGAGGTGAAACTCGTAGTTGACGTCGTTGGACAGGATCGAATAGAGGTCTCCGGCCGGATAGGCGGTCGGATAGATCCAGGCAGATGCCGAGAGCCTGTTGGTGAACTGGAAATATGAACTGCTCGCCGACTCCACCACGGCAGTGCCATCGAATTTGCCCGCATTGCAGAAGTCCCCCACGACCGACGAATGTTGGGAAGGAATGGTCGGGCTGGGCACCACCGTGTTCGTCGTCGTCGGCGTGGAGGTTGTCCGGCGATGTCCATTGAGCGCATTGCCGCCGCTGTCGATCACTTCTCCGGGCGTCCCGTTCCACGAGCCGACCGCCTCATCCATGCGATAGTGGGTGATCGCGCTCGACAGGACCAGGATGGATGCGCTGGCATCCGTGGCGCCCGGCGACGAAACGGTATTGGTAAACGTTCCGCTCGCTGCGAGCTGGACTACAAGGGTCAATGCCGCGCTGGCCCCTGCCGGAATGGAGGGAATGTTCCAGGTGAGCGTTTGACCGGCCACCGTCGCCGTGCCCAGGGTGGCCGCGTAGTTGCTGTAATTCATGCCCGTCGGAATGACGTCGGTCACCACCACGTTGTTCAAGGGAGACGCTGTGGGATTGGTGGCCGTGATGTTGAAAGTGACGTAACTGCCGATTGCTGCGGCGGAGGTGCTGGCTGTCTTGCCCAGGATCACGACCGGGGGCGGGCAGGCGGAGGTGGAAAAGGTAAGGTCTGTGCCATTTGCCGTACCTGCGCTGTTTGTACCTTTCACCCGGTAGTGATAGAGCGTATTGCAGATCAGGCCGGACACGGCGACCGATACGGCGGTATTCGTCGCTCCTGCTGCCAGAGAACCGGCCGTGATGGTGCTGCCGTAACTGACAGTCGTCCCATAATCGAAAGCAACGGCAGTGCTCGCACCGTTGCTGCTCACTACACCGTTCAGCGTTGCCCCGGTGAACGTGATCGAGGTCGCGGCGCTCGTCGTGACGGTGGGTGCCAGGACATAGCTTATGGCAACCAAGCCGGGCGCGCCGTCGCCCCCGGTCTTTAAGCGCCCGTCACCCGAACCGCCGCCGCCGCCGCCGTTACCCGAAGTCGGCGCGAAGCCGTTTTGCCCTGTGGTGCCGCCGTCTCCGCCTATGCCTCCGCCAGTTGGCGCGGCGGCAGCCGTGAGCGTGGACCATGGCGCCGGGCCGTTGATACCGTTGGACGCCGAGCCCGCCGAAGAACCGCCAGGTCCGCCTTCACCTCTGCTGTTGTTGCGTCCCTGTCCGCCGTCTCCACCGGAATATCTTGTGGTGCCCACACCTGCGGCAGCGGCACCTCCCGTGCCACCGGCGGGGGGAGTCCCGGCAGAAGGCAACCCGCCCGCGCCACCCTTGGCCATCACAGTGGTCGCGTTGATGAAATAGGAATCGCCTCCCGGGTTGCCGGCAGTGCCCGTACCGCCCAAGCCTCCGGCGCCGACTGCTACCGTGTACGTGGTGCCGGATATCACCGCGATGCCGGCGACCCTGGAATAGGCGCCGCCACCTCCGCCGCCGCCGCCGTCTGAATTCTGGTCCTGCCCGCCGCCGCCGCCGCCGCCGCCCCACACTTCTACATCGACAAAGGTCACCCCGGCAGGTGCGGTCCAGGTTCCCGATGCCGTGAACGTATCCGTCACGGCCCCGGCCGCGCCTGCCAGCAGGCCGACCAATATGCCTAATATCTTCGCGCTGGCTCTCACGCCGTTCCCCTGTCCGCCCGATTCGGCGCCTTGGCCATGTATTTTGAGACTGTATCCATATCTACATCTTCGCGTTAATGACGCGCTCCACATAGTCCGTTGTGCCCGGCACGCCGTACACGGCGCTGGCGGCAATGTCGTACGTCCACATGTTTCCCACCAAAGAACCGGCGATTGCCGCATCGCTGTGCGCAACGGCGGTGTATCCCACGTCCACGGTAAAAGGCGCCAGATTCCCGCCCAGCGCAGTCGCGGTGCCCGGCACGAACACCGCAGCCGCCGCCTTGGCGACACCCGGATTCGTCGCGATGTTGTATGCAGCCCACTCGATGCCCGCATTGGCCGCCTCGTATGCCCGTGATCCCATCGCGTCCATCGCCTGGGTCTGGTTTTGCGTCGTCGAAAACGTGACCATCGCTGCGCCCAATACGGCTAACACCACCAGCAAGAAGATGGCAGAGACGAGACTGAAACCGTGCTGAGTCTTATTCCACATCAATCATTCCTCACGGCAGGTTGTTCACATGGATCTCGTGGTACAGATTCACGCTTTCACCGCCCCGGGTGATCGTGAGCGATATCGCCACGAGACTGTCGCGCACATTGCTGGTGTTGTACACGAAGTTGCATGCACTCACTTTGTCTGCAAGGACGGCGTTCGAGCCTCCAAGTGGCGGTACGGGCTGTGGAGAGATAAAACCATATGCCCAGTAACGCGTAAGCGCACCCTGCCCGTCCCCGTTAACATCCAGCGGACCCAGTGTTCCGGTGCAGGCATAGGTCACGGCCTGTTGATCCGCAGGCACCACTTCAAAGCGGTGCCCGTCCAGTTCGGACGATGCCGGAAATGCCACGGCAGAGGTCAACTTCACGACCTGCTGCGCCCCGCCCACTCCGGCCGCCGCGATCGGGCGCATCACGCCACCCGCCGCCGCCGTCTTGTACGGCAGGCTCCCGTCCGACTGCGTGCTGCCGACCACGATCTGGTCTCCCGCCACGAAGGCGATCGGCGAACCGACGATCTCGAAACATGTATCCGGTGCCGTGAAGTCCAGGTCGTCGCCCGCAGCCCCACAGCCCCCGCCTCCGCCTGTCGGGCTTACGCGATAACGCCCGCCATCCCTGGTCGGGATGAATTCGATATAGGTAGAGCCCGCGGCGACGGGTATGCGCACGCTGTTCGGCACGGCTGTACGCAGGTCGCGCCCGATCCGCCGCAAGGCGGTATCCGCGATGTCGGTCATCTCGGCACGACGCGCGCTGTCCGCGTAACCCTGTACCGGAGCGCGGATGAATACCGCGACCATGCCGCCGATGATGCCGGTGATCACAATCACCACGATCATCTCGACCAGGGTAAATCCTCCTTCTGATTTTCGATAAATACGCCTCAATTGCCCGCCCTGTAGCCCGTCACGTCTACCGTCGCCCCCGTCGGGTCAGCGACCGTCACCGTGATCATGACGCCGCTGCCTGCCGTGATCGGCGTTCCGCCCAATGTGGGGATTTGCGTCACCGACACATTGGCGATGTTATAACTCTTCAGATTCTGCACGGTCGCATTGGTGGAAAAATCCAATATGCCATTCGTGGTGCTGTAGCCGTTGTAGTCGCAGACGGAACTCACATTGGCACGCGCCGCATTCGGCCCCAATGTGCCTGCGCACGCCGTACCGGATAGAGCCTGCAGCCTAATTTCTTCCAGCATCGATTCGGCGACCGCGAATGCCTGCTTGCGGATGAGGGAGTCTGCGCTGTGCCTTGTGACCAGATCCATCACGAGCAATATCCCCGCCAGCGACACGCTGATGATGACAATGAACATGATGAGTTCGATGAGGCTGATGCCGCGCTGTGTCAAGGAGGACGGATTAGTGGACATAGCCAGTCTCCGCCTCTACCTTGATGGGCGCGTTGCCGCTGACGGTGATGCTTTGCGGCGCATTCGGCCTGCCCAGCGCATCGAAATTGAAGGTGGCTGCAGTGACAATCATGCCCGCGGATGCCGACACGACATATGGCGTACTCCCGTTCGACGGGTTGGTCAAAGGATTGCCGGGACAACTTGCTGTCGTATGCGACGGACCGGGTGGGATCGCATCGTAGGTCAGCGTGAGCGCATTGCCGGCAATCACCACGCAGACGAAACGGCGTTGCGCGATTGCCGCTTTCTGAGCATGGCGCAAAGTGGAAATCACCTGGTCGCGGAAACCCCGGTTGTCGTAGGTATTGATATCAAAAAAACGCGGCGCGGCCACCATCGCGATAACGCCCAAGATGGCAATGACGGCAACCAGTTCCACCAGAGTAAAACCGCGATGAATTTTCACAAGTACACCTGATTTCCGGATTTCGGCCCGAATACCGGTTGATCGTTCGGCCCCAAGGACGCCCGCTTCGTCGCCTTCGAAACACGGACACATGCCAGACGACCCTTCAAACCAGGAATCCACGCGGGATTGCAGTGTAGCAAAACCCGATGGCATACAAAAAACAAGGGAGACCGAAGCCTCCCTGAGTCGATTGCGGATACATCGCAAGTACCGCGGTTATCGCGCGCCGAAAGACTGATTAGTTACAGCCAGCCGCCTGTTGCGGGGCATTCAGCACGATAGTTGGAGCAAAGCCAGCCGATGCAGGCGGGGTATACGAAACCTGGCAATTTGCCGCGGTCGTCACACCCAGTGGCGTGAACGTACGGGGCCCTGCGCCCGTGATCGTGTAAGAACCGCTGTTCAGCAACCCGGCAGCAGTATCAATCCCTGTGGGCGTTGCATCGGGGTAGCCATTTACCAGCGTGACATTAGCGCCTTCCATGGTGATCTGTGCCAAAGTGGCAGACCCCGCCACCAGCCACTGGGCGTGAGCCAGGCTGGCCGCGGAATTGATCGCGCCCAATGCACCTTGCGCGGAAGCGTAACGTGCGTCCTTGGACAAGTCCGCGAATTTCGGCAATGCAGTCGCTGCCAAGATTCCCAGAATCACGATCACCACGATCAATTCGATCAACGTAAAACCTTGTTGCTTTCTCATAATATCTCTCTCCTCGAGGTTGAAGGCCGCAGCCTTGTCTTTGCTTCTCCCGACCGTCGTGCACGATGCCGCAGCATCCCGTTAGAACAAGCGCTCTGTAAATTTAGAGGAAAACGCTCCCAAAAACAAGCCAAATCTCCCTTTCAGCAATAACTTAGGACAAATGGTTAAAGTATTACCGACGAATGGTTAGCGGTAATGACCAATCCATAAGGCCAGCAATGCAAGTGTATAAAGACTGCCCAGCACCAGCAGTATCCCGACTTGGCGAGCATATTTATAGACGTATTCATCCAGACCTTCGCGCTCCATCTCCAGCGGCTTCAGTCCGCGACGCAAAGATACCCAACGGTTCGCGCCCTGTTCGAAGTCACGCAGCATGCTGGGACGCAGCAACAGGAAGAGGCTGACGAACACGGCGAGCAATGCCCCCAGCAAGGCGCTCAACACCATTGCATCGAGCAATCCCCCGACGACTCCGGAAGGCAATCCAAAGCGCCCGGAAAGGCCGATTACAGCAATATTCCGATCCAGGCCGAAGGTGAATGCGTAAAGTATGTAGCCGGATGACAGCAATATCAGCCAGCCGCTGATGCGGCGATGGCGGTAAAACCAGGGCTCCACCTCGAAAGTACGGTCCAGCGCCTGGTTTATGTGCCTGGTGGATATCCAGCGGTTAAGGATATTGCCGACCGTTCGCAGCCTGTCCGGCCCATGCAGCAACAGTGCGCCGACCACGAGACCGGCCAGGCTACCCAGCATCAGGAACAGGACGAAGGAGCGCAACAACAGGGATTCGACGATAGGGTTCACGAGCACCTCAATCAAACCAGCGGTAAGGTTCGGTCGGCTCGAACAAGGTCGAGGCCAGTTCTTTCTTGCTTCCTGCCACACCGTCCGCAGGGGATTCATACTCAAGCCTGACGTGGAAGCGTATCCATTTCTGCCCGTCCTTACCCGGGGTGAAATGGTCGCTGCGATCCAGCACATAGATCAACTCTCGCGATTTCAGGTCGAACATCCAGTGCCCGGGCGATACCGTCTTCGGCATCGGGTCGAAGAACTCGCCCGCGTAGTTCTTCGGCTTTTGCTGTAACCAGTCCATGGGATTGTCGACGGCGAGGGCGCTCAACCCTTTCTCCGCTCCCGCTCCGTGCGCCATCAGCGAACCATAGCGCATGATCAAGGCACTTTGCATCGCCCCCGTCATCTGCTCCACGACGGTCTTTTCAGCCTGTTCCTGGTAATAGGGGATGCGCGACAACAACGAACCGGCCAGTAGCGCGACGATGCTGACGACAACGATGAGTTCGAGGAGGGTGAAACCTTTTGAGGATACGGGATACGGGATACGGGATACGGGCCGAAGCCCCTCCTCCCCCGAATCCTGTATCCCGTATCCCGTATCCTGACCAGTCATCTGTGCAACGCGACTTTGCCCAAATCCCACATCGGCAGGAAAATGCCCAGCGCAAGTACCAGCACCATGCCGCCGAGCAAGACGATCATGATGGGTTCGATATTGGCACTCAGGCTCTTGATCTCGTATTCCACTTCGCGCTCGTACATGCCCGCAATCTCGAACATCAGACCGTCCATGTCGCCCGTCTCCTCGCCCACGGCGATCATCTGCAACACGGTAGGGTTGAATACGCCGGTCGCTGCGGCGGTGCGCAGGATGCTCTCTCCGCGTTCGACGCCGTCGCGCATCTGCTCGACGCGGCTGCGCATGAATTCGTTATCCACCACCAGCCCGACCGAGTTCAAGCCCTGCACGATGGGGATGCCGCTTTTGAACGAGAGCGCCAGGCTGCGGGCAAAACGCGCCAGTGTCGCCTTCATGATGATCCTGCCGGCGATCGGGATGTGGAGCTTGTAGCGATCCCACTTGTAGCGCCCGTCCACGGTATTGACCCACGAACGGAACGCGACTACCGCACCGACCAGCAACGCCAGCAGGATCGGCCAGGATTGCACCATGAAGCCGGAGAAACCCATCAGGATTCTGGTCATCAGCGGCAGCTCGGCATGGAACCCTTCAAACACTTTGGCAAAGGCGGGAATGACGAAGATATTGACGATGACAATCGCGATCCCCATCGCAATCACCACGAACGTCGGGTAGCGCAAAGCCGCCTTGATGCGGTCCTTCATGTCTTTCTCAAACTCAAGGTGTTCGTACAGCCGCAGGAAAGTGACATCCAGCATGCCGGTCATTTCGCCTACCTGGACCATGCTCAGGTAAAACGGGGAGAACACCTTGGGGTGGCGGCGCAAGGCGGTGGAAAGCTCACGCCCGCTGTCCAGGCTTTCGCGCAGGTCTTGCAGCATGCCGGCAAAAGCCGGGTTATGCGTGGACTCCTGCAGCCCGGCCAGCGCGCGCATGATGGGAACGCCGGCCTTGAGGAGGGTGTACATCTGGCGGCTGAACAGCATCAGTTCCAGCGTATCGACCTTCTTCTCGGACGTAAGCCGTTGCCACAGACTGATTTCGGTATTGTCTGTGCTCCGGACGGATTGCGAGGTGGGTTTGATTTCGGTCGGCGTGATGCCGGTCTTCAGCAACTGGTCCGCAATGACTCCGCTATCCGTCCCTTCCAGCGAACCTTGCACAAGGTCGCCGCGATTGCTCCTTCCCTTGTAGGCGAATACCGGCATCAGTCTTCCACTTGGTTGCTGATGCGCATGACTTCCGAGACGCTGGTGCGGCCCAGCTTCATCTCGCGCAGGGCAGCGTCGAGCAGGGTTTTGCCTTTCAGGTGGTCGCGTGCAACCTGCATGAAGTGGGTATTGTCGTCATGTGCGGCCGCCTCGACCAGTGCCTGCCCCATTTCCAGCATTTCGTATACGCCCATGCGGCCGTGATAACCGGTACCGTTGCAATGCGAGCAGCCCCGGCCGTGCAGCAGCGTACCCCAGTCGCTGCGGGCAACGCCTTCCGCTTCCAGCCATTCTGCCTCCTGCGGCGTCGGCAGATGCGTCTCACTGCAGCTTTCGCAGACGCGGCGCAACAAGCGTTGCGCCAGCACAGCCTGCACAGACGAGGCCACCATGTATTTCGGCGCACCCATATCGACCAGACGGAACAGCGTGCCGGCGGTATCGCGCGTGTGCAGCGTGGAGAAAACCAGGTGGCCGGTCATCGCGGCACGCATGCCGATCTGTGCCGTTTCGGCATCGCGCATTTCGCCGACGAGGATGATGTCCGGGTCCTGGCGCAAGGCGGAACGCAGTACGCGCGAGAAAGTCAGTTCGATCTTTTCGTTCACTTGAACCTGATTGATGCCGGGCAGCCGGTATTCCACCGGGTCTTCCACGGTGATGATCTTCTGGTCGATCGTGTTGATCTCCGCCAGACCGGCGTACAGCGTGGTGGTCTTTCCGCTACCTGTAGGGCCGGTGACCAGCACCATGCCGTTGCTGCGCTGTATGATCTCGCGGAAGCGCTTGAGCATATCCGGCGGCATGCCCAGCTTGTCCAGGGTGAGAAAGCTGCCACTCTGGTTGAGCAGGCGCATGACCACCGATTCCCCGTATTGCGTCGGCATGGTCGAGATACGCACATCGATGGCCTGGTCGCGCACGCGCATGTTGAAACGGCCGTCCTGCGGCAGCCGCTTCTCTGAAATGTCCAGGCCGGACATCAGCTTCAGACGCAGCGCAAGCGCATTGGCGATCTTGCTGTCCGTCTCCGTTTGCAGGTGCAGCGCCCCGTCGATACGGAAGCGTATCTGCAAACGGGATTCCTGCGGCTCGATGTGGATGTCCGAAGCGCGAACCTGAGTCGCATCGTCGAACATGGTCTGCAGCAGTTTTACGACCGGCGCTTCTTCGAGTCCGACCGAATCGCCCAGGGCACCGAAATCGATATAGCTGTCGCCAAGGTCTTCGGAGACTTCGCGCGCGAGACCGGTGATCTCCTCAGTGCGGCGATAGACGCGATCGATGGTTTCCAGCAACTGGCCTTCTGTCACCACCGCGAGATCGATATCGCGCTTCAGCAGGCGCGCGATCTCGTCGAACGCAAACAGGTCTGTCGGATCTGCCATGCCGATCAGAAGCGCGCCGTTGCGCTCTTCCAGGGCCACGGCACGGAAGCGCCGCGCCTGGTTCTCCGGCAGACGACGTACGATCTCGAGATTGACGTTGTAGTATTTGAGGTTGATGAAGGGAATATTCAGCTGTTTGGCGATGGCTTCGGAGATCTGGTCTTCGCTGACAAAGGCATTATCGACCAGCACACGCCCCAGCTTGCGGCCACTGTGTTTTTGCTGCTCCAACGCAAACTGGAGCTGGTCCAGTGAAATGAGTTTCTGCTGAACCAGCAGATCACCTAAGCGGATTTTCTCCGGACGCGCCATAATTCCCCCTTGTGACTATGCAGACCCTGGTTGACAGGGACGGAAGTTAGCCGTTTTTCCCTGTACTGACAAGCCTTCTGGCCATTTTCTTCATGTTTAACGTGATCTTGTACGAGCCCGAAATTCCGCCCAACACCGGCAACATCATCCGTTTGTGCGCTAACACCGGCGCCCGGTTGCACCTGATCCGCCCGCTGGGGTTTGCGCTCGACGACAAGCATTTGCGCCGTGCCGGTCTGGATTATCACGAATACGCGACGATGCAGGTACACGACAGCCTCGCCGCTTGTCTGCGCACATTGCCGCAGGCGCGCCTGTTCGCCTTTACCACGAAGGCTGTTCATCACTACCACGAGGTGCAATATCAGGCGGGGGATGCTTTTTTGTTCGGGCCGGAGAGTCGCGGCTTGCCTGCCGCAGTATTGGAATCAATTGCGCCGGAGCGGCGTTTGCGCTTGCCGATGCTGCCGGACAACCGCAGTTTGAATCTGTCGAATACGGTGGCAGTGGCAGTGTTCGAAGCCTGGCGGCAGTGCAACTTCGCCGGCAGTCAGCCCATGAACTCGCTGCCGGGTTGACGGCTCAGCAGCGCCTCGACTGCCTTGTCCACCGCCAGGTTTTCATACAACACGCGATACACCGCTTCGCAGATCGGCATCTCGACCCCGCGTTGCAGGGAGATTCGATGCACTTCACGTGCCGTGTACACACCTTCCGCCACATGCCCCAGTTCGTCGAGAATAGTCGCGAGCGATTTGCCTTGTGCCAGCAGCATGCCAACCTGGCGGTTGCGTGAAAGATCGCCGGTACAGGTGAGGATCAAGTCGCCCACGCCGGACAGCCCGCCCAATGTTTCAGCGTGACCGCCCATCTGCATACCCAGCCGCGTCATCTCGGCCAGCCCGCGGGTAAGCAAGGCTGCACGTGCGTTCAGGCCCATCTTCATGCCGTCGCAGATGCCTGCGGCGATGGCCAGCACGTTCTTGATGGCGCCGCCGATCTCGACACCGACCACATCGGTGCTGGAATAGATCCTCAAACGGGAATGGTGCAGCGCCTTCGCCGTGTTTTGGGCGAACTCGCTGTCGCCGGAGGCCAGCGTCAACGCGGTCGGCAGGCTACGCGCCACTTCCTGGGCAAAACTGGGACCAGACAGCACCCCGCGCGGAAAGGATGCAGGCAAGGTGTCGGTGACGATCTGATGGGGAAGTTGGGAAGTGCCGCTCTCGAATCCTTTGCACACCCAGATTACGGGAACAGGCACGGGCAGTTTGGCGATTTGCTGCAACGTGCCACGTAGCGCCGCAACCGGAACTGCGACGATGACCAACTCTGCGCCAGCCAGCGCTTCATTCAGATCGGAGGAAAGTCCCAGTTCGGCAGGGAGAGTGATGTCAGGCAGATAGCGCTGATTCTGGCGCGAGGCGCGCATCGCCTCGACCCGTTGCGCATCGCGTGCCCACAGGGTGACTTGGTGACGCGGGGCGAAACTGACCGCCAACGCGGTTCCCCATGCGCCCGAACCCAGCACTGCGACTTTCATCAGTCACCCCACACATCGCTGGATTTCAGATAGCCCGTGCTGCCGTCCGCATGACGCACCTTGACCCAGCCCGTCCCGGTACTGCCCTGCCATTCCATGCCGAGTTGCTGGGTGGCCTTGAATACCACTTCGGAATTATTGTCAGGATTGCGATACACAGTAGCAGTTGGAACCGTCACCATGACGTAGCGTTTGCTGCTCAGCTGGCGCTTTTCTATCCAGAACAATTTGCCCGAGTTGTCGCGTACCTTGACCCAGTTGTCCAGCACAACCACTTGCTCCAGGGGCAGGTAACGCGTGGCGACGTAAAGTTTCTTCGCCTTCAGCGAATTGGCGTCGTACAGGATGGCAGGCTCGGCAACCGAAACAAAGTCAAAAGCGCAAGCCCATTGGCTCACGCCCAGCAGCAACACCGCCGCAAGCCCTCTCGCCAACCCTGAGCCCGAGCAGCGATTCGCCCGTCCCCTCGCCCTGCGGGAGGGGGTTGGGGAGAGGACATCGGGCATGTCGAGTTTCATTATCGAAGATGACTCTATCGCATTGCCGTTAGTGCTTGACTGCCTCGGCAGCCTGGCCTTCGGCTTGTGACTGCTGCTTTTGTTGCTGGAAAAGCCCTTCGAAGTTGATCGGATTGAGGAGGACCGGTGCAAAACCGCCGCGTACCGCCACATCCGACACCACTTCGCGCAAATAGGGATACAGGATATTGGGGCAGGCAACCGCCAGCACCGTTTCCATATCTTCCGCCGGCAGATTGCGTATCTGGAATATACCCGCCTGTTTGGCCTCGATCAGGAACAGCACTTTGTCTTTTCCCGGCAGCTTTGCCGTGACCGTAACCGTCACGGTGACGTCGAACAGGCCTTCTTCGAGAGGCGCCGCCTGGGTTTGCAGTTGCAGATCGATCTGGGGATTCTCGCGCTCCAGGAATATGGCGGGAGCGTTGGGTATCTCCAGGGAAAGATCTTTCACATACAGTTTCTCGATATTGAAGATCGGTTGTTTGTTTGTTTGTGCCGCTTCGGTCATGACATTTTCCTCAATGATTGTTCGCCAACATGGCATCCAGCTTACCCGCCCGGTCCAGTGCCGCCATGTCGTCGTATCCACCGACATGTTCGCCGTTGATATAGATCTGCGGCACGGTGCGGCGCCCGGACTTCTGAATCATGACGTCGAGCATCTCGGGCTGGAGATCGACGCGTATTTTCTCGATATCCTTTATTCCCTTGCGCTGCAGCAGATGTTCGGCGCGCACGCAATACGGACAGACTTCCGTGCAATACATGACGATTTTGGCCATCATTTCTCCAACGGCAGGCCGGCTTTTTGCCAGGCCATCACGCCGCCATTCAAGTTGTGGACCTGGGCAAATCCCTGTTTACCCAGAACGGCACAGGCAGAAGCCGAACGCTGCCCGCTACGGCACACGGCGACGATCGGACGCTCGCGATACTTTTCCAGCTCTCCAATGCGTTCCAGAAGCTTGCCCACCGGAATGAGTTTGCTGTTCAGAATATGCCCGGCATCATATTCGTTTTGTTCGCGGACATCCAAAACCAATGCGTTCTTGTGATTGATCAACTGCATTGCAGCCATATGATCGACCTCCTTAATGCCGCGCAAGCGGTTGCCAAAGAACGACCAGAACAGCATCGCCCCGCTGGTCAGAGCGATCAGGACGGTCCAGCTGTTATTTTGCAGGAATTGCAGCACGTTGGTACTCCTCGTATTTTTGGGTGGCGAATTCTAACAGAGCGGAAAAGTGCGCGGGGTCCTTGCGCGCCAACCCTTCCAATTCAGTGCGCGCCGTTGGGTAATCCATGGGGTAAGACCAGATGGCGCGTTCCAATTGCGCCCTGGCTTCCGTCTGACGACCGGATAACGCAAGCAGCGATGCCTGATGATAAACCACGGGTGCGATCGGAATGAAACGCAGCACGCGTTCGTTCAGTTCGAGCTTTTGTTCCAGATGGTCGGCGCTGAGTTCCATCGTACTGGCAATGAACAACTCGGCATAGGAGCTCAGCAGCGCGGACTGGTGCACCTTGGTTAATTCGTCCTGAACACGCGGAACGAAACTCCGGTCGGTGCTTGTCTTGCCTCGCATCACCAGGGCATTCTCCAGTCGCTTATATCCGAGAAGCACCTGGGTCAGAGAGAGCGCTCCCAGCACCAGCATCATGGCTACAGATACGCGCCCTGCATTGCGCAGCTCCAGGCGATAGGTCGTCGTATCGAACATGCCCAGCATCATGGCGGCCACCCCCACGAAATACAGGTACCACAGCGGGTATTCAAGCAGGCTATGGATGCCCAATACAGCCAGGATCGCATGTCCCCACCAGTGGTAAATGGTGAATTGTGCCCCGCGCACTGATTGCCGGAACCAGATGCCCAGCGTGCCCAGCAGGATCAGCAACCCCGACAGGCCTGTTTCGGCTGCGGTCTGCATCACCAGATCATGCGCGTTGTTATACAAGCCTGTGAGAGCCGGATTGCGCATTTCCGCCGCGAGCTGAAAATGCTGGAATGCGAACTGGCCGAAGCCCGCCCCCAGTAGCGGGAATTGGGCAAAAATCAGGGCCGCCTCGCGCCACAAGTGCAAGCGGATAGCGCCGCTGGCATTATCCCCGAACAAACGCTCCGTTGTGGTCACGCTTCCGGTAGCGCCTTCCAGCCAGGGTATCTGCACCACGAAGTGCATCAACCCGAATGCCAGCAGCAGCAGCAAAGTGAAGTACATCAACGGCCGCAAGGCTCGATCACGCCGTTGCCAAAAATACGCCAAAGCGGCAGCGGACAACAGATACAGCCAGGAACTGCGCGACCCGGACAGCACCATGACGAACAGCATCGGAGCCGCCAGCACCACCACGTGCCAAATGCGCATGGAAAACCTTGCATACAGCAATCCAAGCGAGATCATGCCCAGAGCGATGTAATTGGCATAATGATTGGGCTGTGCCAGGTTGCCATACACCGCGTGAGATGTCTTGGCAGTAATGAACGGGTTCAGGAACGTATTCCAGCGGTAATGCTGCAAGATACCCGCCAGCGTATTAAGCTCCGCTCCCACCAGCAGAACTACGGCCAGCGCCGTCGCCAGCGCCGGCAATCCCAGCTCTACCCGCAGACGCCGTCCCAACATGATCAGCAACGCGGCAAACATGAAGTACAGCGCCAGCAGCATCAAGTGATCGAAGTAAGTGATGCGCCCCACGAGGTATTGCACCATCAGCAACAGCATCAACCCAATGGGCAACAACACGATGCGCGGCACTTCGGGTTCCCGCCAATAGCGTGCAGTGAGCAACAACGGCATCGCGCACAAGCCCAGCACGCCTGTGCCCCATTCCTGATAAAAGGTCGTGATGGGATAGGCGTGGTTGTAGTACAGGAAAGGCAAAACCCACATCAGGCCGACGAAGGCCAGACTGATGTGGGCTAGACCAAACGAAGTGGCGGAAGATTTTTTTAGCAACTGCCTTTGATACCGAAACGGGCAAGAATGCTATTCAAGGGGCATATCTGCGTGAAACCGCTCTGAAACAGATTCAATCCGACGAAGGCGGTGAATAGCAAAAAGTATTTGCTGACGAACAGCGGACTGACTTCCACCCCCAATGCCAGGGACAACAGGATGAAACTGCCTGCAACAATACGGACTATGCGTTCAGCATTCATTTTCAAAACTCCTCAAGGTCGGCAATTTTACTGGAATTTCCATACGGCATGACTTAATACAGTACCTGACTGGCATCCACCAAAGAAACACGAAAGCCGGTCAAGTCGAACAAAACACATCGCGCATCATCCCGACCAGTTTGAGGGTGCGCGGATCGCCTATGCGATAGAACACCCGATTGGCATCCTTACGCGTGGCCAGTACGCCTTTGTCACGCAGGATTGCAAGATGTTGCGAAATATTGCTTTGCGTCGTGCCCACGCTGTCCACGATTTCCTGAACGCTTAACTCATCGCCAGCAAGCACGCATAATATTTTCAAGCGTAGCGGATGCGCAATCGCCTTGATCGCCAGCGAAGCTTCCATGATATGTTCATCTTTATCGATCAGTTTGTTCGTCATTGAGTTCGCCTGCCATCTTTGGAAGTGGGGGCATGCCTCGCCCCGAAATCGGCTAAAATCCTGCGCTGACACAGCGTTGCTTTGCAGCGCACTAAATTAGCAACTACTTATATTTTGATATCTTGGTGACAAAAAAGCCAGCATGACCGTACAGCCGACTCAACCAATCACTCCCGTTCTTCTCCTCATCCTCGATGGTTTCGGCTATCGCGAGGATCCCGATTTCAATGCAGTTGCCTGTGCCCGCAAACCGAATTGGGACAAATTATGGAGTGAGTATCCGCACACACTGATCAACGCTTCTGAATTGCGCGTCGGATTACCTACCGGCCAGATGGGTAATTCCGAGGTGGGCCATTTGAATATCGGCGCCGGACGCGTCGTATATCAGGACCTTACCAAAGTCGATCTGGCCATCGAGAACGGAAGCTTCTACACGAATCCGGCACTTGTGCAAGCGGTCGAGTCCGCAAAGCAACGTGGAACGGCGCTGCACATACTTGGCCTGCTGTCTCCTGGCGGAGTGCATAGCCATGAGGCGCACATACACGCCATGCTGGAACTTGCCACTCGCGCCGGGCTGAAAAACATCTTCATCCATGCCTTCCTCGACGGACGAGACACCCCTCCCCGCAGCGCCGCCCAGTCTCTGCAATCGCTGCAAGACAAATGTGCACAGCTCGGCTCGGGACGTATTGCCACCCTCGTGGGACGCTTCTTCGCCATGGACCGCGACAATCGCTGGGAACGTGTGCAGATCGCCTACGACATGCTCACCCTGGGCAAGGCACCGTTCAGTTTTGCCACACCCCAGGCCGCGCTGGAGGCGGCTTATGCGCGCGGCGAGAACGACGAATTCGTGCAGGCGACCGTCATCGGCGAATCTGCTGCAATGCAGGACGGGGATTCTGTCGTGTTCATGAATTTCCGCGCCGACCGTGCGCGCGAGATCACCCGCGCCCTGACCGACGACAAATTCGACGGCTTCGCGCGTTCCCGCTTCCCCAGGTTGGGGAACTACACCACTTTGAGCAGCTATGGAGAGGATTTTCATCTGCCCTGTGCTTACACGGCGGATTCTATCCATAACGGCATCGGTGAATATCTTTCCAATCTGGGCCTGAAACAGCTGCGTATCGCCGAAACGGAAAAGTACGCGCATGTCACCTACTTCATGAACGGCGGCAGGGAACAACCCTACCCCGGTGAAGACCGCGTACTCGTACCCTCACCCAAAGTGGCGACTTATGACATGAAACCGGAAATGAGCGCGTTCGAAGTCACCGACAAACTCGAAGCCGCGATCCGGAGCAGGCAATATCAGGCGATCCTCTGCAACTATGCCAATGGCGATATGGTCGGCCACAGCGGCATCCTGGATGCGGCAGTGAAGGCGGTGGAAGCGCTGGACATCTGCATAGGGCGCGTAGTGAACGCGATGCTGGAATGCGGCGGCGAGGTACTCATCACGGCCGATCACGGCAATGCCGAACAGATGCGGGATTTGTCCACACAGCAAGCCCACACCGCTCATACGCTCAATCTGGTTCCGTTCGTCTACATCGGGCGCAAGGCAAGCATCGCCGAAGCCGGTGCCGGCGCGCTGCAGGATGTCGCTCCGACGCTGCTGGCGATGATGGGACTGCCGCAACCGCCGGAAATGACCGGCAAGTCGCTCATTCATATTCTGTGACTGTACTGCCGCGCTTCGCTTTGCTGGCGATGCTGCTCCTCGCGGGAGCGACACAAGCCACGCAGCAGGATGACCTGGAAAAATTGCGCAAGCGCATCTCCGCCTTGCAGCAAGATTTTGACAAATCCAGCGAATCCAAGGCCGAAGCGGCGGATAACCTGCGCGAGTCGGAACGCGCCATCAGCGACAGCAACCGCAGGCTGCACGAGCTCGCGCAACAGCAGCAATCCGCCAACCGGGAACTTTCGCAGTTGCAGCAACGCGCCTCGGCAATCGATCGGGAGCTGCAAGGTCAGCAGGCCATGCTTGGGCGCCTGTTGTACCAGCAATATATGGACGGGGGCGAACAGGAATACCTCAAACTGCTGCTCAATAACGACGACCCGAACCAGGTCGCGCGCGAGTTGCGCTACTACGAATACATCGCGCGCAACCGCGCTGCCACCCTGCAGTCCTTGCGCAACGGCCGCGCGAGGTTGCAGGCGGTCACCGATCAGGCGCGCAAAAAGAGCGACGAAATCGCTTCGCTACAGGCGGAAGAGCGCGATCAACGGAAGCTTCTGGAACAGGATAAACATGCACACCAGCTGATGCTGAACAAGATATCGCAGCAGATGAAGCAACAGCGCCGCGAGATCGGACACTTGCAACGCAATGAAAGCCGCCTGTCGCAATTGGTCGAGAAGCTCGCGCATGTTTTGCCCGACACCCAGGCAGACAGCGTGGCATTCAAGTCGCTCAAGGGCAAACTGGCATTGCCGGTCAAAGGCAGGGTGACCAACAAGTTCGGAGCACGTCGCCCGGAGAGCACGATGCCATGGACCGGCTGGTTCCTGCGCACTACTCCCAGCCAGCCGGTCAAGGCAGTGGCCGCCGGTCGTGTGGTATATGCCGACTGGTTGCGCGGCTTCGGCAATCTCCTCATCATCGATCACGGACAAGGCTACATGAGCCTGTATGGAAACAACGAAACGCTCTACAAGCAGGTGGGTGACGGTCTGCGCGCCGGTGACCTTATCGCCACCGTGGGTAGCAGCGGCGGCAACGCAGATTCCGGTTTATACTTCGAGCTGCGTTTTGAAGGCAAACCCTTCGACCCAGGCAAATGGGTCAGGCATTGACAAGGAAAATCAAATGAGTCGTCGCTTCAAGGAATATGGTCTTGTGGTCATCGGTCTGGTGGCGGGCATCTTGGTCAGCCTGAATTTTTCTGCCGTTGCAGATAAAGATACCGAATTGCCGCTGCCGGTCGAAGAGTTACGCGCCTTCTCCGAAGTGTTTGGCCGCATCAAGAGCGATTATGTCGAGCCGGTGAGCGACAAGACTCTCATCACCTCAGCCATCAACGGCATGTTGAGCGGACTCGACCCGCACTCCGCCTATCTGGATGCCGATGCTTTCAAGGAACTGCAAGTCGGGACGCAAGGCGAGTTTGGTGGACTGGGCATCGAGGTCGGCATGGAAGACGGCTTGGTCAAGGTGATCTCGCCGATCGAGGACACACCCGCTTTTACAGCCGGGGTCAAGAGCGGCGACCTCATCATCAAGCCCGACGATGCGCTGGTGAAAGGCCTGACCCTGAATGACGCGGTGAAACGTATGCGCGGCAAGCCCGGCAGCGTCATTGTGCTCACCATCCTGCGCAAGAATGAACCCAAGCCTTTGCAGATCAGCGTGACACGCGCCATCATCAAGGTGCAGAGCGTAAAATCAAAACTGGAGGAGCCGGGATACGGGTTCGTGCGCATCACCCAGTTCCAGGAACATACCGGCGAGAACTTGGCTACGGCGTTGGCTAATCTGCAGAAGCAGAACAACGGCGCACTGCAGGGGCTGGTTCTCGACCTGCGTAACGATCCGGGCGGCCTGTTGACGAGCGCAGTCGGGGTTTCCGCCGCGTTCCTGCAGAAGGACGCGTTGGTCGTCTATACCGAAGGACGCACCGAAGATGCCAAGATGCGCCTCACTGCCAACCCCGACAATTACCTGCGCGGCAGCAGCAAGAGCGATTATCTGAAGGATCTGCCTGATTCTTTCAAGAAAGTGCCGATGGTCGTACTGGTCAACGGCGGCTCGGCTTCGGCCTCGGAGATCGTCGCCGGTGCACTTCAGGATCAGAAACGCGCCGTCATCATGGGTACGCAGTCGTTCGGTAAGGGCTCGGTGCAGACCATACTGCCACTGGGTAACAATACAGCAATCAAGCTCACGACCGCTCGCTATTTCACTCCCAACGGGCGCTCGATCCAGGCCAAAGGCATCGTTCCCGACATCGTGGTCGAAGACCCGGCGACCGCCAGTTTTGATAACGCGTTCCGCCTCCGCGAGGTGGATTTGGACAAGCATTTGAGCAATAGCCAGGGTGAAGACAAAAGCGAATCGACGCCCAAAGCAGGCAAGAGCGATACCAAGGCCAAGGAAGGCGATAGCGGCAAGGTCGAGGTTGCCGAATTTGGCGCGAAGAACGATTACCAGTTGAATCAGGCCCTGAATCTGCTCAAGGGTTTGAACATACTGCGCGGGAAGTAAGGTGATCAATCCGTTCGAACTGCAAAAGGAACGCCTGCTGATCTTCAGCGGCGACCCGCCCAACCAGCTTTTTCAGGCATATCTGCTGCTGATCGGGCTGGATAATTTCCACGTCGAAATCGGTCCGCAGCCGAACAGTTTGTTGATCCGTTACAGCGTTCAACATTATTCTCTCGAGGCGCTGGAAAAGGCGCTCATTCGTGAAGGCTTTTGTCTGGATTACAGCCTGCTGGACAAAATCAAGAATCAACTGATCCATTACTGCGAGGATGTGCAGTACCACAACCTGAAGACTCCGGAGCCTCGCACCAAGAACAACTCGCAAGAGATATTCGTCAAAGCCTACGAGCTCCATCCACATGGCAATCACGACGACACACCGAAGGAACTGCGCGAATTCAAGTAATAAATTACTGTCTCACCGGCCTCTCCATTCGGGCTGGAGCACTTTGCGGATGATGTGCTTCGATTCCGAAATCCTGTATTGCGTCAAAGTCTACCACCGTGTTCCGCCCCGCATCCTTTGCCCGGTATAGTGCATTGTCCGCATTCAGCAGCAGCGCGCTCGGCACGATCTCTCGCAAATCCGTGACACACCAGAATCCGGCTGATGCCGTCAGACGCTGGTGCGGGGATTTCAGGTTCTCGATGTTCAGCGAAAAATGCCTTGTCGCAATTTCTCTGCGAACTGTCTGGACTCGTCCCGGTCGAGCCCGGCAGTGATGATGCAGAATTCTTCCCCTCCGTAACGAAACACATAATCTCCCGCTCTCAATGCCGCGCGCTTCAGCGCCTCCGCAACTTGCTCCAGCACACTATCTCCAAACAGGTGTCCATAGTTGTCGTTGAACATCTTGAAATAGTCGATGTCCAGCATGACGATGGTCAGCGGCAGTCCGTTGCGCCTGCAGCGTTTGATTTCGCTCGTCATCACATCTTTCAGGTGGCTGCGGTTGTATGCCTGGGTAAGCGGGTCAACGGTCGAAAGATGCGCCAGCCGTTCGATGTTCAGTTCGTTGTGCCGCACCAGCATCAGTGTTACGAACCCGAGCGTCAGATAAGCGGCAACTGGCATAAAGAGTGAAACTGCATTGGGAGAGTCGTGTCGCAGCATCATGAACGACGCAAGGCTTGCGGCACCCACGATGAACCATATGATGCGTTCTCTCGCTGCAACGATGGGTGCGAAAGTAATGGGAAATATCATCATCCACACTTCCAGTTGCATTTGCTGGCTGCTGATGTTTACGCCGTATAGCATTACGCACAGGGTCGCCATCACAAACCAACCGGCATAGCGCAGTGAGTCATCGCCATGATGCCGTATGCGCCACTGCAACCATAGGGCAAGCAATGCGAACCCAAGCAACACTGCCCCTCTGTCGGGGGTTTCGATGAACAGATGATTCAACAGCGATGCTGGCAGGGCGATGATCGCCGCGATGCGCAGATGCGTGCGCAGCACTGCGGCCCTGAAGCGTTGAACGGAATATCGCGTCATGCCCGGACTCCACAAAATAAACCTTGATTTATCAAGGGTACTCCCAAGCCATTAAGTTTGAAAGTTTATTTCCACTTGCCCGCTTTGGACGATACGACAAATGGCTTTTTATCCAGCATCATGTTCCAAAGCCCCTTCCAGGTCTCCCAATCATGGCCCCCCGTCCTGGTTACCACGTACTGTGGCGAGATACGCTTTAGCAACAACATGCTGGCTCCGCGGTAACGGTCCTCCCGTCCGAAACCCAGATAAACGGCGGGAAACTCATCGCTACCGATCGGACTGCACCGGATCTGTTCCAGCAGCGCACGTTCGTGGTCGCGGTTCCCAATCTCTCCCGGCCTCCAGTCGGCCAGACCACCCGCCGCCTCCACCTCTGCGACAATCCCGCGCGTACCAAGGAAGGGTGCAAGCAGGAACAGGCCCTCGATTTCCGCCGTACGCTGTGTAGCGCAAATCATCGCGCCCGAACCTCCCAGCGATATCCCGAACAACCAGATTCGGCGGTAGCCATGCAAGCATGCCGCATCCAGGGTTTGGTGCAGCAGTTGCTCGATATCGGCGCGATCAAGATACAAATCGGCATGTGCATCCAGGGCAAGTACATCTACCGGCAAGTTCCTTTCCCTCAGCGCTTGAATAAATCCATTTTCCCGAAGGTTTTGGGGGGTATGTCTAGCGCCTGGCAACATAATCAACAGAATATTGTCGCCCGATGCGATTGGCGCCATTTCGTAAATCGCGTTTGCCGACAGACGCATGTCAGCTGTGGCCGGCTGGTTTTTTTCGCAAATCGAAGCCGGAGTAATAGATGTGAGGTTCTGTTCCCCGCTTTTTCAGGTGCAGCGTTTCCCCCTTGCCCGGCCCCAGGCCTTCCGTCACAAGCTCGTCAGCAGCAACCGGTTTGAGCGCGACGCGAAAGACGAAGCCCGGCTTCTCAGCGAATGTGAATGCTCCAATGATCAGCCCGTCTTCATACAGGATGCGCACCGATTGCGGCAAGGGGCCGTCATATTTATTGATGATTTCGTATTCACCGACGTAATCCAGCACGCGCGGTGGAATGGGGACCGGCTCAATTTTCTCGCCAATCAGCATGGATTGATTGTTGCTCTTCAAGGCCAGTACATCATGCCCGTCGATCTTGTGCAAAGAAATGTTCAATTCTTCCAGTGCACCAATCTTGACGGGAATGAAGCCGAACAATTTAAAGCGCGCTCCGAACTGATTTTCTTCGCGCGGTATCAGTTCCAGCTCTTGCCCCATGATCTCAGCCACGAGATCGCCGGATTTGGCGCTTACCTTAACAAGCCCGATCAGCGTGTCAAAATACCCGTTGTAGGCTCGCACGTCTGCGTCGGTGAGGAGAACTTCCTTTGCCTCCCTGGTCTCTTTGACGGGCGGAGTGATGCCGCGCTTTGCTTCCAGCGCCTGTTTGAGCGTCTCGGTTGCGATTTTGCCGATCATTGCCTCTGCCGTAACAGAATTGGACAACACCACCACACCCAGTTTCTGTTCGGGCAATACCACCATCAGGCTATGGTAGTTAAGCGTGGTGCCGCCATGGCTTGCCACGGTGCCGGCACGCGGCACATCTATTCCGCTCAGCATCCAGCCCAGCCCCATCTTGAAATCGAAGTCCAGCGGCACATTCGCATTCTGCACCCTGAACATCTCCCGCAACGATTCCGGCGCCAGTATTTGCCGCCCCCCATATTTGCCATTCGCAAATATCATTTGCATGAAGTGAGCGATATCGCCGACGCTCGAGATCAGCCCGCCGGAAGGCAGATCGCGCAACGGCAAGGCTTCGATCTCCCTTCCCCGGTCATAGCTTTTACCCGGAATCCTCGGCGCGAACTCCGAATGTGTCATGCCTAGCGGCAGCAACAGATGTCCGCTCATGTAACACGCGAAACATTCGCCGCTCTGCCTTTCGATGCTTGCACCAAGCAGCGTCACGCCAAGATTCGAGTAGGCAAACACATAGTCTGGAGGATAGGCCATGTATTCGTCTTTCACCGCTGTGACTACCTCGGTGAACGGCCCCGGGTTTCTTTGGCTCATTCCGTGCACCCAGTTGCACGGCAATCCGGAATGGTGCGTCATGATATTGCGCGGCGTGATCTTGTCGATGCCGCCTACTCGGCTCCTGATCGAAAATTCAGGCAAATATGTCCGCAGCGGCTGGTCGATATCCAGCTTGCCCTGTTCGGCGAGTTGCATCGCTGCCGTCGCCGTGAATACTTTGGCGATGGAGCCCAAGTGATACAGCGTGTCCGGCGTTGCCTTGATGCCCGCCTGCTTGTCGGCATACCCGAATCCCTGCTCCCACACAACTTGCTGGTCATCTACCAGCGCTATGCTAAGACCGGTTACATCGGCATCTTCCATCTCTCGCTCGATCATCCAGGTGATGTACTTCTTGGTGTAGGAGTAATCGCCGCGTACGGGGGAACCCGGCTTTTGTGGGGGGGTGCTGCACGCACTAAGGGCGATAATGAAAATTGCGCAAAATATCCTGCCAGCTTGCACTCTCACTCCTTGTTGTCGATACACTTAATAGTGCATTGTATAATGTTGCGAAAATCCAATATGTAACGTAACGATGTTTCTTCCCTGCCACAACTGGAAACCGGCGTTCGCAATCAGGCTTTCAATACTGGTTCTTGCCAGTTGCGCGATTGTTACCCTGTGGAAAGTCCGGCTTTGGCCATGGATGTTGGGAATCGTTTTCATCAATCACTTGATCCTTACTATTGCCGGATTGCTGCCGCGCAGTACGTTGCTGGGGCCGAATATCAGTCGCTTGCCGCCAGATGCCGAGCAACGCGGCGAGGTAGCCATTACCATTGACGATGGACCTGATCCTGAAGTTACTCCGCAAGTGTTAAATATTCTTGATCGTTATGGGGCAAAAGCCACTTTTTTTTGCATCGGAAAGCTTGCCGCTCAATATCCCGAATTGTGCCGCGAGATCATTCGGCGCGGCCACTCCATTGAGAATCACAGCCTGTCCCACAAGTGGTATTTTTCGCTGCTTGGCCCCTGGAGCATCTTTCGTGAAATTCGTGGTGCACAGATACTGCTGGGTGATATCACCGGGCAGCAGCCGCTTTTTTTTCGCGCAACGGCAGGCTTGCGAAATTATAAGCTCGATCCCGTGCTAGCACATTTGGGCCTCCGTCTATGCAGTTGGACCAGGCGCGGGTTCGACACTAAGATCAGCGACCCTGATTTGGTTTTCAATAGTCTGGTACGTGACCTCAATCGTGGCGATATCTTGCTGTTGCACGATGGGAATTCCGCCACAACCGCTGAAGGAAGGCCCGTCATCCTTGACGTCTTGCCACGCCTGCTGATGAGGCTGGCAGAACTGAACCTTCATTCCGTTTCAGTACGCTCGGCCATCAAATGACAGAACACTTTCGTCTCACCTTGCTCGCCAGAGCCTCGCAGCCTTACCGCGCGTCGGGCTTATTCGCATGGAATTTCGCCAAAGGCAAACTTAAGGGCGACCCCGCATTCTTTGGACTGCTGGAACATGGATTGATACCCGATGCCAAGCGGCTGATAGATCTCGGCTGCGGCCAAGGTCTGCTCGCTTCATGGCTGCTTGAAGCCCGTACACTGTATGAATCCGGCAACTGGCCAGCTCAATGGCCTGCTGCACCCAAGATAGAGAGTATCTGGGGCCTGGAATTGATGCCCAAGGACGTGGAAAGAGCCCGTGCCGCACTCGGTGCCCGGGCGGAATTCGCGCTAGGAGATATCTGCAGCACCGATTTTTGCACCTCCGACGTGGTGGTCATCCTCGACGTATTGCATTACATCAGCTATGAGGCACAGGAAGATGTACTACGCCGCATACGTACGTCTTTGCCGGCAGGGGGCACTTTCATCACCCGCATAGGTAACGCAGCAGGTGGCCTGCCATTCCATTGCAGCAACTGGGTAGATCGGACTGTGTTCTTCCTGCGGGGACATCGCTTGAACCGCATCTACTGCCGCACATTGCAGGACTGGCTTGGAGTAATATCGCGCAACGGGTTCACAGTGAAGCAACTTCCGATGCACAAGGGCACCCCGTTCTGCAACATTATGCTCGTTGCAAAGGCGACATGATCTGCACATCCGGAATATCAGAACTTGTCCAACAGATGGACTGGCACTTGAACAGTTAATATCGGTGTTCTTCGGCTAAGGCTTGGTGAATGGTGGCAGGCAGTTGTCGTAGCAAAAAGACAACCACTCCTGCAAATAAAAGAGTGATAAGTATCCACCACCGAACTTTCCGGAAGACACCTGCGCCTCCATCTATTCGTGGCAACTATTCTCGAACTCGTCGTCAGATAGCGGTGCGAGCCATTGCATTGCGCAGACCACTACGATACGCCAAGCAAAATGATGAACGTTTCCTAGCGGGACAAAGCCTCCCGCACTTTTTCAAGTGCGCAAAAAACCACCCAGCCTGTCCGGCTCGCAATCCGACAACCGTGAATCAGCCCCGTCCTATAGCCTGATCGGGGCTGCCTTCACAGCCTCCCACCACATTAGTTCGGCTTGCTGATGCCGGGTGTAGGGAAAGGCCAAGTCGCAGCCGGACGGACAGGAGCCGGCGCAGATGGAGCCAGAGATGTCGCGGCCGGAGCTGCAACTGGTTTGGCTACAACTGCGGCTGGCTTCTTCGCTGCAGCCTTTTTGGCAGCCGGCTTCTTGGCGGCGACCTTCTTTGCTGCCGGCTTCTTCGCTACAGCCTTTTTAGCAGCGGGTTTCTTTGCTGCTACTTTTTTGGCTGCCGGCTTCTTGGCAGCCGCCTTTTTTGCCGCGGGTTTAGCTTTCTTTGCTGTTGCCATTTCAACCTCCTTGAGTGATGAACGTTAACAAAAAACAACACTACAACTCGACTACTACACCTCCAGCACGCCGCAACGCGGAATGACTGAAGCCCTTGCAACAAAGGCCGCCGAAGCAGCCTTTGTTTACATTCTCAATCACATATGCTGCCTCGCAGGGCTGTTGGAAACAACCTTATGCGCAAACCCTTCACCGATCAATTTAACCTGGGGGATATACAAACCCGCTTCCGAAGCTTGTTGGGACAGGTACGTACAAACAGCCAGGAAATTGGTCTGAGCCGTACCACTCCTCGCAAATAGCAAGCCGGTATCCGTCATGGCAGATAGTTTTCAATAAGGTTCAGCGGAAGTAATTGCTCAGGCAAGGCTTTGCGTACCTGAACCCACGATCTGAAATTTTGGAGGGAGGGAAACCCCTGAGAACGCTTCTCGCTATTCAATTGCGCCATAAGCACAAGAAGAAACATTAGTTGTTTGTTCCTTGTTGAATATCAAATATGCTCAATCCATATCCCCTTTAACTGCGACATAGGCCCTATACCTAGTAGCCAGTTATGTATTTTTTCACTACATCTTGCGGTTGCAACTTTATCTGATTTGTGCTCCATGTCAACATCTAACTGTATTTTTTTGTACTTTTTTATCATTTCCTCTACAAATTTCCAAAATAAATCGCTGATGAAAATTTCACATACCTTCTTTCAAACCCACCCCAACCTAAATCTTTTCACCTGCTCACCTATTCACAAAATCAATTTGATTGCCAGGAAATGATGCGATCTGAATCGGATACGGCCTTCCAACTGATAAGCCATGGCGGCAATTTTTGCCAAAAATTTTGCGCAATTTTAAAATCCCAACGTCAAAATGAAAGCGGCTTGGCTATCTAAAGCCAAGCCGCCATTCGTTTGCAGTAGCCCTTCACCAAAATGGAACGATGCTCATTCCATCCTTCGTGGCACATTCATAAGCGCCCTCGAACGGGTTATGCCGCTAATCCCACGACAACGCTCCGCCCGTCTGGTATTCGGTAACACGGGTTTCGAAGAAATTCTTCTCCTTCTTGAGGTCGATCATTTCCGCCATCCATGGGAATGGATTCATTGCTCCTTGGTATAGCACATCAATACCAATCTGCTGACAACGGCGATTCGCGATAAAGCGCAGGTATTCCTTGAACATGCCCGCATTCAGGCCTAACACACCGCGCGGCATGGTGTCTTCAGCATAGCGGTATTCCAATTCCACGCCTTTTTGAATCAACCCTCGCACCTCTTCACGGAAAGCCGGGGTCCAGAGATGGGGGTTTTCCAGCTTGATTTGGTTAATGACATCCACACCGAAGTTCAAATGCATGGATTCGTCTCGCAGGATGTACTGGTATTGCTCTGCTGCACCGGTCATTTTGTTCTGACGCCCCAGTGCCAGGATTTGCACAAAACCGACATAGAAGAACAGTCCTTCCATGATGCAGGCGAACACGATCAGGCTGCGAAGCAACTTCTGGTCGTTTTCCGGAGTACCCGTCTTGAAATCCGGGTTGGTCAGCACGTCGATAAACGGCAACAGGAACTCGTCCTTGTCGCGAATACTCCCCACCTCGTGGTACATATTGAATACTTCGCCCTCATCCAGCCCCAGGCTTTCTACGATGTACTGGTAGGCGTGGGTATGAATCGCCTCTTCGAAAGCCTGGCGAAGCAAATACTGGCGGCATTCCGGATTGGTGATGTGGCGATACGTACCCAGCGCAATATTGTTCGCGGCCAGACTATCGGCCGTGCTGAAGAACCCCAGATTCCGCATTACCAACCGACGTTCGTCATCAGTCAACCCATTCGGGGTTTTCCACAAGGCAATGTCGGCAGACATATTCACTTCTTGCGGCATCCAATGGTTGGCACAACCTGCCAGGTATTTCTCCCACGCCCACTTGTACTTGAACGGCACCAACTGGTTCACATCGGCGTTGCTATTGATGATGCGCTTGTCTTCCACACGAATACGGCCTGTGGATGTCGAAGCGATGGTGTAAGTCTGTTCTTTTGTATCCAATGAAGCATCGATTCCCGCCGATGCCATACGCAGGCCGGCCAGTGTAATTGCTGGAGTCATGTCGTCTTCAAAATTTAGCATTTTCATTCCTTTGCCACTAAGCATCCGCCGCTTGTGCGGCAAACAGGTTATTTTCTACTGACAAGCTTCGCATTCCGGATTGTCGATCGAGCAAAACTTCGCTTCCTCAACCACCGGCGCCGCGGAGGTCTCTCCCGCACCACCGCTCGATACCGCATTCAACGAACCTGCGCGCGAGGTGGATTTTTCTGCAGAAGTTGCACCCAAAGCCCGCAAGTAGTAAGTGGTTTTCAAACCGCGCACCCATGCCAGCTTGTATGTTTCATCCAGTTTACGACCCGACACTCCGGACATATAGATGTTGAGCGATTGCGCCTGATCTATCCATTTCTGGCGACGCGACGCCGCTTCGATCAGCCATGTCGGCTCTACTTCGAATGCGGTGGCGTACAGCTCGCGCAAATCAGCCGGTATGCGGTCGATCTTGGCAAGACTGCCGTCGAAATACTTGAGATCGGCAATCATGACCTCATCCCACAATCCGAGCGCCTTCAGGTCGCTCACCAGATGCTCGTTGATGACCGTGAATTCTCCGGACAGGTTCGATTTCACAAAGATGTTCTGGTAGGTAGGCTCGATACAAGCCGACACCCCAATGATGTTGGAAATCGTCGCCGTCGGGGCGATGGCCACACAATTTGAGTTGCGCATGCCGTACTGCCGGATGCGCGCACGCAAGGCCTCCCAGTCCAGACTGGAGGACATGTCCACTTCGACATATCCGCCGCGCTGTTCGCGCAACATGTCCAGGCTGTCTTGCGGCAATATCCCTTTATCCCACAAGCTGCCACGGTAGCTGGCATAGCGCCCGCGCTCTTCTGCCAGATCAGTGGATGCCCAGTAGGCGTAATAGCAAACCGCCTCCATCGACCGGTCGGCAAATTCAACCGCGGCATTGGACGAGTAGGGAATACGCAGATCGTGCAGACAATCCTGGAAGCCCATGATGCCCAACCCGACCGGACGGTGCTTGAGGTTGGAATTGCGGGCCTTGCCCACTGCGTAGTAGTTGATGTCTATCACGTTATCCAGCATGCGCATGGCCGTGTTCACCGTGCTCTTCAGCTTGTCATGATCGATCTGACCGGCCTTGGCATGCCCCTTGGGGAACAGATGCGCAGCCAGATTAACCGAGCCAAGATTGCACACCGCGATCTCGCTATCGGATGTGTTCAACGTGATCTCGGTACACAGGTTGGAGCTATGTACCACTCCAACATGTTGTTGCGGGCTGCGGATATTGCATGGGTCTTTGAAGGTTACCCAAGGATGGCCGGTCTCAAACAGCATGGTCAGCATTTTGCGCCAGAGCGACTGGGCTGGCACTTTCTTGAACAGTTTCAATTCGCCGCTTGCAACCCTGGCTTCATAACCCAGATAGGCCTTCTCGAATTCTTTGCCGAATTTGTCGTGCAGATCCGGGCAAGTCGAGGGCGAAAACAGTGTCCATTCCGCACCTTCCATGACCCGCTTCATGAACAGATCGGGAATCCAGTTCGACGTGTTCATATCGTGCGTGCGACGGCGGTCATCACCGGTATTTTTGCGCAATTCAAGGAACTCTTCGATGTCGAGATGCCAAGTCTCCAGATAGGCACACACCGCGCCCTTGCGTTTGCCACCCTGGTTCACCGCCACCGCTGTGTCATTTACCACTTTGAGGAAAGGCACGACACCCTGCGACTTGCCGTTGGTACCCTTGATATGGCTGCCCAGTGCGCGCACATTGGTCCAGTCGTTGCCCAGTCCACCCGCAAACTTGGACAGCAATGCATTTTCTTTCAGCGCTTCGTAGATGCCATCCAGATCGTCCGCGACCGTGGTCAGATAGCAGGAAGACAGCTGGGAACGGCGTGTACCCGAATTGAACAGCGTCGGAGTGGAACTCATGAAATCAAAACTGGACAACAGGCGATAAAACTCGATGGCACGCTCTTCGCGATTGACCTCATTCAGGCTCAGTCCCATCGCAACCCGCATGAAGAATGCTTGAGGCAACTCGATACGCTGGCTGTCCACATGCAGGAAGTAACGATCATAGAGCGTCTGCAGGCCAAGATAATTGAATTGGAGGTCGCGACTTGCATCCAGCGCCTTGCCCAGCCGCTCGAGATCAAAGCGCGCCAATTCCTCGTTCAGCAACTCAGCCTCGACTCCGCGCTTGATGAACTTCGGGAAGTATTCAGCATAGCGCGCCGCCATGTCGGCCTGAACCACTTCCTCGCCAAGAATCTCGCAAAAGATGTTATTGAGCAGCAAACGGGCGGTGACGAAACTGTATGCCGGATCTTGCTCGATCAGCGTGCGTGCTGAAAGAATGGCGCATTTGCGCACCTCCTCGATAGCTACGCCGTCATACAGGTCTTTCAAGGTGAGCTTCAGTATTTTTTCAACATCGACAGCAGAACCCAGCCCCACACAGGCCGACTTGATTTTCTCGACCAATCCGTCCACATCCAGCGGGCGGATCGTATCCCCGTCCCTCACATTCAGAACGTGCGTAGGCTCAGCGTCTTTCTTGCTTTTGGAACGCTCCTGCGTGCGTTGCTCACGGTACAACACATAGGAGCGCGCCACATCATGCTCGCCGGAACGCATCAGTGACAATTCGACCTGATCCTGAATATCCTCAATATGCAAGGTTCCGCCGTGCGGCTGGCGACGGATCAGCGCACTCACTACATTCGCGGTCAATTGCTCCACCAGTTCACGAACACGTGCCGACGCGGCCCCCTGTCCGCCGTTTACGGCCAAAAACGCCTTGGTCACAGCGATGGATATCTTGCCTGGCTCAAACGCAACTACCGAGCCATTACGACGGATAACTTTGTATTGGTCCAAGGGCAAACTACCGGAGGAAGCAACTGACGCTGAATCTTGATGTGCAAGCATGGATGGAACAGATGTGGAAACATTATTTGAAGCAATCAGCATACAACTCCCCTTGTGTGCTTGAGCCGGAACCAGTTAAAGAAGCCGAATCCCGCCAGAAAACAAAAAACCACTATATCTAGTGGTACAGCCTATGAATTTGTACTAATTCTAGTGCATCATTAAATTTATGCAAGAAGAATTTTGGTCTATATCTTTATTTTTCACAGCCCGCGTTTTTTTATTTTCTTCTTTAGAAAAGTATATGTGAGATGCCGGTTATTTTTGTCTTTCCGAGAAGCAATCCCAATTGAAGAAAGGCCCCGGATCAGTCTTCCGACCCGGGGCGATGTCTGAATGGCCGACGATATCGACTATGGGATACATGCGCCGGAGGCGCCGAACCATACGCACCAATGCGTGGTATTGTCGCTCGGTATATGGCTCAAAGTCGCTTCCCTCCAGCTCAATGCCGATGGAAAAGTCGTTGCAACGCGAACGCCCGCGCCAAATCGAGACGCCGGCATGCCATGCGCGTTTGTTACAGGGAACGAACTGCAGAATCTGTCCGTCACGCCGAATCAAAAAATGGGAAGATACCCTGACACCTTTGAGTTGCTCATAATAGGGATGCTCTGAATGGTCTAATGTATTCGTGAAAAATCTTTTGATCGCATCCCCGCCATATTCATTGGGCGGCAAACTGATGTTGTGGATGACCAGCAGATCGATATGGGTATGCGGGGGGCGACCATCATGATTTGGCGATGCTACCCGCCTCACACCGCTCAGCCAACCCTGCGAGTCCGGCTTCAATCGATGTTGTCCTTATCTGTAATCGATAGGCGCTCCATGCGATAACGCAGGGCACGAAACGTCACGCCGAGTATCTTGGCCGCGGCAGTACGGTTGAAATGGGTTTGATGAAGCGCCTCCAGAATGGCATCACGCTCGATTCTGTCCAGATAATCCGCCAGCGGATACTTGCCGGCGCCTCCAATCCTGGCCTCACCCTGTGCAGACGCCAATGGCATCAACTGCAAGTCAAGAGGCGCAATGACGTTATCCCGACACAACGCCAAAGCCCGCTCAATGATGTTTTCCAGCTCCCTCACATTGCCGGGAAAGGCATACCTTTCCAGTTCGTGCAACGCCTCTGCAGAGAACTTGGCTGTTGAACCTCCCCGCAGGCGTTCCAAAATCTGGCTGGCCATTTGCGGTATATCTTCTCGCATCTCTCGCAGTGACGGCATATGCAACGAAATGACGTTCAGACGGTAATAGAGATCTTGCCGAAACCTGCCTTGTTGCACACAGGCAGCCAAATCATGATGAGTAGCGCTGAGAATACGCACATCTACCGGCTCTTCCTGCGTCGAGCCGACACGGCGAACCCTCCTTTCCTGAATAGCCCGCAGCAGCTTGACCTGCATAGTCATCGGCAGGTCAGCCACCTCGTCCAGCAGCAAGGTTCCCTGATTAGCTGCTTGAAAAAATCCCTCCCTATCCTTTTCCGCGCCCGTGAACGCTCCCTTGCGGTAACCGAAAAACTCGCTCTCCATCAGATTCTCGGGAATTGCGCCGCAATTTACCGCAATGAAAGGCTGTCCGCATCGTGAACTTTTTTCCACGATCAGCTTGGCAGCCAGCTCCTTGCCACTGCCTGACTCACCGCTGATATGCACCGGAGCCTGGCTGCGCGCCACACGATTGATCAATTCGCGAACCTGAGCCATGGCAGGCGAACTTCCCAGCAATACGCTCGCTCCGACCCTTTCAAACTCGCTTGGCCCGGGCAATCTGAGCGCCGAGGTGACCAGCGTACGCAATTGATCCAGAGCCACCGGTTTGGACAAATAATCGAACGCCCCGGCCTTGAGAACCGCCACCGCATTCTCCAGATTGCCATGGGCGGTAATCACGGCCACCGGCACGTCCAGACCGCGTTCGGCAATATGTCGCACCACCTCAAGCCCCTCACCGTCCGGCATGCGCATGTCGGTCAGGCATAAATCGAAACCTTCCGAGTCCAGGCATTCCTTGGCCTGTTTCACCCCGTTTGCGCGGACGACCTCCAACCCCATGCGCACCAGCGTGAGTTCCAACAACTCCAGGATGTCTGCCTCATCGTCCACAATCAGCACGCGCGGGATCGCTTTTGCCTTAAGACTCATCGTTGCTCCTGAAAATGATGCGGAAGCATGCCCCGCCATCAATGGCTCGCTTGTATTCAATCGTCGCTCCGTTTGCTTCGCAAAGTTCACGCGCAATATACAGCCCCAACCCCGTCCCGCTTGCGTCCGTCGTAAAAAATGGCTCGAACAGTTTCTGCACCGCATCGCCCGGGACGCCTGCTCCGTCATCTGACACTTCAAGCGTCACTCTCCCGTCATCCGTGGTGAACGCTTGCAGACGAACACTACCCGGCAATTTCTGGCTAAATCGCAAAGCATTGCGACACAGATTCCAAAGCACCTGCTCGAAATGTCCACTGTCAAAGCGCGCCGTGCATTCCGGATCGACATGCAACTCAAATACCGAGCACGATACCTCCGAGACCCGGCACAGGTTTTCGACGACTTCCTCTATGCGCATTGCCAAATTCAGATTCTCCGAGCGCAGCCGGTCGCGCCGGTTGACCTGCATCACATCCTGCACGATGCGATTCAACCGCATCGTATTATCCAATATGATCTGGAGCAACCTTGCTTGTCTCGAGTCATGCTCCTGTTCCTGCAACAACTCCGTCGCATAGCTGATGGATGACAATGGATTGCGCACTTCATGGGCGATGTTTGCTGTCAACCTTCCCAGCGCCGCAAGCTTGACCTGCTGAGCTTGCTCTTGAACCCGCTGCATATCTTCCAGCACCACCACCACCCCCCAGAAGCCTTCGCGCTGCACAGGCAAAAACCGTACACGTACGGGATGATTAGTCCCAGGCAGACGGAGCACCTCATGTCCAAGCGCTTTGTTTTGGCGCCATGCGGCGAACATTGCATCAAGCAAAGGCGAACACTCGGCCAATTGGATTTTTACACCTGCCGGAAAAACACAACCCAAAAGTCTTTCCGCACCAGGATTCGACTGACGCACTACTCCGCGCTCATCAACGACCAACACGCCGTCCGGCATATCCTGAATCATCAGGCGATTTGCTTCCGCCATATTGGAAAGATCCACACCGCGACGGAGTGCCAGCTTTTCACTGGCTACCGCATACTTTGACAAGGTATGAGCCAGCCAAGCCACCGCAAAATAGGATGTACTCAGGATTCCCACCTGAAGGAACTGCGCTCCGGCCGCATCTCGAGTCAATACCGCATACCCATGCTCCAATAGCATCGCGATACTGGCAAGCGCGGAAAACAGCAAGGTGATGCGGCCACGCCCGATCATTCCGGCCAGTGCCAGCGACACCAACAACAGCATACCCAAATTGCTCTGCACACCCCCACTAAAATACGTCAACAATGCAACTGCAGCGATGTCCGTACATATCTGAAAAGCCAATTGCAGGGTAGTCCGCGGCTTGCGAAGGCCTACGGCCAAAACCGAAATCAACACCATTACGGTATACGCAACGGCAACCCAGAAGAACAAGGTTCGGTCATGAATATTCAGCGAGAACATTTCGCCGAACAACGTAGGCACCAGCAACAGCATCCCACCGAGAACCATACGGTAGAGATTGAAAAAGCTGATAGAACGCCACAAGCTTTCTTGCGATAACGGTGCCGCCGTTTGCAAGGAAGGGAACAAGCCGGTGAGGGATAGGCTATCCCGCATTAGTGCTATTTTGAGGTATGTTCGCGGCGGTGCGCATCGCTGCAATAAAAATTGCCGCCCGCCAGAATACTTTCGCTTTTGGGTAAATGAACGCCGCACTTTGCGCAACGCACCATTTCCTCAGAGGAATCCAGGGGAGTCTGTCGAGGTGATTGTCTGCGATATGATCGCAGCAAAAGATAGACGACGATGAAGATAGCCAACAAAAACAATAAGCGACTCATGCGCCACGCTCCACAGATAGCCGCATGCTTGCGGCAAATTCGAACTCTGCGCATTGTAAATGTAATGTGCACATGGAACAAACCAATCACTGTAATGATTTACAGGAACAGAAAGGCCAGCATAAATGCTGGCCTCGCAAGTAATTCTCAAAGGAGCGAATTCTCCGGTCAGTTGATATTAATTCCTACACCATACATACGCTCTTCGGCTTTCCATCAAAGGCTGGCAGCTATACTAGCTATTGTCACCGATAATGCAGTGAGCCAACCAAGATCACCGATAAATTTGGTATCTTCAGTTGAAAGCTTCTCATGGTTCTTGATTTTTGCGTTGATTCTTTCCAATTCGACCTGCAACTCCTTGAGTTTTGCCTGTTGCATTTGCAATTCTTTCAACTTTGCTTGCTGATTTGCTTTTAATGCGTTGGCATCGGTTTTGGTTTCCATAAGATAGCACCTCGTAGTGATTTATTTTATAAAGGAAAATTGCACTCTTACTATCAGCCGAATTTATTTCTGAGATACGCTTTTTATACTATTCTTCAAGTTAGAAGTTGTCAATTTTAAAGTGGCTGCCTTTAAGTTATAAAATGCCAGTAATGCACACCGCTCGCTCATGAGAAAATCTGCTATTGATACGCCGCTCCAATGTATAGTTGGGACCGCCAGAGTTCTGGCTACGCCATCTATGTAAACAATCCTTTAAGGTTTAAATTCCA
Organism: Sideroxydans sp.; assembly: GCA_027310665.1. Classification (GTDB taxonomy): domain Bacteria; phylum Pseudomonadota; class Gammaproteobacteria; order Burkholderiales; family Gallionellaceae; genus Sideroxyarcus. The sequence goes on along the minus strand of DAIDAJ010000005.1, from coordinate 19,257 downwards.
AGATGAATAATTGGCAATCTCGAATCCCGAACACGTATTTAGCATATTTTGCGCTTTCAATTTGGGCGGCACTCAGTTTCATGTTGTTGCATAAGACATCTTATGGAATTGATGAAGGCGCGGCCCATGCCCTATTGCTAGTATGGTCGGTATCAGACAACGTTGTCAGTCCGATCGTGACGCTGGGTTTGCCAGATTTTCGTACGCTGTTTCTCGCACCTGTCGGCATTTTATGGACAGGCAATATACTTGCCGCAAAGATCGCCACGATACTGGTCATGGCGATTGCCGCATGGGCTTTTCATACTTGGCGCATTCGTAGCGGACATGCTGAAAGCGCGTTGTTGGCTACAGGTCTGTTGTTGATTTCCCCTCTGACAATCGCTCAAATTGACACCATATCTGTCGCGCCATACCTTCTTTTTGCGTTTGCCATAGGCGCATGGTCGGATCATCTCTACCGTGAATCAAAGCGAGCATTCGGGGGAATGTATTTTGCTCAGATATTATTGTGTTTGGTCAGCGTCACGCTTCATCCGGTAGGTTTAGCCTATCCCTTGGCGCTGCTATGGTCCTGGTATAAGAATCCGCTTGATCAAAAGCATCGAAGTTACTTTTATGGAGGCATTGCATTTGCAGTTGTTTCGGCACTTGCGCTTACCTCAGGCTGGAATCACATCGAATTGTTTGCCAATCCAATCAGGAGCTTATCGAGCCTTCTGCTGGGCCCATCCGACGGAGATGCGTTTGGCGCATTTCACTGGATTTTCGGTATTGGCATTTTGTTCGTTTTAATCGCAGTAATTTTGAAGCAAGCCGATAATTTATGGACAGATTTTCTTGGCCGTATTCTTATACTTGCGCTCATCATCGGCTTACTGACAGGGGATGAAATATTTGGGGTCATAGCTTTGGTAATTTGCCTGTATTGGGGCTTTCCGCTCCTGCTGCAAAAGCCTACAAATCCCACTGGCGGCTTTTGGGCACAAAGGGGGATAGTGTTATTACTTTCTGTCGCTATTTCTACAACATATATGGTGATAGACAAGGAAAATTATCATTTATTGCCAATGGACTATCTGTCGCCGCGAGACACTTTGATCAAGGCCTTGGCGGAGGATAGTGGTTTCTTTTCAAATGGCGACTCCAATCAAAGCCCTGCGGCAAAAAGTCCGATACGAGTAGCAAGTCAATGGCCAAGTCTAACCATGCTGGCCTGCAGATGCGATGCACTCCCACTGCCACCAGACGTACAGAACAGTGAAACGCTATTAGCAATGCTGCGGGGTATCGATTATTTAATTTTCGACCCGCGCAATCCGAGAAACAGCGCTCTCTCTCATAATATTGCCATGATGGATGCGGGCAAAGTTGAAACCGTCGCCTTGCAACTGGGTGGGGTGATCATTCAAATTAAGCATCCTTCTACCAATTCAGCTCCCGACAAAAAATCATGATTGGCGAATTATTGATTTTCTTGATTGCAGCGATTTGCGGGCTATGCATTACCGGCTTCGCGGTGCATATGTTTATTGGCGGCTTGGTCAGCACAGAAACCGAATATCAGCTTATTGGTGTCGTTTGCTTGTTGGTTGCTTGTGCCATCCTCTATATGGCTTGGGATGTCATTGAAAAACGGGCAGGCCGCCGATAGCAGCCTCCATTGTCAAACCCGTTACAAGGGCTTGCGACTATCGGTAAGCATTACTGCTTTCACAATTGCATTGTTTAAAATTGGTTAAAATTATTATATTGCTACGCTTATGTAGGCGTACTGTAATGATGTTGCAGGAGTCTGTAGATTCCGCTAGACTTGTTCCGAAGCTAGGCGGCTTGGCTGCCTACTTTAGAAACGTTTATACATATTTAAGGGGGAGTGTGCTATGCCAGTTGAACTTCTAGTTCCAGTTGCAATTTTTGCCTTGGGTGTTGTTGTTGCTATTCATCTTAGCGGCATGGGAATTGATCGCATCGTTGAAAAAAAGAAGTAAAGAATATTTAGCAAAATTGGCCAATACTGCATCAGAAAATTCTGGGGAGTTACCAGATATTTTCTGATGTTTTGTTTATTTCACCCACGTCCAGACACCTATTCGCCCAGATCAAAGTCGTCCGAGGACTCGCATATGTACATTACATCCTGAGATGACCACAAACATTCTGCATCGGCAACTTTTAAAATTCCTCCTGCTTTCTGCCCTGTCGTTTTTCATTGGTACTATTCACGGAATGTTTCAGGTCATGCCGCCTGTTCGAGCATGGCTGGATTCGATCGGCAGCCCTTACGGCGGCCCAGGCCATATGATTGACCCCTTGGCTCATGCGCATATGAATCTTGTTGGCGGCGTAGTCCTGCTTGCCATGTGCGTAACGTATTATTTGCTGCCTGTTTTTACCGGAAAAAATATATATTCAATAAAACTGGTACAGCATACCTTCTGGTGGGTAAGCATAGGCGTCTATAGTTTTTACGTTATACAGATGGTATTTGGTATCTGGGAGGGACTCCTAATAAGCTCGCCGAGCGACATGGCTGCTGTACACCGCTTTTATGGACCTGTCATGGCTCTTTCCGGGACAACAATGGCTGTCGGTTTTTGTACCTACTTGGCGAACGTGATATTGACAATTACGTCCCAATCCAAAGGCGACGCTACATCTTCTTAGAGTTAGCTCTTTGCCAGCCGGAGCGGGAACAGGAGTACCTTTTTATCCCCTCGTTGTTGCAACTGAACCTGAAGCGCTACTGACTCCCCCTCTCCAATATCTATAGCACGACGATACACTCCAATATTTCCATCCTGTATCGCCTGTACCCATTGCACGGAGTCGTTCCCCCGCAGAGAAACCGTCATGTCCTGGACCGGTCTTCCGTGCGGTCCAGTCACAATAACCACTATTTCAGACATTCCCGCCAGCGGGGGATCTGGATGTGTTTCTATTTGAATATCTGCCTCTTTCCAGTGCTGCGGAGGAATCGACAGGTGTCTGCTATTGTCGCTGCACGCAACAAGGCTCGCCGTTAGAAAACATAGCAGGATGGACAGGAATTTTTTCATTGTCTATTTGGATTTTGGCTATAGGAACTTATTTCTCCTTTTCATCCTTTTCTTCGCGCCGTTTTTCAATATCGGAATCAAGCCTTCCCCCAACTTTTGAACCATACATATTCACCATGTAATGAACAAACGCAGCAGCCACAGCGATATATACAAGCGAACCCAGAAATCCCGGATCTTTTACCCAATCAACCCAATTGACCACCACGCCTGGCCGCAGCCCCCAGAACGGAAAGCTGAGTCCAACCCCGACGAGCAATACAATCACTACTACTGCCATGAACCAATAGGGCACTTTTTGCTGGGAATCCGGAATTTTTTCCACCAATTCCCAATCTTCCAGGCCGCGCTTTTCCAAGCGCTCTTGATCAGATGTATAGCCAAAATTATCCTTGCGTGGCTCTCCCCACTTGGTTTCTTCATCAGAAAATTCCAGTTTCTTATCCGCTTTTTCCATGACTCGATACTCCTATTCAACAAAATGCTGAAGATTAAAACGTCCAGTCCAGCCGTCGCTGGAGTGAACCACCACCGAGAAGGGATGAAGGCCTCGCTCCAATTTCGGTGACACGGCAAGAAAGATTGAAGTTCTACCGACTGTTTCCATGCTTACTGTTGGCCGGCTCAGGGTAAAAGCATTTTCCGGCAAGCCCTCGACGGAAACGCTAAGTTCAGACGGACGGTAACGCTTGCTGGATATCTCGATACGGTAATCGCGTGCAGATTGATTATGCGCTGTCTGCAAATATCCTACGGCAATGTGATATGGCTGGTATGACCATACGCCCCAGCTGAACAATACAATACCAAGAACTGCGAAGGGTGTAGTCCAACGGAACCTCGATAGCAACAACATCGTGTTGTCTCGTAGCTTCTGAACCTTGCCCGCCGTTCGCTGCCCGAATTCGAACCGTAGCAGGCCAATACCGCCCTTCTTTGCATGCAGATTATTGCAGGCGTCTATGCAATCCCCGCAGTTGATGCAACTGTCATAAATTTCCGTCTTGCGCGGATCCAGTTCGATGAAACAGGTCGTTACGCAGTAATTGCACTTTTCGCACTCGTCAGCCCGGCTCGCATCATAGAGCACATGCAATGTCTCCTTGGTCTTGAACGAATGTTGCCAGACCTTGTAGACGCAGGCGAAACGACACCAGAAATGCCTGAGAACCGCGATGTCGAGAAGGATCATCATCACCCATACCGTATATATCCAATACAGGGAGCCCGCCAATCTTGTGTCTGTTCTGAACGTCATAAAGGACCAGACGACATCCGGCGGGTAAAAATACAGCAACGGCAACAATGCAAAAAACATCGCTGCGCCTATAAACGAGAGCGCAAGCAGTGTCCAGTTCAGCGCCTTGTTTTTTGCCGCCGCCACTTTCGGTGCTTCACCGGTCAAGCTGACTTCTGCACGCTTGCCGAGCAGCTTATGCGTCATGTGGTTTGCCCATTCTGCAACGGTATTTTGCGGGCAGGCCCATCCACAAAACACGGTTCCAGCAATCGAATACAGCGCGACTAAAGCGCTGGCTATCATTATCCATAATCCCGATATCAGGAAAAAGTCGGCGAACCAGATTTGCCAACCCAGCACAACCAGCGCGCCATTTTCGGGGTCAATCCGGAATAGTCCGGATACGGGAATGATCACCAGCAAGGCCAGAATGATTATCTGAATTGCACGCCGCTTCCATCGGTAATTGCCCGCTCCTTTTTTCAGGCCGGTGCCGATCACTTTGACTGGAATGCTGGAAAGCGTTTTGTTCATACTGGAGGACATGTATACCTCTCAATTAACCACTGAATATACAAACTCATTGAATTAGTTTCGCTTCACTGTCCAGAGGTGAACTGGCAAGCAAGCGTGAACGGTATTGCTCGGCCACTTGTGTTTTACCCTCAGTTGATTCCAGATGCCACAGGGCGCGCAAGGCGCCAACATGGCCTGGATACACCTTAATGATGCGCTGCAGGGCCTCACGTTCGCTCAGACCGCGCTCCTTTGCCTGTGCAAGGGACTGCCACATGCTATCAGCCAGCGAATTGGCTATCCAGCGATCCTGAGGGTTCGCCTGATAGGCCAGCCAAATCAAATTTCCCGCTTTTTCCGCATCTCCCTGAATAGATGATACCCACGCACGCGCGGTAAGCTCGGTCGCCACATAATCGCGCCCGAATTTGCTTCTGTCATTGGCACCGATTGCCAATATTTTCATGGCGGCCTCAGGCTCCGGATGGCGTCGCAACAGCCACGACATCAGATTTGCCAGATTCACGTTGCCGTCATACCGAGCCCGCGGCAATTTATATTCGATATACGGCTCCCACTCGTCCTGGACTGTTCCGTTCGTTTCTGCGATCGGCCCCCAATAGCGCCCTATCCAGGTCCACGCGCCTTCGCCGCCTGTTGCCTGGCTTTGTCCTGCAGTGTCCATACGGCCCAGATTCTGCAAAATCGAATTTGCGCCAGAAAATTCGTTTCTTGGACCAACCAATGCCAGATGCATGCCGTCCATGAATAACTGGGCGTTGGGATACACGCGCTGAAAACTCCGCAGGACCACCCTGAGCGATTCAACCTCGAACTGGTTGAGCGCCAGCCATTGGACAAAGACCCCATCTTTGTTCAGACGGTCTTTTGCTCGTTCGAACTGCTGGACTGACAGCAACGATCCCATTCCTGCTATGTCCGGGTGAAACAAGTCACCGATGATGACATCGTAGTGGCGTTGCGTGCTGCTCAGGAAGTGCCTTGCATCGTCGCGTTGAATCTGCACCTGATCCAGGATGTTGTCATTTACCGGCGAGAAGAGATACTTGGCCGAGTTGATCGAGCCCTGTGATAATTCCACTGCACTTCGAATCAGACTTGGGAACGGTTTTGATCCCGCCACTGATATCCCGGTTCCCAACCCAAGGAACAATACGCTTTTCGGTGCCGGATGCAGCAGCAATGCAAGTCGGGCCTGATCTTTCTGTATCTCTACTGCACTCGGGTCGGTAGATGCATCCATACGCTGCAAATCGCTCAGCAATACGCGCTGTCCGTCCGGCTGGCGGATGACATGGGTCAGCGAGATCGCATCTTCATACAGGTAAAGATTGCGGCTATCCGCTTCGATCTTGGGCAGCAATGCATCTACTGGCGGCATGATGCGCAATGGCCATGCTGCCGCAAGTACCGCGGCCAACCCCAGCCAGGCCCAGCGTGTATTGACCCAGATCAGGCCAAATGCCGTGATCGCAACAGCGCATAAGGCAACCATCCCTGCGCTGCCCAGCAAAGGAATACATATCAAACAGGCTACTACCGCGCCTGCGCTGCCACCCAGGCAGTTAGCCCCGTACAACCAGACTCCGCCGGACTCGGTGTGATCGTAACGGCTTGCCAACAGCGGTAGCCAGGCGCCCAAGGCCAATGTGATCGGGAGCGTAAATATTCCCAGAATCAATGCCTGGTAGGTTGTCGCCCAAAAAAATGATTTGAAGTCGCTTTGCTCTATCCATGCAGAAGTTGCAGGCAATAGGAACAAGCCCAACAACACGCCTCCGCCGACGACAAACGGCATCCAGGTCGACAAACCATATTTCTTCAGTTGCGGCAGGAACATGCTTCCGAGCGCGATCCCCAGGAGAAATACGGCCAGAATCAGGCCCAGCACATATTCCGTTCTCAGCATGATCATGCCGTATAGCCGCACCCATCCGATCTCCAGCATGATGCTTCCAGCCCCGATGCCAGCGTATATCAACAGCGCCGACATCGGGGGGCGTTCGTTGTGTTTCTTGCTTTCACCTTGCAACGTTCTGGCTTGATTTATTGCGCGCGAGACAACCAATGCTGCGATTCCGACCGCCAAACCTAGTACCGCGATGAATCTCACTGACGCAGCCCATCCGATCGCAGGCAGACTCCATAACGGGAATAGCGCGCCCGCAACCCCGCCCAGCGTATTCAGACCGTAGATCTTTCCGAGAGAGATTGGCGTTTGCTCGATTACCTTGATAACCAGCGCAAAACCTACTCCCATGCCGAATGCTGGAACAAGCAGCAAGCAGAATGCTCCCGCACCTTGCAACAGATACCACTGCAGCAAAGTCAGTTGAGTCGAAACTCCTTCCATCCAGCCGTTTGAGTACTGAAGTAGTGTCGGAAGGAGGAGCGCATAGATCGCGATTCCTATCTCAAGTGCCGCAAATACCGCGATCGGCTCCTTGCTTTGTCTGGCCCATTTGATTCCCGCTATGCTGCCTGCGCCAAGACCAAACATGAAGGCAGCAACGGTGATGACCACGCCGAAAATGCTGACCCCGAACTGCATGGACAGCATGCGCGACCACAGCACTTCATAGGCAAGGCTTGTCGTGCCCGAAAAGCAATACAGGATTGCCACCAGCCACCATATCTTGTGCTTATTCCCGGAATTGACGTTTGCAGGTTGGTTGAGCGGCATAGGAAACTACTCGAAATGACGTCGGCTTAGGTGGGGGTGGCAAAGGCGAAATGCCTTGAGGACTGTGGACATGTAAATGCACGCTATCGAGGGAAGCAACAAACGGATCCTGTTGCTTTGAACCCTAAAATGGATAGAACCATACGAGAGCGACAACCGCGTGAACCACCGCCAATGTCATGCTGAGCCCGGCAAATATCATATGTGCCACGAATACCGACTTTCCGAACAGCCCCATGGCGATTCCCAATCCGCCCGTGATCAGAACGAGGGTTAAAAGCGAAACCCCCAACAGGAACATGACTCGTTGCTTGTCCTTATCGGTGATTGACTTTGCATGCTCTGTTTCCCGGTGCTGTTTATTGAATGCCTGCAAGATCTGGGCACTTTCACCTTCATGGGGCGCGTCTTCTGCATGCGCAGGCAGAGCGCACAGAACCGGCAACAGGAATGCAAGCAAGACCGGGAGGATTCGAGAAATCGATAGTCCGAAATGTGTCATATGATTTTCAGCGGAAATGTTTTATTGATGCGAAGGCTTCCGGCCTTCTTCTGCATTGTCAGGAGTTGCTTTTCTCATTGCATTGCGCCACGCAAGTACAGCCATCAAAACGAACGGCGCAAAAATCCCCATCAACAGGAAGATGAAAATGTACCAAGGGGTCGAGATGGTGACGTGTGCGAACCGGTAACTATCGACCGCCGCCCGCGCCATCGGTGCTACAACCAGACCCATGAGGATCAGGACCGTTCTCATCCATATGGAATTCATGATATTCCTCCAATACATAATCAGTTCTTCAGACTCGATGCGCAGCGAAATCCATAAAAGTCGGAGGCATAGTTGGGCCAGGAGTAATCCCTATGGTAGGTCGCAGTCGAAAATGGATCTCCCTTCCATGACCCGCCACGCAAGACCTTGTAATACTTGTTGACCGGTACCAGATCCGCAACTTTCATTGCCTGATCTTGCTCGCTCTGGACTTTTGCGATTTTTCCCTTGAATACTTCCGCCTCTGCATCCGTTCCTTTGTAAGGCAGGAAATCGTCCTGTACCCACTCGTTGACGTTTCCGGCCATGTCATACACGCCGTATGGGCTTACACCATTGGCATATGTCGTCACATTGGTCGCCGATCCCACATTGTAGTAAGTATTCAAGCGGGCCGGATCCATTTCATTGCCCCACGGCCAACGCCTGCCGTCCGTGCCCCGAGCCGCTTTTTCCCATTCAGCTTCCGTTGGCAGGCGCTTTCCAGCCCATTTGGCATAGGCCACTGCATCGTACCAATTGACCAGAGTGACCGGATACTGCTGGGTACCTTCCTGAATTTTTCCGTTCTTCCAATCGGATGGCGGGCGATGCCCGGTCGCCGCGACGAACCTGGCATATTGCGCATTGGTCACCAGGTATTTGTCGATCTGGAACGCATCCAGATTGACTGCGTGTTGAGGGTGAGATGCGGCATCGGCGTTTTTCAGGTTGGTGCCCATCAGGAACTTCCCGGCAGGAATTGTTACCATGCTATCCAATTCCTTCCACTGCTCTTTTGTCAGCAGCGCCTCCGCTTCAGCCACCGTATAGCCTGTCGCCTGGTTCTTTCGGTTTTCATTTTCCTCGTGAAGCGCGATGTCTTCGCCGGCAGCGCGTATCCTTGTGGATTCTTCTTTAAGGTTATAAGTTGCCAAAGCCCGCATCTCTCCCATGCGTATCGAGCCCAACTTAACGACGTGCAAACTTCCTCCGATCACCACCAGCGCGATGCATGTGATTATCGTGGCGGAAAAAAATCGCTTTCTTCGAAGCTGTTCGTCCGGACTCAATACGATTTTTTTGGCCATTTTGGACATCAGGAATTCCTTTCCACGATCGTTTCCCTATTTGCGGTGCCGCTCACTTTTGACCGCCCATAGACTTTCTTGATCATGACTTCCCCGACTATTCCGCCTATGCCCGCCGCCTCCATCGCAAGGATCACATAGAATCCCCACCAGCCCATCGGGTGCAAGATGCTCCCGTGAGGCACGCCCGTGACATACAAGATTTCAGCATAACTCATACTGCGAACGATCAACGGCGGGAAATAGCACAACCACTTCCCCCCCATCCCGAATATCCATGACACGACCAAGCCGACAAAAAAGGGCAAGACGAACAAATCCACCCCCCAAGCAAAGCTGAATGTCGACAACCCGGAAAACAGCTCAACTTTTACGCCCAGCAATCTGTCGCCCAAGTGATTCAGCGCCACGCCTGCCATGAGCGCCACCAGTCCCGTTAAATATCTATGCTTCATTTTGGGGGCTCCATTCCGGTCAATTTCTCGTATTCGGATTTCTTGGTCTGCTCCAGATACCAGTCTTTAACTTTTAGGCTCGCCAGATACTCCGATAACACCCGACGGTCTTCATCCGCCATTTTTGAGTAGGAAGGCATCCGATATTCCTTTTTCAGCCTTGAAGGCAATACCGACTGAGGATCTGCAGATGACAGGTAATTATAAATCCAGGATTCCGTGCGTATCGAGCCGATTCCGTCCAACATGGGCGCCGGGACCGACTGCAATGCGTCTTTCAACGTCCAGAGCGAATGGCAATCCTTGCAATTATTGCTGCGGTATATATCCGTTGCTTTCCTGGCCACATCGGCGCTTGCGGTGCTGTAGAACGGGATATCTCGATCATGTTGCCCTTGGACTTGCAACAGGGACTTTAGCAAACCGGCAGCCAACACTATCCCGATAATGGCCAGTATGCCTTTTTCCCCGCGCTTCATGCCCCGGACTTGCGCTTCTCGGCATCCGCTGCCAGGAATTGATCCCGGCTTGCAATCTGGGATTTGATTACCGACTGGCTTTTTGCAAATTCCTCAGGTGCCATCTTGGCCCTGTCCTTCTCATCAAACAGCACATATTTGATGTCTTCATCAAACTGCTCGTTTTTAATACCCCAGCGTATCCAGTAAACCACGGCGAGGATAATTACCGCACCGATGATCAACCATAGATAAATGGTCCAGCCATCGGGAAGCGTTTCAATGAAATTAGCCATTATGTTTCTCCACCAAAAATATTCAGAAAAGGTAGCCACCCAGCATTTGCACTGCGCCTACGATCACGGCAACAACTATACCTATAATTATTGCAGCAAACATGAATCTCTCGCCCAACTTCATCTCTTTCGGCCGGTTCTTGCTGAACATAAATGCAATGACGATTCCGGAAAAAATAACGATACTTATCAGCAAGAATACGAATATCCACTCGCTAAACTGCTGACTGCGCATCCCTTCGATACTGAGGTCAAGTTTTGGGGAAATTTCTGGGCTTATTTGCGAGATAGCGGGGATAGCAGAATTTGGATCGGAGATTTGAATCGTTGACTCCTGCACTTTTGGATAACTACTGATTAGAAACCCCGGCAGGGCCGGGGTTCCATTCCGTTTAACATTTAAACGGGGATTTCAATGCCGCCTCAAACGCGCGGTTAATACCAATGCTTTTTTCACGGGCGCACCAAAATCAGCCTGGTTGCGCCCATTCACCTAACCATCTATATCCTATCAAAATTGCCTCAGCTTTGTTGCAAAATTTGAATCAGGTTCAAGCGGTTTGCCTACTTATTTATACGATCAATAAAAAACGAGTAAATCGTTGGCGCGATAAGCACTATCAGTATTATCCCGCCAAGCACCCCAGGACCAAAATCGACTTCTATCATATTGACTACTCCTCTATGTATTGCGACTAACCGGATGGGCCTGAAGTTTCATGCCCATCCTATCCGGTCAATCAATGCGTGTGCTTAGGCTGCCAGGTTGACGGCGGCAATCTCTTGATCAGAACAATCACCATCGTAAAGAAATACATCACGTAAAAAATGTCGATGGTATAGCCCTTGTCCCACCAAGGCTGCTTTCTTTCCGGCGTTCCGTCTGCCTTGACGTTACCCTCGAAGTTTGCCAGAACCACACGATCACCGACCACGTTGTATTCCTGCAGATCGACACCTTTGGCCATCAATGCTTCGATTTGCGGCTTGATGATGCGCAGATCATTCATGCCCAGGGGATGACGCTCCAACAACTCGTCATATTTGCCCCCCAGATTCATCTGAACGATCTTTTTCATCGCAGCTTCATCATCCTGAATCGCCTGCACTTCAGGAGTATTCATCGCTTTCACGTAGCCCTCGTAGATGGCTGCATTTGGGCGCTGCCCCCACAGCGGGAAGGTAACCGCAAAAGCAGTGAGAACAGTCAGGACAACCAGCAGCACCACGGGCATGGGCATGCGGTGGTTATCTTCCGTTATTCCACCAAGATTTTCCTTTTCCCAAAGCGCTTTGTCGGCTTCATTTGTTGCCGCATCGCACATCGTGACCAGCGGCTTATTAAAATTCCAAGACATTTTTATATCCTCCTCGTTACTTCAGACTCAGCATGAAGTCAATCAGACTGCGGATTTCGGAATCGCTGGCATAAGCCGGAACCTCCGGAGGAGATACACGCTTGCCCTCACGATAATCGTCGTATTCGGCACGCCATTTGTCGTAATCGATCTTGTTGCCGGATGCGTCCTTTTCTCCCCACAGATAGTCGAAGCGCGGCATGATTGAATGCGGTTGCACCAAGCGCGGATTAAAGAAGTGCATCATCAGCCACTCTTTGGACGAGTTACGGGAACCGACGTGCATCAGGTCGGGAGCCTTCCGGTCTGAGCCGAATGCGGTTGGCGACTCACCGTTGAAGTCACCCAGCATCGGGGGCGCACCGAATACCTGCCAGTCCTGCGTCTGCTCTGGAAGCAGCGTGTGGCACCACCAGCAACCTTCGCGCACAAAATACGTCTTGCCAGCGCCCGCATGAGAAATGTCCTCATCCTTGGCCGCGTGCATCACGTCGGCCGGCATCCAGCCCTTGGTTGCGGTCAGATTGTCGATGAAGCTGAACTCTTTACCCTGATACGTCCCCTTGCTTACGGTAAAGACCGCACCATAGGCTTTTTGCGCGTCAGTGATGTGACCCTGCTCTACGCTCAACTGCTCGATGCCCTGACCCAAGATGCGGGGATGCAATATACCGGCAGGGAACGTCGTTCCCGGCTGGTACACGAAAACCGAGATCGCATCCGCGAGCGGCTGACCGGTTTTCGGGTCAGCCTTCAGTGCAACAACAACAGGCTTGTTTTTGCCCTGCAGAAACGGATCCTCCAGGTTGAAGCCAGTTTCATGGCCCACTGCCAGTTGCTTTGAAAGTGCCACATCAGTTGAAGACACCGAGGCGATATTGATGCTCGGAAAAAACAACGTAATGGTCATCGAGCCACCAAACGCTAACGCGAATAGCCTCGATCCAACCTTATATTCTCTAAATCCAGCCATGCTTACTCTCCCTAAATTTTACACTGGCCAATATTAACGCTCGTATCCCAGTTCATGCGGCATACGGCCTTCCGGTACTTCGGTTCCTTTGCGTGCCGTCATCCACATGTTGTACAGCCACAGAACGTTGCCAGTGAAGACCAGGGTACCGCCAATCCAACGGGCGATCATGTATGGGTGCTCAGCAATAACCACGTCGATATACGGAACCTCGTAGATCTTGCCCGCGCCCTGAATCAGGCCGGCGATCGTCATGGAAACCCAGTAAATTGAGAAACCGATCAGCAAGAGCCAGAAGTGCATATTGGCCAGCGTCAGGGAATACAATTTGCGCTTCATGATGGTCTGCAAGCCAAGATAAACGGCAGCAGCTTCCAGGAAGGTTGAGAATCCGAGCAACGCCAGGTGCGCGTGAGCAACGATCCAGCCTGTTCCGTGGATATACCAGTTGATCGCGCGAGTTTGCTGGAAACCGCCTTGCATGTTCAGCGGAATAGCCATCAGACAGCCGGTGATGGTGAAACGAACCTCGATATTCTCGACGAACATATGCCACTTGCCCTTCATGGTCAGCATGATGTTCGATACGAACGCAATCGCGGGCACCAGGATCAGCACACCCTCGACCGAAGCGAAGGACTTCAGCCACTCCGGCAAAGGCGCCGACATCAGGTGGTGCGCAGCGGGGGTGGAGTAGAACACCACAACAGACCAGAAGTGCAAGTGGCCGATACGGTGCGAGTACAGCGGATTTCCCGTCACTTTAGGAATGGTGTAATACGCGATCGCGGCAGCCACCGGAGTGATCCAGAGCCCCAGCACGTTGTGCGCGAACCACCAGGTCAGATAAGCCTCGGTCAGACCGGTCAGGTGGAAGAACTCGGGAGAGTTACCGACCAGGAACACGATGATGACCATAAATACGGCCGCGGCGAAGAACCAGTTCGTGGTGTAAATACCTTGAGTGCGACGATTCAGAATCGTCATCCAGACATTGACTGCCAGCGGAATAAAAACAAAGAAAGCCAGGTACAAATCCACTGGCCAGGGGAAGTCGGAGTATTCACGACCGGAAGTGATGCCTGCCCACAAAACCGTCAGACCGAGCGTCAAGCCCACGTTCCACAGCAAGCAGTTCCACAAACCCAGCTTTTCTGACCACAACTTGGTGTTACCCAAGGCCGGCGTGATGTACATCATGGCCATGGCAAACGCCATCGAGATCCAGCCAAAAATAACGGCCATCACGTGCACTTGGCGCATATGGCCAAAGGCGAAATAGATATTCCCGGTCACAAAGTCCGGGAATGCAAGTTTCGCCGCATTGAATGAACCCAACCCGGTACCGATCACGAACCAGATAATCGCCGAAAATCCGAAGAACACAGCAGCCGAACCGGCCGGTATGTCTTCGTTTTTTGCAAATAGATACTTAAGCATGTTACTCCCCCTCAACTCGAAAAATTAGTGATTATCGCCACTGTCGTCATCATGTGGAACAAGTATGTACCACGAGAGCAACATGCTCGAAAACGCTAATAGCACGCCCAATGAACCCGCAATTAAAGCCATAGCACACCCCTCAAATAATTAACAATTCAACAGATATTACAGAGACCGCGCCTCAAACTAGGCAGCGCCGCTCTCCAACTTGTAGTGGCGATTCAAGCCAACATACAGAATTCCGCAAAATGCAATGCCGAAAACGATCATCGCCTGATCGATAAACCCGGTGAAGGTCGATGGGTCATATGCCGTCCACGCAAATCCGCCCCAGTTACTAAACCCCCCGCGCCCCATCAAGCACATTAAAGTCGCGCCGAAAACGCTGCCATTACCCATCCCTGTCAGCATCCCGCTCACAAGAATCAGCCAAATGGATAGAGATTTTTTCTTTGTACTCATGACCCCCCCCTTAAATTATCAAAAATCAAAACTTACCAAAAAAACCGGGCACTCCACGATTCCGAGATACAGACAAACCTTACCTGTATTACATTTAAACTTAAAAATCAAACAGTTGTGATGTTTCCGCCAACAATGATTTTTTAATGCGAACTTTGTTTTCCAGATGTTAATTACCATCCCCTCAACTTGTCAAGGGAATTATCTGCGATCCGACGTATTTAGCGTGATTTACTGTAATTTAACGTTAATTTAACGTATATTTAACGTAAGAAGAGGCCAATAACACTATTGCTTCGTGGATTTCTTGGTGCTAATATCGTGCCGTCTGAAAGGGTATATTTTTTAGTGTGAATATTTTTATAACCATGATTGATCAAGGAGATACACATGCTTGAGCCAGATGTAACTACCAGCGAAGTTCTTATTATGTACACAGGTATTTTCGTGTTCTTGTTCGGCTTGGCTTTTATTCTGATGAAAAAGCATTCTTAAAGATCGGCCGAGCCCGAATCCGGCTGTTTGGCGCGTATATGTATATAAGGAATGAAATGGCATTGTCCTGCGTAAGCTGCAGGTAATTAATAATTTGAGGGGGAGGCACATGCGTAAATTATCGAATTTGGCGATGGCGTGTTTGGGGACGGCCGCCATGCTGGTTTTTTCAGGCGCTAGCCTGGCTGAAGGAAACGCCGTATCGGTGAATTTGACCAACGGCAAAAACATTTTCGAAAATGGCAAGGCCGATGGGAGCGTGCCAGCTTGCGCGACCTGTCATGGCGATAAAGCGATGGGGCAAGATGCGATGAAAGCGCCCAGGCTTGCGAACATCGGATATGTCTATATTGTCAAACAACTGACGAATTTCGCTGAAGACAAGCGCACAGACAACATCATGCAACAGATGAATGGCATTGCAAAAGCGCTTAGCGAGCAAGACAGGCGCGATCTGGCTGCTTATGAAAACAGTTTCCCAAGAGATTCCGAACTCTCCGACCTGAAGCAGCTTCAAGCCGACGGAACAAAAATTGGCGTGGCTTACAAAGGTTCGATCCTTGTTCGCTACGGACGCAATGGTCCTGGCGTGGCGGAAAAGGACAAGATATCTGCGTGCGTTTCATGCCATGGCTACAACGGCCGCGGTGCCGATCCTGTGTATCCGAAGATCGGCCAGCAGAAGTACACGTATCTGGTGGCTCAGTTGACCGACTGGCGTGACGCGACACGCACCAATGACCCGATGGGCCAAATGCGGAAAGTCGCCCACAACCTGTCCGATGACGACATCAATGATGTAGCCACCTTCCTGTCACAAGCTCCTGACAGCACGGTCGGAGACGGAACGGAAATCGGCAATCAGACGGTTCTGGAAAAGCTTAAAGTAGTTCGCTAACGCCCGACGTTAGGCATTTCTTCTTCCGGCGCCGGTTTCCGGCGCTGGAAGTGAAACGGATACTGATCTAATATACTGGTCAGTATCTTTTTGTTTTTTGAGTTTCTGCCTGGCAAGTACGCACTGCATGAATTCATAATGGTGGCAAGATTGGAGAAACATGAAAAAAGGAGAAAAGATCCTTTTTGGGATAGTTGCGCTACTCGTCGTTGTTACGGTGATAAATTTTACTGTCCTGGAGTCCATCAGGCGCAACTCTGACAAACCATTATTCCCGATTCTGACTCACTTTGTTTTTTCAGATGAGGGTTTGCGCGGTTACCAGATATACCAGCAAAGAGACTGCTATACCTGCCATAGGGCAGTTGGCAGCGGCACGAGCATGGGCGTCAGCCTCGACGGCCTGGGTTCAAAGCACGATGTCGATTACTTCTATGCTTTCCTCAAAAAACCGGAGCAGGTTTACGGTTCCAAAACCATGGATCACGGAGCGCCTCCCAAGGACGCGGCTTATGTATCCGAGCTTCCGGACGCGGAATTGCGCACCATGGCCGTCTTCCTGTCTGAACTGAAATCCGACCAAGGTTCTTCTTCATCTTTTGTACCGCCCAAGGGCGATTCAAGTTTTATCGATGCCATGCTGGACATGTGGGCGCCGGACGGTTGGCGAGCCCAGTACAAGGATATTCGCGATTGGATGAAAACAAAACCACAAGAGGAGCAACATGAAGCAAAGCATTGAGCACAGCCCCGCACAACTTGAAGAGTTTAACAAATACCTTTTATGGTTCGTCTACGCGTGCATTATTTACAGCATTATCGGCTTCACGTGGGGAGCGGTCATGGGCGGCGTCCCGGCCTTCCGCTACTTTGTGGACTATAGCGCGCACGGACGCCTGATCACGCTGGCGCACGGCCACATCAACCTGTTGGGATGGGTTGAAATGGCGATATTCGCCGCTTTATACTATGTCGTCCCTACGGTTTCCCGCCGTCAGATATACAGCGTGCGTCTGGTGAAGATACACTTCTGGATGCATAACTTCGGATTGATCGGCATGGTGGTTTTCTTCCTTTCAGCAGGACTGATCGGCGGCCTGAGTACAGGCGAAAACACCGAAAAAGTAGTGAGTCATCTGCTGGCCTTTGTCGGGATGTTTGGAATGCTGGTGCTGACTGCAAACATCATCTGGGGCTACAACTTGTATAAAACAACCAAGGTCGGTTGGAAAAAACCATCATGAAGAAACTGAAGTTCCTGTCGGCAAGCTTTGGACTGGCTCTCGTGGGCCTGGTCAGTGGCTGCGAACAGAACTTGTCTGCCGGCTTCGCCGTGGGGATGCATGCGCCGAGTTTGCCCACCAAAACCCTGGCAGACGCCGACGGAAACTTCAGTAAAGTCACGACTTATCGCCAGCCGGATCCTCGCATGTATCAATATTCGGTTGATAAGGCGTTGCTGACGGGCAAGCCTATCGTATTGGAATTTGCCACGCCGGGACACTGTACCAATTGCGACCAGCAGCTTCAAATGCTGAAGGGCGTCATGGATCAGTATCAGGACAAAATCATATTTATCCACATAGACCAATATGCCAATCCCCAAGCGTACAAAGCCTATAGAGTCATGGGCGACCCCTGGACCTTCATCATCGACAAGCATGGCGTCGTTCAGTTTGAACAAGCCGGCAGGATGCTGCTCGGTGAAATGGACAGTGCGTTGAAAACGATCAATTGAAAATTGTCATGCGAGGCAATCGGCCAAGTCCGGTTGCTGCTGCAAATACAATACGAACAGAATACGGTAGACAGCTCATGAAGGAGACGATGAATTTCGATTTGGTGCCCGATCGCAAAGGAATGGTTTGGGATCTGTTGCTGTACATTCCAACTGTGGTCGCGCTGGCCTCGATTGCTGCCGGCTTCTGGTACGACGAAGACCACAACATGGGCTATCTGTTCTTCTTCCTGACCTGCTTCTTTTTTATCGCCGGGTTTAACCGCGTATTCAAAACCAGGCTGATGCTTCTACCCTCTGCGCCGATATCACTCAAGGTAACGGACGAGAACCTTGGCCTGGTCCAGCGTAACGGCACCCAGGTTAATCTGGTGAAGAACTTGCGCTACTTCCCCGACTATTCGGGAAAGACTTTCGGCATTTCGGGTCTGGATGGCGCGGGCAAGCAACAGCAGTTCGTGTTTCACAAGGGCCAGTTCCCTACTCCTGAAAAGTTTGATTCGATTCAAACTTTCTTCAAAGTCCACTTGAACAAAAAATAAGGACGCCGCCGGGCATTTCGCCAAATCACGGCTCCCGGCCATCGGTTCTTGATATCCCTGGCGCCTCTTACTTTTGACGCACGGCGTGCGCCGGACGGAATACCTTGCACTGTTCGGGATCGGATTCCAGGTACGCCCCCTCGATCAGGTCGATGCAATAGGGGACAGCCGGAAACACCGCATTCAGGCAATCGTCTATCGAGGAAGGCTTTCCCGGCAGGTTGAGGATCAGGCACTTGCCGCGCACCCCAGCCGTCTGCCGCGACAAGATGGCAGTCAGCACGAATTTCAGCGATGCCGCGCGCATCTGCTCACCGAAACCTGGCAGCATCTTCTCGCACACCGCCTCGGTTGCTTCCGGCGTCACATCGCGCAAAGCCGGGCCGGTACCGCCTGTGGTGACGATGAGGCTGCAGCCAGCGACATCGCTCAATTCGATGAGGGTCGCCTCGATCAGCGCCTGTTCATCGGGTATCACCCTCGCCACAGCTTCCCACGGACAGGTCAACACGCGCGTGAACCACGCCCGCATCGCCGGCCCTCCCTTGTCTTCGTACTCGCCGCGACTGGCGCGGTCCGAGATGGTCACAATACCGATGCGTGCGATGCTCATACTTACTCCCTGTACCCGATCTCTTCCTGAAAGACTGTGCCGTCCAGCAATTGCACAGTGACCTGCTCGCCCTCTGCCAGCCCGGTGCTGTCTGACGGGATCACCATCAAGCCGTCCGCCCTGGCCATGGACATCAACACCCCGCTGCTTTGCGAGCCGGTGGAA
>DAIDAJ010000001.1 GCA_027310665.1 Sideroxydans sp. | reverse complement strand
GCACCCGCAAGGGGTAGGCCGTGGCTGTAAGGGGCATTCGCCCCGACAGCACACGCACAGCCTGTCGAAGCACAAGAATCCATTCACATTTCGACAAGCTCAATGCGAACGGATTCTTGGATAATGAGTGCCGGATCAATAATCGCAACGCAAAAGCCATCCATGCCGAAAGGTGTAAAATCCTGCAGCGGTCATATAAATAGACACACTCGGTCGACATAGCCACACAACAAAGACACGATGTGCTGCACGCAGGAGGATGGTGTCTCACCAGTATGTTGCACGCGCTTCAAAATCTCAGCCTGAAAGCCAAGGTGACCGTATTCACCCTGGGTCTGTTTCTGCTCTCGATCGCAGTGATCACTTACCAGTTTTCAGCCCACCTTGAACGGGAGATGGAGGTATCGCTGTCCAACCAGCAGTTCTCCGAAGTCTCGTTTGTTGCGGAAAGCATAGACAACGCAATCAAATTGCGCATCGACTCACTTGCATTGGTGGCCAGTTCGATTACCCCATCAATGATGGCGGATCGGGATCGCATCTTTTCCTTTCTGGAAGAGCGTAAAGCCATCAATAAACTTTGCACCCTGGGAGTCATCGTCATTTCCAAGGACGGACATGGCATTGCTGACTTCCCGCAGATTGAAGGGCGGGGGAATGCGGACTTCAGCCAGAATGATTATTTTCGCCAAGCGATGGCAACGGGCAAGCCTTCTATTTCCAGACCGAGTATCGGGCGTTTCGTACAAGACCCGCGACTGGTCATCGCCGTACCCATCTTCGACAACAGGCAACATGTCATCGGAGTATTCGCGGGCGTCAGCAGCCTGAGCAGCAGCAGCCTTTTGAGCAACTTCGACGGCAAATCACACCCCAATAGCAGTGCCTACCTGATCATTTCTCCCCGCGACAATCTGTTCGTCACCGACACTGAAAATCTGCGCACACTGAAACCATTACCCGCACCGGGTATCGACAAGATGCATGACCGTTACATGAACGGATATGAAGGTTCCGGCATCACGGTCAATACCTACGGCGTCGAAGAACTCACTTCGTCCCGGAAAATCCCCAGCACAGGCTGGTTCGCGGTTGCGCGCCTGCCAACTTCCATCGCATTCCAACGTATCGCGCACATCCGCAACGAAGCAATTGCTACCGCAAGTGTCGTTTCCCTGTTCACCATCGCGCTGCTCTGGCTATTCCTGCGTCATGAACTTTCGCCTCTGTCGCGCTCGGCCGAACTGGTCGAACAGCTCGCCAACGGGGTCATTTCCCCTTTGCGCCACATTCCGCTGGAAGGCAGCCCCGAGATTCGAAAGATGCAGGCAAGCTTCAACCAATTGCAGGAACGGCTCCTGAAAGACGAGGTCGACCTGCTCGCGGACAAGGCACTGTATCGCTCCATGTTCACCAACAACTCCGCCGTCAAGCTGCTGATCGACCCCAGGGACGGCACGATCGTGGATGCCAACCCCGCCTCCGCGGCCTACTATGGGTGGCCGGTAAAGACATTGCGCGGGATGCGCATCACCGACATCAACATCATGGAACCGGATCTGCTGAAACAGGAGATGGAGCTCGCCCTGCGCGAACAGCGCCAGTTCTTCCGCTTCAGGCATCGTCTGGCCTCGGGCGAGGTGCGCGATGTCGAAGTGCATTCCGGGCGTGTGGAATACCGCGGCAGGGATCTGCTCTATTCCGTCATCAACGACGTCACCGACCGCGAACAGGCACTCCAGCGCGAACGGATACGCGGCGAGGTTCTGGAGATGCTGGCTCGCGGCAGGGAACTGGGCGACATCCTCGACGCCATTGTGCGTCAGGTCGAGTCCGAGCAGCCTCAGGTGCTGTGTTCCATCCTGCTGCTGGACAAGGATGACAGGCATCTGCACATCGGCGCAGCGCCGAGCTTTCCTGATTTTTTCAACCAGGCGGTGCAAGGCTTCGAGACAGGCACAGGGCGCGGTTCCTGCGGCCACGCAGCCGCCACCGGCGAACGCACCATCGCCGCCGATATCCGGAACCACCCCAACTGGGCGCCATACAAGGAACTGGCCGCCCAGGCCGGTCTGGCCTCGTGCTGGTCGGAGCCCGTGTTTTCATCCAAGGGAAGGGTATTGGGCACGCTGGCGTTATATCAGCATCAACCCGCTTCGCCGGATGCGGCACAGATTCTTCTCATCGAGGAGATGGCGAAGATCGTTGGCATCGCGGTCGAACGAAAACTGGACGAGGAGAACCTGCAACTCGCCTCCACCGTGTTCCAGGCTAGCTCCGAAGCCATCGTCATCACCGATGCGAACAACAGGATCATTGCGGTCAATCCCGCTTTCACCCGCATCACGCAATACGATGCCGTCGAAGCGGTGGGGCGCGATCCCAAGCTGCTCAGCTCCGGCCAGCAGGGCAAGGAGTTCTACCGCGCGATGTGGTCCACCATCGAGACATTCGGCAGTTGGCAGGGCGAGATCGTCAACCGCCGCAAGAACGGCGAGATCTATTCCGAATGGCTGACCATCAACACCGTGCGCGACGAAAGCGGAGCGGTACGGCAGCGTATCGCCATCTTCTCCGATATCACCGACAAGAAACGCAGCGAAGAGATCATCTGGCGGCAAGCCAATTTCGACGTGCTCACCGGACTGCCAAACCGCCGGTTGTTCCATGACCGCCTGATGCAGGAGCTGAAGCGCGAAGAACGCGAACAACACTCAATGGCGTTGATGTTCATCGATCTCGACCACTTCAAGGAGGTGAACGACACGCTGGGACACGAGGCAGGCGACAATCTGCTGGTCCAGGCCTCCAAGCGTATCGCCGGCTGCATCCGCGAATCGGACACGCTGGCGCGGCTGGGCGGAGACGAATTCACGATCATTCTGCCCGGACTGTCCGACCCCAAGCGCCTCGGCACACTGGCCGACACCATCCTTCAGATCATCGCCCGACCGTTCATGATCGGCGAATACACATCCTATGTCTCCGCCAGTATCGGTATCACCTTGTACCCGCAGGATGCGGACAACCTGACCTCGCTATTGAAGAACGCCGATCAGGCAATGTACGTCGCAAAAGGCAAGGGGCGCAACCAATACAGCTACTTCACTTCTTCCATGCAGGAAGCCGCGCAGACCCGCCTGCAGCTCAGCAACGATCTGCGGAAGGCACTTGATGGCGGACAATTCGAACTCTACTATCAACCCATCATCGACCTGGCTTCCGGGCAGCCCGCCAAGGCGGAAGCGCTCTTGCGCTGGCATCATCCCAGACTCGGCCTGGTCAGCCCCACCGTATTCATTCCGCTGGCCGAGGAGATCGGCCTCATCAACAGCATCGGCGACTGGGTGTTCCGTCAATCCGCGCTCAAGGCCAGACAGTGGTGTTCCAGCGGCAACCGCCGCTTGTCCGCCATGCAGATCAGCGTGAACAAGTCGCCGCGCCAATTCATCACGGGCGAAAACAACCTGGGCCTGCTCGATTGGCTGCGTGCACTCAACATTCCGCCGAGTTGCATCGTGGTGGAGATCACCGAAGGGCTGCTGATGGACGACCGCGTCGAGGTGCAGGAAAAGCTGCTGGCCTTCCGCGATGCCGGCATCCAGGTCTCGCTCGACGATTTCGGCACCGGCTATTCGGCGATGTCCTATCTGCAACGCTTCGACATCGATTACCTGAAGATAGACCAGTCCTTCGTGCGCAACATGGTGCAGAACCCCGGCGATCATGCCATCGCCGAGGCGATTATCGTCATGGCGCACAAGCTGGGCATGAAAGTCGTTGCGGAGGGCGTGGAGACTGTCGAACAGCGGGATTTGCTGGTGGCCGCCGGTTGCGACTTCGGGCAGGGATACCTGTTCGCCAAGCCGATGGCGGCAGAGGACTTCGACCGCTACCTGGAAAGCAGCGTCACCGTTTAGTCGTTCACCCGGCCGCGCAACGATTTGGTTGCGCCGCGCCTGACTTTATTCTCGACGCGCTTTTTCTGCGCACTGCGGGAAGGTTTGGTCGCAACGCGAGGCTTCGGTCTCACGGCAACCGACAGCAACAGGGCTTTCAGGCGACGCAATGCTTCGTTGCGGTTCTGTTCCTGGTTGCGGTATTCCTGTGCCTTGATGACGACCACGCCGTCTTTGGTGATGCGCTGGTCATTGAGCTGCAGCAGACGTTCCTTGAATTCGGGCGGCAGCGATGAAGCTCCGATATCGAAACGCAGATGCACCGCGCTCGACACCTTGTTCACATTCTGGCCACCGGCGCCTTGCGCGCGCACGGCGGTCAGCTCGATCTCGCGTTCGGGGATGATGACGTTGTGGGAGATGTACAACATGGCCTAATTTTTTGGAAACTTCACTTGGGCATCAAGACAACCACATTCCCTCTCCCGCAAGCGGGAGAGGATTAGGGTGAGGAGCGTTGAGTGATAACTCATTCTTTGCATCGCATAGCCCCTCATCCCCCCCCCTTCTCCCGCCTGCGGGAGAAGGGAGAAGTATTCCCGAACAGCCCTATTCACCCCAACACCTGTATCAGCACATCGCCCAGCGTCACCACCTGCCCAGCATGAATCTTGGCGGTCTTGCGCAGTTCGACCTGACCGTCAACGGAGACCACGCCCTCCGCCACCAGCGCCTTGCCCGCACCGCCGCTGTCGCACACGCCGGCGAGCTTGAGCAGGTTGCATAGCTCGATGAACTCACCGCGTAGCTGGAATTCAAGTTGTTGCATAAATGCCTTTTCCTTCATGTAGGGTGCGCTCGCGCACCAGCAATCTAAAGAGTATCGGCGGTCCGGTGCGCAAGCGCACCCTGCACATTACTCGCCGAAACTCCCCGACTCATTTGCGACGCCGCCCCAATCCGCCGGATACATCCCTTGCTTCGCATAACGATGAAACGTTGAATACGGCCAATCGCCTGCGTTCGCGGCACATCCATGTTTCACCGGATTGTAGTGGATATAGTCCACATGCCTCGCGAAATCAGCTTCATCGCGAATCAGGTGCTCCCAGAACCGTCGTTGCCACAAGCCTCCTTCGCCGCGCTTTTCTCGCGATGCCGAAAGATATTGCTGCGGAAACCATGTTGCGCAATCGCGTGTGACTTGCTGCTTGATGAGCGACCAGCGCAACGAGAAATTATTATCGCCAGGCGGCAATTGCCAGACCGCGTGCAGATGATCCGGCATCAATACCCAAGCGGCAATCTCGAACGGCAATTCCGAACGCACGCGATTAATGGCATCGCGCAACGCTGCGCGACAACGCGAATCGGTCAGCAATGGCTGGCGGCGATGAGTGACAACAGTAAAGAAGTACGTGGCACCGGGGATGTTGGCACGGCGGTATTTCGGCATGAATGAACTCCTGGTCGAATGCGATTAACCCACGAATCCCACGTAGGGTGCGCTCGCGCACCATTAAGCTTTGGTGCGCAGGCGCACCCTACATCCTGCTTGCCCCACCGCAGGTGCGCTCGCGCACCATTTTATTTCTCCCGCACATCTGGTGCGCAAGCGCACCCTGCATTTGCATTACAGTTTCACTGCGTGTTCACGCGTGGTATGAAACACGACCTTGGGCCACCGCTCCTGCGTGAGTTTCAGGTTGACGTTGTTCGGTGCGAGATAAGCCAGGTTGCCCGCCGCATCGATCGCGAGATTGTGCGACAGCGCCTTCTCGAAATCGGCGAGTATCTTCTTGTCGTCGCAGGTTACCCAGCGGGCGCTGGTGGTGCTGGTGCCTTCGAACATCGCATCCACGCCGTACTCGCCCTGCAACCGGCTGGCCACCACGTCGAACTGCAGCATGCCGACCGCACCCAGGATCAGGTCGCCGCCATCCACCGGCTTGAACACCTGCACCGCCCCTTCTTCGCCCAGCTGCTGCAAGCCCTTGTGCAACTGTTTCACCTTGAGCGGATTGCGGATGCGCACCGAACGGAAGAAGTCCGGTGCAAAATACGGGATGCCGGTGTACTGCAACACCTCGCCTTCGGAGAAGCTGTCGCCGATCTGCATGTTGCCGTGGTTGGGCAGGCCGATGATGTCGCCCGCGTACGCCTCTTCCACCTGCTCCCGGCTGGAAGCCATGAAGGTCACCACATTGGATACCCGTATCTCGCGGCCGATGCGCAGATGCTTGATCTTCATGCCGCGCTCGAAATGGCCGGAACACACGCGCAGGAACGCGATGCGGTCGCGGTGGTTGGCGTCCATGTTGGCCTGGATCTTGAACACGAAGCCGGAGAACGCCTGCTCGTTGGGATTCACACGGCGGATAGTGGCATCGCGTTCGATCGGCGCGGGTGCCCAGTCCAGCAGCGCGTTCAGGATCTCGCGAACGCCGAAGTTGTTGATCGCGGAACCGAAGAACACCGGCGTCTGCTTGCCGTCGAGGAAGCGTTGCAGATCGAACGGGTGCGAAGCGCCGTGCACCAGTTCCACTTCCATCTTGAGTTGCCCGATCTCCAGCGGGAAACGCTCGGCCAGCACCGGATTGTCGATGCCCTTGATGACCTCGACCTCGCCGTCGGCACGTTCCTCGCCCGGCGTGAACAGCAGGATCTCGTCGCGCAACAGGTGGTACACGCCGCGGAAAGTCTTGCCCATCCCAACCGGCCAGGTCACCGGCGCGCACTGGATCTTCAGCACCGACTCCACCTCGTCCAGCAGTTCCAGCGGATCGCGCACCTCGCGGTCCATCTTGTTCATGAAGGTGATGATGGGCGTGTCGCGCATACGGCACACGTCCAGCAGCTTGATGGTCTGCGCCTCCACGCCCTTGGCTGCATCGATCACCATCAGTGCCGAGTCCACAGCGGTAAGCACGCGGTAGGTATCTTCGGAGAAATCCTGGTGGCCGGGCGTATCGAGCAGATTCACCACATGGTCGCGGTACTCGAACTGCATCACCGAGCTGGCGACCGAGATGCCGCGCTGCTTCTCGATCTCGAGGAAGTCGGAGGTCGCGTGGCGCCCGCTCTTGCGCGCCTTCACGGCTCCGGCGAGCTGAATCGCGCCTGAGAACAACAGCAGTTTTGCGGTGAGTGTGGTCTTGCCCGCGTCGGGGTGGGAAATGATGCCAAAAGTGCGGCGGCGCGCCACTTCGCGCGCGATCTTGTCGCGCGGGACGGCTGCAGGTTCTTTCGGTGTCTGTTCTGTATCAGCTGACATGGTGCTTGCCTGTGAAAAAGGCCGCAAGTCTAATGGCTTGGAGGGGGAATGTCTAACCGGGTTTTCGGGTAAAGCCAGCCAAGCGCAGACGATTTGTTGATTTGCCCCACACCACCCCACGGCGCTGCGATTGATGCAGATATGCCATCAGGTCGCAGGCGACGCAACTGAATTCAACTCACATGACCATAAGATAGTTGCGAATGGCTTCTTTGCAGCGGCGAAAACCAGGAACAGACTTAAGTTATCCGCCAGGAACAGCAGTCAGCGGACATCCGGCAATATGGGCAGGTCATCGCCATCAAGCAAATCAGGGCCGACATTTGTACATCTTGAATGCCCGCTTGCCGTATTCAGATGACTCACCCTTCACGACCGTATCTGCCCCTGCATCAACAGCTTCATTGCGTGCCAATTGATACAGATTTGCTTCTACGTCCTTCTCAATTCGATACTTGGCAAAGACGCTAACGATGACAGTCCCCTTGGACTGACAGCTGGCAACCTGGTTTGCTTCCGCCAGAGTCACTTGATCCGCTCCTTCGTGCACCCCGATGAAAATGTTGTTTGCACATCCGCTCAACCCGGCAAACAATGGCACGATGACAACGATAGCTGATATTCCTTTTTTAAACTGCATGGCAAACTCCTGATAGTCGCTTCAAAAAACATTAGATCCGATATGAGTGCTAGACGGCAATGCCGTTAACCAGAATGCACGTCAACAGAATCGCGGCGCACTTTATAGCAAATTGGAGGGAGAGATTGGAGAAAAATTGAATGGCTGCATGGGTCGGGCGATACATGTCTCGGGTGGCTTCTATCATGCAGTCTACCAACTGGGTATGATTGCCGAAACTAGTCAGAAACGGTCGCTCGACACTGTCGTCTAATTAGTTAGCGTAAGTCGGGTTCACCCTAAAGGGTACGAGAGCGCAGCGTAACCCGACACAAATTCGAAACAACGTCGGGTTACGCGATGAAACCGTTAACCCGACCTACGGACTGTCGTTCATGAAGTGCCGGATGTGCCACGTCGTCTTTCGAATATGCTTCTCTGAAGCAAATACCAACAAAATTGCTTAGACAATTTTATCGGTGCAATCAATCATCTGGTAGGATAAAGAGGGAAGAACATCAACAACAAATGAAGATAAAGGCAAAATAAATATGGTCAAGCTGGTTTTAGGGATATTGGTATTGTGTAGTTTCGGAATTTCTTGTTCAGCAACGGCTGGTCAAGATAGTGGTGTATATATCTATGGTGCAGCAGGCCAATCCCAGCAGTCATCAATTACAAAGGATAACCAAGATGCATATATGCTTTTTCTTGGATACCAATTTAATTCAAATTGGGCCATCGAAGGAGGCTATGTTGATTTAGGGGCATCAAGCTACTCGGGTAACGTATCAGTTGGCGGGGTAACAGGAACAGCGAACTTTGACCTTCCCCCGAAAAATAGTCTTCCAAGAGTGGCGTAATATTAACGTTACTTTTGAAAGGAAAGAAGATGAAGACTATACCGAAGCGGGAATACACACCCGAATTTAGGGAGTTGGCAGTCAAACGTGTCCAGGCAGGT
>DAIDAJ010000111.1 GCA_027310665.1 Sideroxydans sp. | reverse complement strand
ATCTGGACGCGGGGGGGGGCCAGGTTATGGGGTGGGGTTGAGGCGGTTGAATCGAAGTAGTGATCTGCTGGAGTTGGATTGAATGAAAGCAGACGGCGACCGGCAGAAGCCGACCCTTCCTACCGAACTGAAAGCCTCGTGTAGGAGCCAGCTTGCTGGCGAATTTCTCGAAATTCTACGCCAGCAAGCTGGCTTCTACGGGATGTGAATCTGCCAGGGGGAGTCGGCTTCAATCTTCCAGCGCCCGCACCTTCAATGCATTTCCCTTCATTATTGATCTTTCCGTAATTCATGACACCTTCGCGGGAATGACAACTAGCTTTCCAATTCCCCTTACACCAGATCGAAAGGTTCAGCTCTGTCTTGAATTATGGAAAGCTCATTAGTAGACCAGATCGATAATCCGGCCATCACAAGTTCACAAAAAGTTCATCAAGCAGACATCGAACTGTCACTTTAGAAACTTACTCTTCCCGCGGTTTAGAAAAAATTGATTACAAACCATGATTGATTTGAGTTGCTAATCAACCTGGCGGGAAAATGGAGTGTCGACCGTGATTGAACTTGCAAATGTTTCAGTTAGATATCCCAAAGAGGTGGTGGCACTACATCCAACCACGCTGCGTTTCAGGCGCGGGGAATTCAATGTGTTGCTGGGGGCTTCCGGCGCCGGCAAGTCCAGCCTGCTGCGTAGCCTGAATCTGCTCAACACACCGACGACGGGATGCGTTAAGGCTGCGGATATCGGTGTCATCGACACACCCGCCAAACTCAGGCTGCACCGCAGTCGGACGGGCATGATATTCCAGCAGCACCAATTGATCAGTCGCCAGACGGCGCTCTCCAATGTTCTGCTTGGCCGCATCGGCTATCACTCGACATGGCGAACCCTGTTTCCGCTGGCGCGCGCGGAACAGCGGATCGCGCTCGAGTGCTTGGATCGTGTCGGCCTGTTGCATAAGGCAACCGAACGGGTGGATCGACTGAGCGGAGGCCAACTGCAACGTGTGGGCATTGCCCGTGCGCTGGCCCAGAAGCCGCGCTTGATGCTGGCGGACGAGCCGGTGGCCAGTCTGGACCCTTCGACTTCGCGGCGTGTGTTGTCGCAGCTCAAGAGCATTTGTCGCGAAGACGGCATCACGACGGTGGTCAGCCTGCATCAGGTGGATCTGGCGCGCGAATACGCCGATCGCATCATTGCCTTGGCGCACGGTCATGTCGTGTTCGACGGTGCACCCGATGAATTAACAGACGTATTGCTGCAGACGATCTACGACCAGGCTCCGGGCGACATCCGGGATGTGGTCGCTTCCCCACCCGTTATGTTCCCTGTTTTGACCTAGCCATTGATAAGGAGTAAGCCATGAAACTACTGAAGAAACTGATGACGCTGATGTTCCTGTTTGCCATTTCCATCGGTGCCATCGCGGCACCGGACCTGGATCCGGACACACTTAAGGTAGCACTGCTGCCGGATGAGAACGCTGGCACGGTCATCAAAAACAACCAGCCGCTGAAGGACTATCTTGAGGCGACGCTGGGCAAGAAGATCGAACTCATTGTCACCACCGACTACTCTTCCATGATCGAGGCGATGCGTCATGGTCGTATCGACCTGGCCTACTTCGGGCCGCTTTCCTACGTGCTGGCACGCCAGCGCAGCGAGATCGAACCCTTCGTTGCCCTCAAGAGCAAAGGAAGTACAACATATCAATCGGTAGTCATTGCCAACGCTGCGTCCGGCATCAAGAAGATTGAGGACATCAAAGGCAAGAACATGGCATTTGGTGACAAGGCATCGACTTCCAGTCATTTGATCCCCAAGTCGGTGCTGGCGGAAAAAGGGCTTGATGCGGGACGCGACTACGAAGAGCATTTTGTAGGGTCTCACGACGCCGTGGCCATGGCAGTACAGAATGGCCACGCCCAGGCTGGCGGTTTAAGCCGACCGATCTTTGAATCTCTGGTCGAGCGCAAGATCATTGATCCGGCCAAGGTGATTGTCGTGGAATACTCGAAACCTTTCCCCCAGTATCCTTGGACGATGCGCTCAAATCTGAAGCCGGAACTGAAAGATAAGATTCGCTCCGCATTTCTCAATCTCAAGGATCCGGCTGTGCTCAAGCCTTTCAAGGCTGACGGTTTCGAGACGATTACCGACAAGGACTACGATGTCGTGCGCAATCTCGGATATCTGCTGAAGATCGATCTGGCCTCGTACATGTAATCGATGAAATGAATACGAATTCGGTCAATTTCGAGCAGGTACTGAGCCGCCAGCAGCGCGCCTGGAATATCGGCGCGTTGCGGTTTGCTGTCATCCTGGCGGTTATTGCCTTCTGTGCACATTACGTGGGCTTGTTTGATGGAAAACGTCTCGCCGAGGGAGGTCCCAGTCTGCTCAGCCTCGTGGGCGAGATGATGCCGCCAAATTTTGACGATGCGCGCAATTGGATAAAGCCGGTGCTTGATACCCTCGCGATGAGCATCGCCGGTACGGCGCTCGCGATTTGTTTGTCGCTACCGCTGGCCTTTCTGGCAGCGCGCAACACCACGCCGCATCCGTTGGTATACCAGTTGGCGCGCGGCCTTCTCAATGCGTTGCGCGCCATTCCCGAGTTGATCATGGGCATCATCTTTGTGGCCGCAGTCGGCTTTGGCGCGTTGCCTGGCGTGTTGGCACTCGGGTTGCATTCGATAGGCATGGTCGGCAAGTTCTTTGCGGAGGCGATCGAGCATGCCGACGAGGCACCCATCGAAGCGGCCCGCGCGGCAGGTGCCACGCCGCTGCAGGTTCTGTTGCACGGCGTGTTGCCACAGGTGTTCCCGCAACTCGCCGATACATCGATCTACCGCTGGGAGTACAACTTCCGGGCGTCAACTGTCATGGGTATGGTCGGAGCAGGCGGCATCGGGTTTGAACTGATGGGCTCGCTGCGCATCATGCAGTATCAGGATGTATCGGCGATCTTGCTGGTGATCCTGCTAATGGTCACATTGGTAGACGCCTTTAGCGGATATCTCAGAAGACGTTTCAAATAACGGGAGACTTAAGAATGAAACCAAAAGTAGTCATTACCAGCTGGGTGCATCCGGCAGTCATCAGCCGGTTGTCCGAGCATTGCATTGTCGTTCCCAACGAGACAAGGGAGCGCCTTTCGCGCGAAGAGACGCTGCGGCGTGCGTACGATGCGGATGTGATCATGACCTTCATGCCAGACAGCGTCGACGATGCATTCGTCGCAGCATGTCCGCGGCTCCGCTTGGTTGCCTGTGCCCTTAAAGGGTACGACAACTACGATGTGGAAGCCTGTACCAAGCGCGGTATATGGATCACCAACGTGCCGGATCTTCTGACGATACCGACTGCCGAGCTCACGATCGGACTTTTGATCGGGCTGACGCGCAAGATCATGCAGGGAGACAAATTCATTCGAAGCGGAAAGTTCGAAGGCTGGCGACCGGCACTTTACGGGGCGGGTCTGACCGGGCGCACACTCGGGCTTATCGGCATGGGGGCTGTGGGCCAGGCGATTGCCGCGCGTCTTCAGGGATATGAGATGAAGCTTAATTATGTCGATATCAAGCCGCTGCATCCCGAGTATGAGGCGCGCTGGGGTTTGCGACGTGTCGATATGGGGCAACTCCTGGCTGAAAGCGACTATGTGGTTCCCATGGTTCCCTACAACGCTGACACCTTGCACTTGATCAATGCAGAATCGATTGCAGCCATGAAGACCGGCGCATATCTGGTCAATGCTTGCAGGGGATCAGTGGTTGACGAAGCGGCGGTCGCCGATGCACTTGTCTCCGGCAAGCTGGCCGGTTACGCGGCTGACGTCTTTGAAATGGAAGAGTGGTCACGCGCTGGTCGACCTTACGGTATTCCGGCGCGCCTGTTGATGGACACTGAGCAAACGTTGTTCACCCCGCATATCGGTTCGGCTGTAGATTCGGTAAGGCTTGCAATCGAGATGGAAGCTGCAACCAACATTTTGCAGTTGCTGGGCGATGAGATTCCGCAGGGTGCGATAAATCGTCCTTTAGAGGGAGTCACGGTCTGAGCACGCTTAATCTCGATCAATTGGCGAGCTTCCTGTCTATCTCGCGGCACTTCAGTTTCAGGGCGGGGGCTCGCGAACGCGGGCTGTCGCAGGGCGCGATTTCTCAGCAGATACAAAAATTGGAGGCGCAGCTCGGTGTTCGCCTGATCGAAAGGGATTCGGCGGGTTGCAGTCTTACGTGCGAGGGGCGGGTGTTCCTTCCGTATGCAGAAAGAATGTTGAAGCTGAATGACAGCGCGTTGAGCATGTTTCGCGACAAGCCGGTCACGATTGGCGCCAGCAGCAATATTGGAATCTACCTGTTGTCGCCCTATGTGAAGGCATATCTCGATGCTTCCAATGGCAAGCGACAACTGGATGTGCAGATCTATCAGAACCCGACCGTTGCCGATAAGCTCGCCGCCGGAGACGTGGATGTGGCGGCCATGGAATGGTGGGATGGACGCCCGGGGTATGTGGCTCGTCTGTGGAAACATGAGGAACTCGTTGTCATTGTGCCGCCTACCCATCCCTGGGCGACGCTGAGCAGTTTGCCACGTGACATGCTCAAGGGCGTCCCCTTGCTAGGGGGTGAACCTGGAAGCGGAACGGGACGAATCCTCGCCAGTTATTTTGGAGTCGACGCGCCCGAGCTCAAAGCCGGCATGCAACTCGGTTCAACAGACGCAGTCAAGCGATGGGTCAAAGCCGGACTCGGTATTTCGCTTGTTCTGGCCGGCTCGGTGATTGAAGAAATACAGGCAGGGATGTTGGTGTCGATCCCGCTTGAAGATGGTGGTCCTAAAAAATCGCTTTACATCATATGGCGTGACTCCTTGGCGGAGGATCATCCTGCGCACAGATTTGGCAGTTGGCTGGCTTCCCGCGCGGATGAGGCGGGTGCCAGGCAGTCAACGATCTAGCGAAAAATCTGGCCTCTCACTCCCGGCATCCTTCGCCAGTGTCAACGCTCAATCTTCCAGCGCCCGCACCTTTACAGTCTTGCCCTTCACTTTGCCTGCAGACAGTCTTTTTACTGCCTCGCGCGCGATACAGCGCACGACGGCGACGTAGGTGGACATATCGGTCACGGTGATCTTGCCGACCTGTTCGCGCGTGAATCCGGCTTCGCCGGTGAGGGCGCCCAGCACATCGCCGGGACGGATCTTCTCTTTGCGGCCGCCGAGGATCTGCAGCGTGACCATCGGCGGGATCAGCGGTTTGTCGTTTTCACTTTTCACTGATTCGAGGGTATGCCACTCCGGTTCGCTGCCCACCATCCTGGCGATGTTGGAAACGCGGTTCATGTCGGCCGGGCTGGCCAGGCTCAGCGCCCAGCCCTCCGCATCGGCACGGCCGGTGCGGCCGATGCGGTGGACGTGTATCTCGGGATCGGGAGTCACATCGACGTTGATGACGGCTTCGAGCTGTGCGATGTCCAGTCCGCGCGCGGCAACGTCGGTGGCGGCCAGCACCGAGCAACTGCGGTTGGCGAACTGGATCAGCACCTGGTCGCGCTCGCGCTGTTCCATGTCCCCGTTCAGTGTCAGCGCGTGTATGCCTTGCGCATGCAGCACGTCCACCAGGTCGCGGCATTGTTGCTTGGTGTTGCAAAAGGCCAGCGTGCTGACCGGGCGGTAATGCTTGAGTAATGCGGCGACGGCCTGCAGACGTTCTTCGTGTTTTATCTCGTAGAAGCGCTGGCGTATCTTGCTGCCTTCGTGCTGCTCCAGCAGCTTGAGCTCCTGCGGATTGCGCATGAACTTGTTTGCCAGCCGCGCGATGCCTTCCGGGTAAGTGGCGGAGAACAGCATCGTCTGGCGGTCCGTCGGACATTGCTTCACCACGAACGCGATGTCGTCGTAAAAGCCCATGTCCAGCATGCGGTCCGCTTCGTCCAGCACCAGCGTGTTGATCGCATCCAGTTTGAGGCTGCCGCGTTCGATGTGGTCCATGATGCGGCCCGGTGTGCCGACGACGATATGCGCACCATGCTCCAGGCTGTCGCGCTGCGGGCGCATGGTGCTGCCGCCGACCAGCGACAGGATCTTGATGTTGTCGGCGAAGCGCGCCAGACGGCGCATCTCCTGCGTCACCTGGTCGGCCAGCTCGCGCGTCGGGCACAGCACCATGGCCTGCACGCCAAAGTGGCGCGGATTGAGTTTCGTGAGCAGCGGCAGCGCGAACGCGGCGGTCTTGCCGCTGCCGGTCTTGGCCTGGGCGATGAGGTCGTGTCCGGCCAGCGTGATCGGCAGGCTGGCCGCCTGGATGGGTGTCATCGTCCGGTATTCCAGCTGTTCCAGGGTTGCCAGCATGGAGGGCGACAGCGGCAGTTCGTTGAAGGAGCGTCCGGCGACGCCGGCTGCGGTTGAAGAGGGAGTTGGGGTGGTCTTGGTCATGCGCAATTATCCTCGCTTGCTGCGATGTATGGCTGAAAAATTGAGTCGAATGAAGGTCGTTGTCGGTCACTCTCTTGATTGGGGGAGCCGGGTCCGCGCGAAGCCTATGCAGAGGCCTATATCTTTTGGCATATATTCCCGAAAATGCGTTGGTGCTAGATTCTCCTCCAACCCATCCGAGAGGTGTGATCATGGCTATCAAGATTGCTGTCCCCAAGGCGCCCCGTGCGCCCGTGTTGCCACCGGACATCGCTCCCTGTTTTACCCTGGTCCAGGATCAGTTCCCGAAGATTGGCGAAAAGATAACGCTGATGTGGGGCTCCGTCCTGTTGCAGCAGTATCTCGGCAAGATCATCTTCGACGAGCGCGGCGGTCGCCAGGGATTCCCGACACCGGTCATCTCTGCCCTGATGCGGCTCTACGATTATCATGGCGCGCTGATGCCCGAGCCGAAAGCGGGGGATGATTGGGAGCACGTCGTATAGCTATAGCCCTCATCAATACGGAAGACCGGTAACAACAAGTCATCTGCAATTTGCGCCAAGCCCCCCGAGATTTCGGATGGACTTGAATTCAACGATGGGTTGAAGCGCTTCTTATTCCAATGCTATTTAAGATTCATCCGAGTTTCGTATGGGTAACTATTGATCCGGCACTCATTATCCAAGAATCCGTTCGCATTGAGCTTGTCGAAATGTGAATGGATTCTTGTGCTTCGACAGGCTGTGCGTGTGCTGTCGGGGCGAATGCCCCTTACAGCCACGGCCTACCCCTTGCGGGTGC
>DAIDAJ010000102.1 GCA_027310665.1 Sideroxydans sp. | reverse complement strand
TCGCGGTGCGTCATCCAGGCCACCGCGTTGACGAAGGCGATCACCTGATAATAGTTCTTGAACTCGAAGGTCTTGCTGATGCGGTTGTCGTGCAGTTCCCAGCCGTCGAGTTGCTTGAGCAGGTTCTTTGCTTCATCCTGGCTCAGCGGCGGCACCCCGCCTTCGCAGGGTTTGCATTGCTTGTTGGTCAGGTCGCAGGTTGCGGTCATGATTGCCTCCTTCACTTGAAGTGGTAATAGTTCTGGTTCAGGTGCGCCGCAAGATCCTGCTCTTCCTGCGCGGAAAGATTGGCACCGACGAAGCCGGAGCAGAATTTGATGCGCGGGATGAGTTGGTCGACGGTGCGCACGATGCGGTCTGGACGCGTGAAAATCGCGCTTCCATCGCCGCCCACCTTGCCTTTGTGGCAGCTATCGCACTCGTATTTGGCGAACAGTTTTTTGCCGTTTGCTGCATTGCCTGTGGCGAACGGATCGGCATGTGCGGTACTGGCGGCGAGTAACAGCAGGAATACATACTTCTTCATTTGCGGGCTCCAATTTGTTGCAGATGCGCGATGCGTATCGGTGCGGGTGGATGGGATTCGTAAAAAATGGCATACAGCGAATCGGGCGTCAGCGTCTTTGCATTGTCCTGATACAGCTTGACCAGCGCGTTGACGAGTTCTTTCGCGTCGGTCTGCTGCGCGGCGTAGGCGTCGGCTTCGAACTCATGCTTGCGCGAATAGGCCGAGGCGACGGGATGCAGCAGAAAGGTGAATACCGGCAATGCCATGAAGAACAGCAACAATGCCAGCGCGGTGGATTCGTTTGCGATGCCGAGCCCTTGATAGAACCAGTGGGCATGCAGCAACTGCGCCAGCAGCCAGAGGAATCCCAGGCTGATGGCGAAGGTCAGGGCGATGCGCTTGATTACGTGGCGATGCTTGAAGTGCCCGAGTTCGTGCGCCAGCACGGCATCGATCTCGTCCTGCGTGAGGCGCTGCAACAGCGTGTCGAAGAACACGATGCGCTTGGTCTTGCCGAATCCGGTGAAATAGGCATTGCCGTGGGAGCTGCGTTTGCTTCCGTCCATCACGAACAGGCCGCTGGCGGCGAAGCCGCATCTGTCGAGCAGCGCCTTGATGCGCGCTTTTTGCGTTTCGTCCTGCAGCGGCTCGAAGTCGTTGAACAGCGGTGCGATATATGTCGGATAGATGAACAGCAGCAGCAGATTGAAGGCCACCCATACTCCCCAGACGTAGAGCCACCAGGGTTCTCCCATGCGTTCCATCAGCCACAGCACGCCGAGCAGCAGCGGCAGGCCGAGCATGGCGCCGAGCAGCAGGTTTTTGAGCGTATCCAGCAGATAGAGCCTGAGCGTCATCTTGTTGAAGCCGAAGCGCGCTTCGATGCTGAACGTGCGATACAGGTCGAACGGCGACTCCAGTATGGATTGCAGCAACAGGACGGCGACTATCAGGGCGGTACCCTGTATCAGGGGGCTGCTGAAAATGCCGGACGTCCAGGTGTAAAGCCACTGGATGCCGCCACCGAGCGTGAAACCGAGCAATAGCAAGGTTTCGAACAGGATGGTCAGCATGTCGAGATGGAGCAGGGCGCGCGTGTAGTCGGCAGCCTTCTGGTGCGCGGCGAGGTCGATCTTGTCGTGGAAGGCGGCGGGCACTTCGGCACGATGCGCGGCGACATGACCGAGCTGACGGTAGGCCAGCCAGAATTTGATGACGACATTCGCAGCCAGCGCGAATAAAAACAGGGTGGTGAATTGGGTTGCGGTCATGGTCGTTGGATTGAGTGGCGCGGCTGTGCGACAATGCGCCGGATTTCGAATTAATAACTGTGGTGAATTATGGCACAAAATCAAAACAACCTCGTCTGGATAGACATGGAGATGACGGGGCTATTGCCCGATACGGACCGCATCATCGAGGTGGCGCTGGTGGTGACCGATGGCGATCTGAATACCGTCGCCGAGGCCCCCGTGCTGGTCGTGCATCAGCCGGACAGCGTGCTCGACGGCATGGACAACTGGAACAAATCCACACACGGAAAAGCCGGACTCATCGACAAGGTCAGGGCTTCAACACTCGATGACGCGATGGTGGAAGCGCAAATGATCGAGTTTCTCAAAGAGCATGTGCCGACGCGCACCTCGCCGATGTGTGGCAA
Organism: Sideroxydans sp.; assembly: GCA_027310665.1. GTDB lineage: Bacteria > Pseudomonadota > Gammaproteobacteria > Burkholderiales > Gallionellaceae > Sideroxyarcus. The sequence continues at coordinate 12,517 of DAIDAJ010000102.1, read as the reverse complement.
CTCCATCTGCCAGGACCGCCGCTTCCTCGCGCGCTGGATGCCGAAGTTGGAGGATTATTTTCACTACCGCAACCTGGATGTGAGCACGCTGAAAGAGTTGGCGAAACGCTGGAAGCCGGAAGTGGCAAACGGGATCAAGAAGCACGGAAAGCATGAGGCGCTGGCGGACATCTATGAGTCCATCGCCGAGATGAAGCATTACCGCGAGCATTTCATTAAATTGTAAATATCTGTCAGGCTGTACAGGCATGGAGCGGCGAACGCTGCAATGCAGGTTCAACGCCAAGTCAACCGGATCAGAGCCTGGCGCCCGCCGCCTGCGCCAGCCGGCGGCTTAGCTCCAGTTCTTCAGCCTTCGGTTCGTCCAGCCAACCTTGCAGATTGTCCATCACCAGGTCGGTCAGCGCATGCATCCAGTCGTTGCGCTCGTTGAGGCAAGGGATGTAGTGGTATTCGCCCCCGCCCGCATGCTGGAAATCTTCCTTGCCTTCCAGCGCGATCTCTTCAAGCGTCTCCAGACAGTCGGCCACGAAACCGGGGCAGACAACGTCCACCCGTGCGGTCTGCAAGGCTCCCCATTCCTTCAAAGTCGCGGTGGTGTAAGGTTTGAGCCATTCCGCCTTGCCGAAGCGGGATTGAAAACTGATCGCGTATTGCCCCTGTTTTAACCCCAGCTCCTGCGCGAGCAGGCGGCCGGTTTTCTGGCACTCGCAGTGGTAGGGGTCGCCTTTGTCCAGCGTGAATTGCGGCAGTCCGTGGAAGCTCATCAGCAGCTTTTCCGGCGTGCCGTTTCTTGCCCAGTAGTCTTGTATGTTGTTTGCCAGGGCCCTGATGTAGCCGGCGTTGTCGTGGAAGTGCTTGATGTTGCGCAGGGCGGGTGTGTTGCGCATATGCTGCAATTCATCGAACACGACGTCGTTCATCGTTGCGGTGGTGCTGGCCGCGTATTGCGGATACATCGGCACGACGAGGATGCGCTGGCAGTTCTGCTCTTTCAGCTTGCGCAGCGCACTGGGTATCGAAGGGTTGCCGTAGCGCATGGCGAGCTCCACCACGAGCGGTGCCTTGGTGCGCTGGCCCAGATAGCCCTGCAGCAGCGCGGTTTGCTTCTCGGTATGGACGCGCAGCGGCGAGCCTTCCTTCATCCAGACGGCGGCATATTTGGCTGCGGACTTCTTCGGACGGGTGTTGAGGATGATGCCGTTGAGGATGAGCCACCAGATCGGCCGAGGGATCTCCACCACGCGCGGGTCGCTGAGGAATTCCTTGAGATAGGTGCGGACCGCCTGCGGCGTGGGTGCATCCGGAGTGCCGAGATTGACCAGCAGGATGCCGGTCCTTTGGGGTGTATCGTGGGTGTAGCTCGGTTCGGTCAGATAGGCCATCGTGGGTTCAATGTTGTGAGAGCGCGTTGCTCAAAAGTTTTGCGGTGATGTCGACGATGGGAACCACGCGCTCATAATTCATGCGCTTGGGGCCCACCACGGCGAGTGTGCCGATGATCTCTCCATTCGAGGTGTAGGGAGCGCTGACCACGCTGCATTCGTCCAGCCCGACCAGGCCGGATTCGTTGCCGACGAAGATATGTACGCCCGGGGCGTGGCGTCCTGCATCCAGCAGCTGGAGCAACTCGGTCTTCTGCTCGAAGACGTTGAACAGATTGCGCAACTGGTTCATGTTGGTCGAAAGGTCGTTGATGTGCAGCAGGTTGCGCTCGCCGCTGATGACGTAATCCTCGTTCTTGCGCGCGATGGCCTCGTCGCTGGCAGCCATCGCCGCGCTCATCAGGGCGGTCATGTCGTGCTGCAGCTGGCGCAGCTCGTTCTGCACCCGCTGGTGTATGTCGCCGAACTGGAGGTTGGAATAGTGCTGGCTCAGGAAATTGCCAGCCTCGGTCAGCTGTGCCTGGCTGTAATCCTTGTGCGTCAGCAGCACGCGGTTCTCGACCTCGCCGTCCGGCATCACGATGATGAGCAGCACGCGCTTCTCGGACAGGCGCAGAAATTCGATCTGGCGCACGGTGATGCTGGTGCGTCTGGGCGTGGCGACCACTCCGGCGAACTGGGTGAGTTCGGACAACAGGTTGGACGCCTGCGTCAGCAGTCGGGTCGGGTTGGCCGGCTGCAACTGGCTTTCAAGCTGCAATACACGCGCTTCGGAGAGCGGCTGTACCACCATGAGCGTATCGATGAACAAGCGATAGCCCAGCGCGGTGGGTACGCGCCCGGCAGAAGTGTGCGGACTGGAGACCAGACCCATCGTTTCAAGGTCGGCCATCACGTTGCGGATGGTGGCGGGGCTGACTGCCAGGCCGGAAAACTGTTGCAGGGCACGCGAACCCACCGGTTGGCCATCACTGATATAACGTTCCACCAGGGTCTTGAGCAGTACTTGAGCGCGTTCGTTGAGCATATGCGGATTCTAGCATCTTGGGAAAACGAGGCTGTTGACATGCTGGACTCTCCTCGATAAATTACCGACCAGTCAGTCAGTAATGAGGGAATCATGAGCAAATCATCCGTTCCAGCTGCGCCGGCGCGGCGACGGCGCAAGGAAGCGCGACCGGCCGAGCTGCTCGCGGCAGCGCTCGAGCTGTTTGTCGAGCGCGGGTTCGCGGCGACCAAGCTGGACGAAGTCGCGGCGCGCGCCGGGGTGTCAAAAGGCACGCTGTACCTGTATTTCGCCAGCAAAGAAGAGCTGTTCAAGGCGGTGATCCGGCAAGGCATCCTGCCGGTGCTGGCGGAGGGTGAAGAAATGCTGGCGCAGCATCGCGGCGATGCCGCCAGCCTGCTGCAGGACCTGATGCGGCGCTGGTGGGACCTGACCGGCAACACGCCGCTCGGCGGGGTTCCCAAGCTGATGATTTCAGAGGCTGGCAACTTTCCCGAAGTGGCGCGCTATTACCACGAGAACGTGATTCAGCGGGTCCACGACCTGCTCGGCAATGTCCTTCGTCGCGGCATCGAAAATCGCGAGTTCCGCCCGGTCAATATCGAATCTGCCATCGATGTGATCAGTGCGCCGATGCTCATGCTGTCCATCTGGCAGCATTCGATGGCGCCGTGCTCATGCGGCGGGATGGAAGATCCGGAAACCTATTTGCGTACCCATGTCGACCTGTTGCTGAACGGCCTGCTGGCCAAGGAGATGAGCGAATGAAGAGGATACTTGTTCTGGTTCTGCCGCTGGTGTTGGCTGCGTGCGGCAAGCCAGCCGCGCCGGCTCCCGCCGTGGAGCGGCCGGCTTCGACTATCGTCGTCGGGACGGAAGCCGCCGATAGCGGCAATGTCTACAGTGGCGAGGTGCATGCGCGCTATGAAGCGGTGCTGGGTTTCCGCATCGGCGGCAAGATCGTGGAACGTCTGGTGGATACGGGGGGGCTTGTCAAAAAAGGGCAAGTTCTGGCCCGGCTGGACGCGGCAGACACAGGGTTGCAAGAGAATGCGGCAACCGCGCAGTATCGGTTGGCTGAAGAGGAATTGAAACGTTATCGCGAATTGCGCGACAAGGGCTTTGTCAGTCAATCTGCTCTGGACGCAAAGGAGACGGCACTCGAGGCTGCAGCCGCGCAAGCCGGATTGGCTCGCAACCAGGCGGCTTATACCAGTCTGTTGTCCGACCGCGATGGCGTGGTGTCGGCCACGTTTGCCGAGGTGGGCCAGGTGGTGAGCGCTGGCCAGCCGGTCGTGCGCGTGGCGCAGCAGGGCGAGCGCGAAGTGACGTTTGGAATCCCCGAGTCGCGTTTCGGTTCGGTCAAGGTTGGCATGCCGGCAGACATCGAACTGGCCGCAACCAGCAGTAACAGCATGCCGACGGCGCTGAAGGGCCATGTGCGCGAGATATCCCCGGCGGCCGATCCCGCCAGCCGCACCTACCCTGTGCGCGTGTCTTTCGATGCGGGCAATGCCAAAGTCCCGCTGGGCATGACGGCGCGCGTCAAGCTGCGCATATCGGGAAACGATGCATCGAAAGGGGGCGGATACCTGGTTCCACTGACCGCCATCTTCCAGCAGGGCGAGCAGGCCGCGGTATGGATCGTGGCTGCCGACCATAGCGTGTCGCTGCATCCGGTGGGTGTGTCGGCGTACCTGGACGACGGTGCGCTGGTCTCCAGCGGCGTCGCTCCGGGCGAACGGATCGTCAGCGCCGGTGTGCACAAGCTGTCGGCAGGGGAGAAGATCCAGATCATAGACGGCGGCAGGCCGTGATGAAGATGCCCAATCTTTCCGAATGGGCTCTGAAGCACCAGCAGATGGTGGTGTATCTCATCGCTGTGCTGTCTGTGGCGGGCATCCTGTCCTTCCTGGACCTGGGGCGGGCGGAAGATCCTGCCTTCACCTTCAAGGTGATGGTGGTGCGCACCTTGTGGCCTGGAGCGACGGCGCAGGAAGTCGAGAGCGAGCTGACCGAACGCATCGAAAAGAAACTGCAGGAGACGCCTTGGGTGGACGTGTTGCGTTCCGCATCCAAGCCGGGCGAATCGCTGATCTTCGTCAATCTCAAGGGTTACACCCCGAAAGAGGAAGTGCCGGAATCCTGGCGCCAGGTGCGGAAAAAACTGGACGATATCCGCCACACCCTTCCGAACGGGGTGCGCGGACCTTTTCCCAATGACGAATTCGGCGACGTGCAGGTCAATATCTTCGCACTGACCGGCGACGGCTACGATCTTGCAGCGCTGCGCCGCTATGCCGAACGTGTCGCACTGGAGTTACGCCGCGTCAGGGATGTGAAGCGGGTCGAACTGATCGGTGTGCAGGAGGAGAAGATATTCATCGATGTCATGCCGAACCGGGCGGTGACGCTGGGCATCACGCCGCAGCAGGTCGTGGATGCCTTGCAAAAGCAGAATACGGTCAATGCGGCCGGGTTCATCGAGACCGACAGCGACCGTATCCGCATGCGTGTGACCGGCGCTTACGATAGCGTGGAGCGGGTGCGCAACATCGAACTGCAGGTGAACAACCAGCATTTCCGTCTGGGCGATATCGGCAAGGTGAGCCGCGGCTTCGCCGATCCGCCTAGCCCGCAGATGAGGGTCGGCGGACAGCCCGCCATCGGCGTCGGCGTGGTGATGGACAAGGGTGGCGACGTGATACAACTGGGCGAAAATCTCAGTCGCGAGATGAAGCGCATCGCCGCCCAATTGCCGGTGGGCGTCGACGTGCATGTAGTGTCCGACCAGCCGGAAGTGGTGAAAGGCTCGATCCGGCTGTTCGAGAGTTCGCTGACCGAAGCCGTTGCGATCGTGCTGGCGGTATCGTTCCTGAGCCTGGGGATGCGCACGGGAATGGTGGTGGCGCTGTCCATCCCGCTGGTGCTGTTGATTACTTTCTTTGCCATGAAGGCCTTCGGCATCGACCTGCAGCGCATCTCGCTGGGGGCGCTCGTGATCGCGCTGGGTCTCCTGGTGGACGATGCCATCATTGCCGTGGAGATGATGGTGGTCAAGATGGAACAGGGCTGGGACCGTTTCAAGGCGGCGACCTACGCCTACACGTCGACTGCCTTCCCCATGCTGACCGGAACCCTGATCACGGCGGCGGCATTCACGCCGGTCGGTTTCTCCAAGTCGCTGGCGAGCGAATACACCATCTCCATCTTCCAGGTCGTGAGCATTGCGCTATTGGTGTCCTGGGTGGTGGCGGTCGTGTTCACACCCTACATCGGCTACATGCTGCTGGACCCCAAGGCTCTGGTCGCCAAGGCGCAGAAACACGGTGAAGATATCTACGACACGCCGTTCTACCGCCGTTTCCGGGTATTGTTGAACTGGACCTTGCGCAACCGCTGGAAGGTGATCGCGGCGACCCTGCTGGCTTTTATCCTGTCCATGGCGCTGTTCGGCAAGTTCGTGCAGAAGCAGTTCTTCCCGCCCGCCAGCCGGAATGAGGTGATGGTCGATGTCTGGCTGCCGCAAGGAGCCTCGCTCAAGGCGACCACGCACGAGGTGCAGCGCATCGAGCAGTTGATCAAGGACGATCCGGCGGTGGAACATTTTTCGTCGTACATCGGCAACGGTGCGCCGCGTTTCATCCTGACGCTGGACCAGCAGTTGTTTGCCGACAACTTCGGGCAGTTCGTCGTGGTTACCAGGAGCCTGGAAGCGCGCGAGGAATTCAGCCGTCGCATGGAGGCACGTTTTGCCGCGCCGGATTTCGCGGACGTCCGGGTACGCGTCGTCCGGCTGGAGAACGGGCCGCCCGTTGGTTATCCGGTGCAGTTCCGCGTGATGGGCGACGATCTCGGCAAGCTGCGCGAGATATCCACCGCCGTGGCGGACACGATGCGCGCCGATCCCGGCCTGGCGAATGTCAATTTCGACTGGAACGAAAAGGTCAAAAGCGTGCGCGTCGAAGTGGATCAGGACCGCGCGCGCCAGATCGGCACCTCCAGCCAGGATATCGCGCAGATACTGCAGGCCTGGCTGAACGGTGTGGCGCTGACGCAATACCGCGAAGGTGACCAGTTGATCGACGTGGTGTGGAGAGGTGGCGGCAGTTGCGATGCGTCATCGGCGACGCCCGCCGTTTGCGGGAGCGATACACGTTCGCTGGACCGTTTGCCCGACCTTGATGTTCCGCTGGCGAACGGGCGCCATGTGCCGCTGGCGCAGGTCGCCAAGCTGGTACCGGTGCTGGAGGAAGGAATGATCTGGCGCCGCAACCGCCTGCCCGCTATGACCGTGCGTGCCGATACGGTGGAGGGTGTTCAGCCCGCCACGGCATCCAGGCGGCTCGACGCACAGTTCGATGCGCTGCGCGCCAGGTTGCCGCCCGGCTACCTGATCGAGATGGGCGGCAGCATCGAAGAATCGGCCAAGAGCATCAACGCCATCATGGCGGTGGTGCCGCTTATGCTGGTCGGCGTGGTCACCCTGCTCATGATGCAACTGCAGAGCATCAGCCGTACGGTGATGGTGTTGCTCACCGCGCCCCTCGGCATGATCGGCGTCACGATTGCGGTGCTGTTGTTCCGGACGCCGTTCGGCTTTGTCGCCTATCTGGGCGTCATCGCATTGGCCGGCATGATCATGCGCAACTCGGTGATTCTCGTCGACCAGATACGGCAGGACGAGGAGGCAGGCAAGTCGCAATGGGAGGCGATCGTCGGCTCCACGGTGCGCCGTTTTCGGCCCATCGTGTTGACTGCGGCTGCCGCCATTCTCGCCATGATCCCCCTCTCGCGCCAGGTGTTCTGGGGGCCGATGGCGGTGTGCATCATGGGCGGGCTGGTGGTGGCCACGCTGCTGACCTGCCTGTTCCTGCCCGCGCTGTATGCGGCTTGGTACAGGGTGCGCGAGGAGGGCGTTGCGTAGCGTGGCGATTGGCATGCCGATGTGGTTTAATCGCGCATCATGAAATCCCACTTCCAAACCGTCGCGCTGATCGGCAAATACAAGTCGCCCGAGATCGCCGAGCCCTTGCTCAAGCTGGCCGACTTTCTGACGAACATGGGACTGAAGGTGGTCGTGGATAATCTCACCGCCGAGCACCTCCTGGTTCACCCCTATGGCGTGATCGCGTTGACGGAGATGCGTGCCAAAGTCGACCTGGCTATCGTGCTGGGGGGCGACGGCACCCTGCTCGACGTTGCAAGGACGCTGGCGCCGTTCGGCATCCCGCTGGTCGGCGTCAACCAAGGGCGCCTGGGATTCCTGACCGACATCTCCATCGATACCGCGCAGCGCACCATATCCGGCATGTTGCGCGGCGAATTCGTCACCGAGAAGCGCATGTTGCTGAGCGCCACCGTCATGAGGGAAGGGAAGCATGTATTCGATTCCCTGGCTTTCAACGATGTGGTGATGCATCGGGGCAACAGCAGCAGCATGCTCGAATTCGAAGTGCGGATCGACGGAGAATATCTTTACAACCAGCGTGCGGACGGCCTGATCGTCACCACGCCGACCGGGTCCACTGCTTACGCGCTGTCCGCCGGAGGTCCCATCCTGCACCCCGCGCTCGATCTCATCGCGCTGGTGCCGGTCGCACCGCACACCCTGAGTAACCGCCCTATCGTATTGAAGAGCGAATCCGTGCTGGAGATCGCCATGCATCGCGCCATCGACGCGCGCGTTCGCTTCGACGGGCACACTCATTTCGACCTGAATGGACAGGACCGGGTAGTGGTTTCGCGTTACAGCGACCCGGTCTGCCTGCTGCATCCGGTGGGTCACAGTTACTATCGGACCCTGCGTGAAAAACTGCTCTGGAACCAGACACTGTAAATGCTCAAGAACCTTATCATTCGCGACTTCGTCATCGTCGACACCCTCGAACTCGACTTCTCGGCCGGCTTCACTGCTCTGACCGGCGAAACCGGGGCGGGCAAATCCATACTGATTGATGCCTTGTCCCTGGCGCTGGGCGAGCGCGGCGATGCGGGCATGGTGCGCGCCGGTTGCGAGAAGGCAGACATCACCGCCGAGTTCGATATCTCCGGCCTGTCCTGGTTGCAGGCCTGGCTGGGCGAACAGGAACTGGAGGGCGACGAGGGCGTATGTTTGCTGCGCCGCACGCTGGAAGCCAGCGGCCGTTCGCGCGGCTTCATCAACGGCCGCAGCGCCACGGTGCAACAGTTGCGGGAAGCGGGCGAACACCTGATCGACATCCACGGCCAGCATGCCCACCAATCGCTGCTGCGCACCGATGTACAGCGCGACCTGCTGGATAGCCAGGCGGGACTGAGCGGGGAAGTGGAAGCGGTCGCATCGAGTTTCAAGGCATGGCAGATGCTACATCGGCGCCGCCTGCAGCTGGAACAGAATGCCGGGGCGGTGGCGGCCGAGCGCGAGTTGTTGTCGTTCCAGCGTCGCGAGCTGGAGTCGCTTAATTTTGCCGATGCCGAGTGGGAGAATTTGCAGGCCGATCATGCGCGCCTGTCGCATGCCGCCAGCCTGCTGGAAACTGCCCAGTTTGGGGTGGAAGTGCTTGCCGACGCCGACACCGCCTGCCTTGCCCAGTTGAACGCGCTGACCGCACGCCTGCGCAGCGGGCTGGAGTTCGATGCCGGGCTGCAGGATACCCTGACCATGCTGGACAGCGCGCAGAACGAATTGCAGGAAGCCGTGTACGCCCTGCGCCATTACCAGCAGAAACTGGATGCCGACCCCCAGCGCCTGCGCGAACAGGAACGGCGCATGGCGGACGTGGTCGAGGCGGCGCGCAAATATCGCGTCGCGCCGGAGCAACTGCCGCAAGCATTGGCGGGCATCGTCGCACGTCTGGACGAGCTGGGAGGCAATGCCGATCTGGCGGAACTGGCGCAGCAGGACGAAGCCGCGCGCGCCTCCTATCTGGATGCGGCAAGAAAATTGAGCGAGGCGCGCATCACGGCGGCGAACACCATGTCCGCGGAAATCACGGCCGCCATGCAGACGCTGGCGATGCAGGGCGGGCAGTTCTCGGTAGCTTTGTTGCCATTGACGGAAGGCAATGAGCACGGACTGGAAATAGTGGAGTTCCAGGTTGCGGCCAATACCGGTTCGCCGTTGCGCAGTCTGGCCAAGGTGGCATCAGGCGGCGAGCTGTCGCGCATCAGCCTGGCGATCCAGGTTGCGGCCAGCCGCGCCGCCGCCGTTCCGACGCTGATCTTCGACGAAGTGGACAGCGGCATCGGCGGGCGCGTCGCGGAGATCGTCGGCAGCCTGCTCAAGCAGCTGGGCAAGCGCCATCAGGTGATGTGCGTGACCCATCTGCCGCAAGTGGCCGCGCAGGCAGATGCGCAATGGCAAGTGAGCAAGGCGGCGCACGCAGGCAAGACCTTGAGCAGCATCCGGGTCCTGAACGATGACGAGCGCATCGAGGAGATCGCGCGCATGCTGGGCGGGGTAAAGATCACCGAGACGACTCGCAAGCATGCCGCCGAGCTTCTCGGATAAACCTTCCCTCTCCCATCGGGGGCGGGACTGAGGGAGGGGGGTTGAGGTATCATGCTGCCTCTTTTTGAAAGCCAGACAGAAATCACAGCCCAAATGCGCATCCATATTGTCCTCATTTCCATGCTGCTTGCTTCGTGCAGCAACATTTCCAGCTACTTTCCCACGTTTGCCCTGTACAAGGTCGAGATACGCCAGGGCAACCTGGTCACACAGGACATGCGCGCGAAGCTCAAGCTCGGCATGACGCAGTCGCAAGTGAAGGCGGCACTGGGCGCACCGTTGATCAGCGATCCCTATCATGCCAATCGCTGGGATTATTTTTACAGCCTGGAGCAGATGGGAAAACTTGTGGAGAGCCAGCGGCTTACCCTGTATTTCGACAAAGATGTGCTGAGCCGTATCGACGATGCCACCCCGCTGAAATCCGCAGAACCTGCCAAACTGGAGCAGAACAATGGATAGGATCAGAGTCGCCATCGCCGGAAGCAGCGGACGCATGGGCAAGGTGCTGCTGGAATGCGTGGCGCAGGCCGATGACCTGATATTGCAGGCCGCGCTGGAACATGGCGGCAGTCCGTCACTCGGCAATGTGGTTGCCGAGGGAGTGAAGATCAGTGCCGATACCGAATCGGCCCTGAAGGGCGCGGATGTGCTGATCGACTTCACTCGGCCCGAAGGCACGCTGCACCATCTGGATATCTGCCGCAGGCTCGGCGTGAACATGGTGATCGGCACGACCGGCTTCAATGCGCAGCAAAAGGCGCAACTGGGGGCGGGCGCGCAGGATATCGGTATCATGTTCGCCCCCAACATGAGCGTGGGTGTGAACCTGGTGTTCAAGTTGCTGGAAACTGCGTCGCGCGTGCTGGACAAGGGTTACGACATCGAGATCATCGAGGCACATCACCGCCACAAGGTGGATGCACCTTCAGGCACGGCGCTGGGCATGGGTGAGGTCATCGCGAGGACTCTGGGGCGCGATCTGGAAAAGTGCGCGGTATACGGCCGCGAAGGCATCACCGGCGAGCGCGATCCCTCCACGATAGGGTTTGCCACCGTGCGCGGCGGAGATATCGTCGGCGATCACACTGTGCTTTATGCGGGTATTGGCGAGCGTATCGAGATCACACACAAGGCCAGCAGCCGCGCCACTTTCGCTTTGGGCGCTTTGCGAGCAGCGCGCTTTCTGCAAGCGAGCAAGGCCGGGTTGTACGACATGCAGGATGTGCTGGACTTAAAGTAAGGGTATTAGAAGAATGGAACAGAATAATCAGAAAAACGCCGGCCTGGACTGGATCGGGCGCTATGTCGCGGTCATCGTGCTTTCGCTGATTCTTGCGGCAGCGATCGGCAACATGGACTTGTTCGCCAAGACCACGATAGGCGGCAAGCTCAGCGCTTCGCATATCGTACAGTTCCTGGGCTATGGGGCCGCCCTGGTTGCATTCTGGGTGCTCGGTCAGCGCGCCACCATTTCTTTGGGGCAGCACACCGGGAAATGGTCGTTCCTGCAGCACCTGGTTCTTCCCGCCGTGAGCCTGATCGTTGTTTCGCTGGCCTACTCAGTCTTGTTGCTGCTGCTGAAGCCGGTGATGGATGCTGCACTGCACAACATCTATAACTGGGTATTCATTATTGGTATCCTCGCCTGTGCAGGCTGGCTGGTCATGGCGGTGTTGAATCAGTCGGCTTCGCTGACTGCGTTGCTCACGGATCGCAAATTGGCACGGGAGGAGTCAATCTGCGCCGGTTGCGGTGCACGCTGCAATGCGGCAGACAAGTTTTGCCGGCAATGCGGCAAGGAACTTGGCGACAAAGCTTGATCCGCCGCCATTGTTCAATAAACGAGAAGTTTGACCCCGATCAGGATCAGCACCACCCCGCCGAAGATTTCCGATTTGCTTTCCAGCCAGGTGCCGCTGCTCCTGCCTATCCGGACACCTAGCCAGCTGAATATAAAAGTGGTCATGCCGATGACGAGGCAAGCCAGGTAAGCGTTGATGTCCAGCAGGGTCAGGCTGAAACCTGCGGCCATCGCATCGATACTGGTCGCAATGGCCAGAAGCAACATCATTTTGTTGGTGATCTCCTTGATGTCGTTTTCTATACCTTCCTGCAATCCCTCATAGATCATCTTGGCCCCGATTAGCGTCAGCAAACAAAAGGCGATCCAGTGGGCGTAGGCCTCGACCCAGCCAAGCACGCCTTTGCCGGCCAGATAGCCGATGAAAGGCATCAAGGCCTGAAAGCTGCCGAAGAACACACCCGCCTTCAGACCCAGTCCGCGGGTGTTTCCTTTGGATCCGAGACCGATGGAAACGGCAAAGGCGTCCATGCTGAGTGCGACTGCCAAAACGACAACTTCAAACATATGGTTTATTTTTCATGCAGTTGGCGGGAGTGGATTAAGGTGCAAGAGAGGTGGGGAAGCTGCTAATTATACGGCGCAGACGGTACTCGGCAGCCGCAAGGTTCATGCTTCCGTTTGATGCCGCCCCGCTAATCCGCTATAATGCACGACAATCCAAAAGCGGGATGGACGCAATGTTCTTCCCGCTTCTTTATGTCCAGTTCAAGGGAGCATCCGGTGTCGCAAACAAGTCCTGCCATTCTAGTTTTAGCCGATGGGACAGT
>DAIDAJ010000071.1 GCA_027310665.1 Sideroxydans sp. | reverse complement strand
TTGGAAACCAGGTACTCCACCTGCTTCTTGATCTGGTCGGCGGTCATTGCCGGCAGGTAGGAGAATGTCTCGAACTTGCGGCTGGCAGGGTCGGACAAACGTGATTTGTAATCCATTACTTCGCTCATGATTCCATCCTTTCGTAGCTTGGGTCAGGTTTTGCCGTGACCCAATGTTGTGTGAATTGCCGGGCATCGCTTCCGCGCTGCCCGACCTGCATTTTTACTTGTGTGCCACGTCCAGCTTGTCGACGGTGTCGAACTCGAACTTGATCTCTTTCCACGTTTCCATGGCGATCTTCAGTTCCGGGCTGGATTTGGCGGCCTCGGTCAGGATGGACTTGCCTTCCTTCTCGACGGCCACGCCCTGGTTACGCGCTGCCACGCAGGCTTCCAGCGCGACTCGGTTGGCTGCCGCACCGGCTGCGTTGCCCCACGGGTGGCCCAGCGTGCCGCCGCCGAACTGCAACACGGAGTCGTCGCCGAAGATGGTCACCAGCGCCGGCATGTGCCATACGTGGATACCGCCGGATGCGACCGGCAAGACGCCGGGCATGGAGCCCCAGTCCTGGTCGAAGAAGAGGCCGCGGCTGCGGTCTTCCTTGATGAACTCGTCGCGCATGGTGTCGATCCAGCCCAGCGTCGCTTCGCGGTCGCCTTCCAGCTTGCCGACCACGGTGCCCGAGTGCAGGTGGTCACCGCCGGACAGGCGCAGGACCTTGGTCAGCACGCGGAAGTGGATACCGTGGTGCGGATTGCGGTCGAGCACGGCGTGCATGGCGCGGTGGATGTGCAGCAGCATGCCGTTGTTGCGGCACCAGTTGGCCAGGCCGGTATTGGCGGTCAGGCCGCCGGTCAGGTAGTCGTGCATGATGATCGGTGCGCCGATCTCCTTGGCAAACTCGGCGCGCTTGTACATCTCTTCCGGCGTCGGCGCGGTCTCGTTCAGGTAGTGGCCCTTGCGCTCGCCAGTCTCGCGCTCGGCCTTCAAGGTGGCTTCGTGCACGAATTCGAAGCGGTCGCGCCAACGCATGAACGGCTGGCTGTTGACGTTCTCGTCGTCCTTGGTGAAATCCAGGCCGCCGCGCAGGCACTCGTACACGGCACGGCCGTAGTTCTTGGCGGAGAGACCCAGTTTCGGCTTGATGGTGCAGCCCAGCAGCGGGCGGCCATACTTGTTCATCTTGTCGCGCTCGACCTGGATGCCCTGAGGAGGTCCGCCGCAAGTCTTCACATAGGCGATCGGGAAGCGCACGTCTTCCAGACGCAGGGCGCGCAGCGCCTTGAATCCGAACACGTTGCCGACCAGCGAGGTCAGCACGTTGACGACAGAACCTTCTTCGAACAGGTCGATCGGGTAGGCAACGAACGCATAGAAACAGGTATCATCACCGGGCACGTCCTCGATGCGATAGGCGCGGCCCTTGTAATAATCCAGGTCGGTCAGCAGGTCGGTCCACACCGTGGTCCAAGTGCCGGTGGATGATTCGGCCGCGACCGCAGCAGCGACTTCTTCACGATCCACGCCGGGCTGCGGGGTGATCTTGAAACAGGCGAGAATGTCGGTATCCAGCGGGGTGTATTCCGGCGTCCAGTAAGTCTGCCGGTATTCTTTGACTCCGGCGTTATAGGTTTTGACTGCCATTGCAATCTCCTTCTTTCAGGTTGAACAGATATCCTCCGCTATGGAAGACTGATGGCTCAGAAGAGCGTGTCGCCACTGTAGACAAGATCAACCATAAATAATAATTGTAATTTTCGATGTAAACGATAGACTTATATCTATGGTTTATTGAGTAAACGAACATGATGAAAAACGCGACATTGCGCCAGCTCAAGGTGTTCGAGTCGGTTGCGCGCAACCTCAGTTACACCCGTGCAGCCGAAGAGCTGTACCTGACCCAGCCGACAGTGTCGATACAGATCAAGCAGTTAACCGAAATCGTCGGGCTGCCCTTGCTGGAACAGATCGGCAAGCGGATCTACCTGACCGACTCGGGGCGCGAGCTGCTCAAGGTCTGTCGCGAGATCTTCGAGGGGTTGTCCCGCTTCGAGATGCTGGTTTCGGAGATGAAGGGGGTGAAGGCGGGAAAGCTGAGACTGGCTGTCATCACCACCGCCAAGTATTTTGTTCCGCGCCTGCTAGGCCTGTTCTGCCAGCGCTTTCCCGGTATCGATGTGTCGCTCAAGGTGACGAATCGCGAGCGGGTGTTGCAGCGCATGGCCGACAATCAGGACGACATCTATGTACTCGGCACGCCCCCCGGGGATATGGACATCGAGGTCGAGCCGTTCCTGGAAAATCCGCTGGTCGTGCTGGCGCCAAGCAATCATCCGCTGGCTGCAGAAAAAAACATCCCGCTACAGCGCCTGGTGGACGAACCCTTTCTGATACGCGAGCCCGGATCCGGTATCCGCCTGGCCACCGAACAGTTTTTTGCCGAACGCGGATTGAAAATGAAAATCCGCATGGAGCTCGGCAGCAACGAAGCGATCAAGCAGGCGGTGGTGGGCGGACTCGGTATTGCCGTGCTGTCGGCCCATACACTCACGCTGGACCACAACAGCGAGGAACTGGCGATTCTCGACGTGCAGGATTTCCCCATACGGCGCCACTGGTACCTGGCTTACCCCAAAGACAAGCAATTGTCGGTGGTGGCGTTGGCTTTCCTCGAGTTCCTGCATACGGAGAGCAAGCTGATCGGCGAAAAGTATCTGCAGGGTATCCCGGGTTTCCCTTCGCAGAAAAACTGAAAATACACTGCTTTCGCCTGTCGCCCCCAGACTGCAGGACAACCTTTTTTGCGGCTTTTTTCACAACACGACAATATTTCCATCCGTGATCCGTCT
Organism: Sideroxydans sp.; assembly: GCA_027310665.1. Lineage (GTDB taxonomy): Bacteria > Pseudomonadota > Gammaproteobacteria > Burkholderiales > Gallionellaceae > Sideroxyarcus. The sequence goes on along the minus strand of DAIDAJ010000071.1, from coordinate 1,173 downwards.
TCACAGGCATGGATACGACATTGACTGCGAATGCGCTGATGGCCGAACAGGACAAACGCATCACCGAAACGATCTCGCAAGAGCGCGGGCGGCTGCGGAATTTCATCCGGCGGCGCGTGCCGGACGCGAATGAAGCGGAGGATATCCTGCAGGACGTGTTCTTCGAGTATGTCGAAGCCTATCGCCTGCCCGAGCCGATAGAGCAGGTGGGTGCGTGGTTGTTCCGCGTGGCGCGCAATCGCATCATCGACCGCTTTCGCAAGAAGCGCGAGGTGGCATTGCCGGAAATGCCGGGCGAGGAAGAAGACGGACATTGGCTGGAAGAAGTGTTGCCGTCGGCGGATGCCGGGCCGGAAGCGGCGTATGCGCGGTCGGTGCTGCTGGAAGAGCTGTATGCGGCGCTCGAAGAGCTGCCCAGGGAGCAGCGCGACGTATTCATCGCCCATGAACTGGACGGGCGCAGCTTCAAGGAACTGGCAGCCGAAAAGAACGTGGCGGTGAACACGCTGCTGGCGCGCAAGCGATATGCAGTGCTGCATCTGCGGGTCCGCCTGCAAACGATCTACGACGAATTCGATTTGTAGGGTGGGCACCCAAAGCGCGCCCACCCTGCGAACGGCCATGACGAATTGGATATTCAAGGAGAGATGAAATGAACTGCAAGGCAAAATGCTGGAAGATAGGTTTATTGGTGGTGGCCGGTGTCGCGGCACTGGGCTGGGTGGTGATGGCGTTGTGGAACTGGTTGCTGCCGACATTGTTCTTCGGCGTCAGGGAGATCGATTATTTGCAGGCGATGGGCGTGCTGCTGCTGAGCAAGATACTGTTCGGCGGATTCCGCGGGCACTGCGGCGGGCATCGCAAATGGCATCAGCACCGCCTCGAAAGCATGACGCCGGAAGAGCGCGAGAAATTCCAGATCGGGATGCGCGGCTGGTGCGGCAAAGGTAAACAGGAAGACACTGCGGCCAAGGAATGACATGGCCGGGCGCATCCTGTTGCTGGGGGCGACCGGACGTACCGGACGCCACATCCTTGAGTATGCCTTGTCGCAAGGCATCGAAGTGGCCGCGCTGGTACGCAGTGCGGCGGCGATCGCCGTGCAGTCGGACAAGCTCACGGTGGTCGAAGGTTCGCCGATGAATGCAGACGATGTCAGGAAAGCCATCGCGG
>DAIDAJ010000044.1 GCA_027310665.1 Sideroxydans sp. | reverse complement strand
CCGGCACTCATTATCCAAGAATCCGTTCGCATTGAGCTTGTCGAAATGTGAATGGATTCTTGTGCTTCGACAGGCTGTGCGTGTGCTGTCGGGGCGAATGCCCCTTACAGCCACGGCCTACCCCTTGCGGGTGCAGCACGATAAAGCGTACCGGATCAATAAAGTGAGATAGGGCGAACGTCTTTACAAGCAGAACCCGCTGCTTACCTTCCTGTGGGCTGGAGAATGCAGACTGTTCCCCCACCCCAGCCCTCCCCCGGTGGGAGAGGGAGTTAGAGCGGAGAGGTTTCGGGTTCAGTCCTCTTCCACCGGGAGAGGGGATGCCACCAATTCACTATTGATTGAGAAATGGAATTAAAGAGAACGCAACATCCGCGTGATTTCACCGCTCAACCGCCGGCAACGCGTTTGGCAATGTGCTCCAACGCCTCGTCAACCTGATCGATCAGGACCAGGCATAGATCCCCAGCTTTCAGGCGCGCCAGCGCGGTGTCGATGGCGAGAAACTCGCCCGTGATCTCATCGATGTGCTTCGCGCGTTTGGCTCCAGCCAACCCTCGGCGCAGCAAAGCCAGCACCTCGCCACTCTCGCGTCCGCGCTGGCACTGGTCCTGGTACAGGATGATCTCGTCGAATACATCGCCCAGGATTTCCGTCTGGCGGATGATATCGACATCGCGGCGGTCGCCCGCGCCACTGATCACCACCACGCGCTTTCCGGCCGGAATGCTTTCGATGGCGGGCACCAGTGCGTGGATCGCATCCGGGTTGTGGCCATAGTCGGCGACGACGTTGGCGCCGCGATAGTCGAAGAAATTGAACCTGCCCGGCGCGGTTTGCGCGTCGTTGACGAACGATGCCAGGCCGGAACATATCGTTTCCCAGTTGACTTCCAGTGCCCAGATGGCCGCCACTGCCGCCATCGCATTCTCGATCTGGAAACCGATCGTCCCGTTGCGCGTCAGGGGGATGGAGGAAAGCGGGATGCGAGTTTCATCGGCCTGGTGCGCGGCCACGATATGACCGTCGGCAACGTAGACCACGCGATGCCCCTGCGCCCGGCGCGTGGCGATGACCGGATGATGCCGGTCGCTGGCGAAGAACGTCACGCTGCCGGGGCAGGCATCCGCCATCTGAACGCACATCGGGTCGGCCGCATTGAGTACCGCCGTGCCATGCGGCGCCACGTTCTGCACGACCACGCGTTTGACGACGGCGAGGTCTTCCACCGTGCTGATGTAGTTCAGGCCGAGGTGATCGCCCATGCCGATGTTGGTAACCACCGCGACATCGCAGATATCGAACGCCAGGCCTTCGCGCAAAACGCCGCCGCGCGCCGTCTCCAGGACAGCCGCATCGACATCCGGGTGCAGCAGCACGTTGCGGGCGCTCTTGGGGCCGCTGCAGTCGCCGGTTTCGATGCGTCTCCCTTCGATATACACCCCATCCGAGTTGGTCATGCCGACGCGCAAGCCGTTACAGCCGAGAATATGGGCGATCAGGCGCACTGTGGTGGTCTTGCCGTTGGTTCCCGCTACCGTCACCAGCGGGATGCGGCCCGTCTCGCCGTGAGTGAACATCATCGAAACGATCGCCTCTCCCACGGCGCGTCCCTTGCCAAAGGAGGGCTGCAGGTGCATGCGCAATCCCGGCGCCGCATTCACTTCGATGATGCCGCCTCCCTGCTCCTGCAGCGGATGCAGCACGCTGTCGCACACCACGTCGACGCCGCATATATCCAGTCCGACCATCTGTGCCGCAGCGACCGCGCTGGCCGCCAGGTCCGGATGAACATCATCGGTGACATCGGTCGCGGAACCGCCGGTGCTGAGGTTGGCGTTATTGCGGAGCTGGACACGGGCGCCCTTGTTGGGCACCGAATCCGCCCGCAGACCTTGTGCTTCGAGGCAAGCCAGGGCGATCTCGTCGAAACTGATCCTGGTCAGTGAAGTGGCGTGCCCTGCGCCGCGGCGCGGATCCTTGTTCACCTGTTCGACCAGTTCGCGCACGCTATGCACGCCATCGCCGATCACCTGCGGCGGCTCGCGGCGTGCCGCGGCGACCACACGGTCGCCCACGACCAGCAAACGGAAGTCGCTTCCGGGGATGTATCGTTCCACCAATATTTCCGAGCTGATCTCGGAAGCCGCGGCATAAGCGCGATCGAGATCTTCGCGGCTGACGATATTGACCGTCCCGCCTTTACCCTGATTGCCGTCCAGCGGCTTCACCACCACGGGGGCTGCGATCTCGCACAACGCCGCCCATGCGTCTTCCGCACTCGTCACCGGGCGTCCATTGGGTACGGGCACACCCGCTGCATCGAGCAGCTTCTTGGTCAATTCCTTATCCTGGGCGATCATTTCCGCGATCGCGCCGCTGCGGTCCGTTTCGGCGGCCTGGATGCGCCGCTGCTTGCTGCCCCAGCCGAATTGCACCAGGCTGCCCCGTGTCAGACGGCGGAACGGGATGCCGCGCGCCGCGGCGGCCTGGACGATAGACCCGGTACTGGGACCCAGGCGTTCGTCTTCATCGAGCTCGCGCAATTCGGCCAGCGCCGCGGCCAGGTCGAACCCGGTGTTGTTCAGCGCGGCATTGCATAACTGTTCCGCCAGATCGAATGCCTTGCGGCCTACCGACTCTTCGCTGTATTCGACCACCCCTTGATACACGCCGGGTTCAAGCGTGGACTTGATCCGGCTGAAAGTGACCGGGCACCCGGCCTGGGTCTGCAGGCCCAGCGCGGCCAGTTGCAGCACATGCGCCAGCGGCACGGCCGCCTTGTGGCCGGCCAGCTGCAGCGAGGCGATCTCGGGGAACAGCGCGCGAAAGCGCTGTTCGAAGCCGCCGATCCCGGCGATGTCCCGCTCTGCTTCGCTGCAGGTCACGATGGCTTCGATGGAGGTATGCCGGCTCCACAGGTTCGGGCCGCGCAGCGCGCGAATGCGTGTGACATCCATCAAACGATATCCTTTGTATTTTCCTGTTCCACTTCGAACGTCGCCAATCCGGCGCGGATCAGCCCTGGCGTGATATTGAGCGACCAGGCTGCAGCCACGGCTGCCAGGACGCTGTCGATCTGGACGGCATCGCGGCTATGCTCCAGCAAGGGCACATGCGCAAGCCGGATCAATGCCATCCGTTCTTCGCCGGTAACCAGCATGATGGAACCGTCGTGCAGCATGACCGCCCTCCCGCCGCGTTGCAGGTGGGATGTGATGAGCTCCGTATCGGCTTGCCGGGTGAAGTACATGACCTCGCCATCGCAATACTCAGCCATCTTTGCTGCCAGAGGATCGTCCGCGTTCAGCACGGCCACCCCGTCGGATAACACCACGTCCACCTGGGTACGCAGCACGTTGCAGACCTGTTCGGGCGTCTCGATGTAGAACTTGCCGTAATGCCGAACGGGGTCGATATTGGTGATGATGCCGACCTGGCAACGGTCATAGCCGAGGCCCTCGGCCAGGATCGTGTCGCTGCCGTTCTCGATCACGGCGGCTTCGACGCTGCGATTCAACAGCACCTTCTGGGCGGAGACCCAGTTGGCACAGTCCCGCTTGTCGATCAGGCGCTGCGCGAAATAGAGCCCCTGGTCGCAGGCGAGGCCGACATAATCTCCGCGCAGGTGCAGCAACCTTGCAATGATGCGTGCCGCCAAGCTCTTGCCGTCGGTGCCGCAGATGCCGATCACCGGGATGCGGCCGCTGTCGCCCTCGGCGAACAGATTGTCGACGATGGCGCTGCCCACCGGCCGGGGTTGACCCTGGGCCGGTTTGAGGTGCATGAGCAGGCTCGGCCCGGCATTGACCTCAACGATCGCCGCTCCTTGCTCGGCGAGAGGACGGGAAATATCCTGCGCAACCAGGTCGATCCCGGCAATGTCCAGCCCGACGATGCGCGCGGCAAGCGCAACCGCGGCGGCGACTTCCGGATGCACTTCATCGGTCACGTCGAATGCCACATTGCCATTGCGCTGGATCAGCACCTGCTTTCCCTGCGGCGGGATCGAGTCGGCGTCATAACCCTGCCGTTCGAGCTCGAAGCGAATCGCCGGGTTTTCATCCGGCAGCAACACATCGAGCGGGAACTCCTCGCCTGCTCCGCGGCGCGGGTCGCTATTGAGCTGGGCGTCGATCAGCTGGCGTATCGTCGAGAGGCCATCCGCCACCAGTGAAACTATTTCGCCTCGGGCCGCAGCCGCCAGGCGACCGCCGACCACCAGCAGACGGTGCTCGTTGCCGCGTATGAAGCGCTCCACGATCACTTCGCTGCCTTCCGCATCGGCAAGGTGAAAGGCCGCCTCGACCTCCGCGCGCGACATCAGGTCGGTGGAGACGCCGCGCCCGTGGTTGCCGTCGCTCGGCTTGACCACGACAGGCACACCGATGTCCTCGGCCGCCTCCCACGCGTCTGCCGGACTGTCGACGATGCGGCCTTCCGGGACGGGTACGCCGCACGCGCTCAACAGGCTCTTGGTGAGGTCCTTGTCCTTGGAGATGCCTTCGGCGATGGCGCTGGTATGGTTGGTCTCGGCAGTCCATATCCTGCGCTGGCGCACGCCGTATCCAAGTTGAACCAGATTGCCTTCGGTCAGGCGGATCGAGGGGATGCCGCGCTCGGTGGCCGCGTCCACGATGCAGGCGGTGCTTGGTCCCAGGCACAGGTCATCGACCATCTCGTGCAGGTGGTCAACGGCGGCCTTTACGTCGAACGGCTTGTTGTGCATCGCGGCGAGCACGAGATCGCGCGCGGCCTGCAACGCGGCGCGGGTCACCTGCTCGTTGCGCGAGCGCACGACCACTTTGTACACACCGCGCACCCCGGTGCTGCGCGCTTTGCCGAACCCGCTCTGCATTCCCGCCAGGTTCTGCAATTCGATGGTGACATGCTCGAGTATGTGTCCCGGCCAGGTTCCTTCCCGCAGCCGTTCCAGGAAGCCGCCGCGCTCCCCGATACCGCAACGGTGCTCGATCAGTGTCGGCATCCACGCAGTCAGCCGCTCGTAGAAACCGGGAATGGTGTTGGAAGGCGAGTCTTCCAGAATGCCGATATCCAGCCAGACTTCCAGTACGGGACGATATGTCCAAATGTTCGGTCCGCGCAGCGGCAAAATCTTGAGAAACTCCATCAATCTGTCCTGATGATTTGAAGTGGGTTGCAACCCCATCGACGAGCGCCGTATAGCGGCACATTCGAAAGGGGTTCAGTTTACAGAGGCTTGGCAGTTTGTCCAATATGGCGTCTGTAGTAAACTCGTACCCAGTGAACGTCCAGACAATTTCCCCTCTCTCTTCAGACAAACAGGTCTCCGATGCATGGCATAAGGCGCTGCAAGCCCGGCTGTCCGCTCAGGAAACGATACATGCCAGTCTGGAAACCAACCTGGATGAACAGCTGAGCTACGCCAAGCACCTGATTCTGCTCACCAACCAACGCTTGATCGGATTGACCTGGCCTGCCCTGGAATTTTGCGAGTATCCCCTGGGTGAAGGTCTTGCGTTGCACCAGCGTGACCACGCCGGCATCGGGTGCATCGAATTGTTTGCCGGCGGGACGCGCCTGGCTTTGTGGCGCTACACCATGGCACACGACCCGGAATCCACGCGCTTCGTCCGGCAGTTCGAGCAGGTCCTCGGCGGATTTCTGAACGGGCAACCGGTCTCCGATGCACAGCCGGTGTTGTGCCCGCAGTGCCTGATGCCGCTGGCGCCGGGCCAGGATCAATGCGCGCACTGCGACGTCGAGACAGAGGCGCCGCCATCGAGTTGGGTGCTGCTGCGTCTATGGCGTTTCGCCAAACCCTACCGGTGGCAACTTCTTGCCGGTTTTTTGCTGATGCTGGCTTCGACCGCAGCCACCTTGGTCCCTCCTTACCTGACCATGCCCCTGATGGACAAAGTGCTGATCCCTTATGAGAACGGGGCCCCCATCAATACGGACATGGTGACGCTGTTGCTCAGCGGATTGTTCGGCTCGGCATTGCTTGCGTGGGGATTGGGGTGGGCGAGGACATACATCCTTGCCCTGGTCAGCGAGCGCATCGGGACCGATCTGCGCACGATCACTTACGATCATCTCTTGCACTTGTCGCTGGAATATTTCGGCGGCAAGCGCACGGGCGACCTGATGGCGCGCGTCGGTTCGGAATCGGACCGCATCTGCCTGTTCCTGTCGCTGCACCTGCTGGATTTCGCTACCGATGTACTGATGATCGCGATGACGACGGCGATCCTGATCTCGATCGATCCCTGGCTGGCGCTGGTCACCTTGCTGCCGCTGCCGTTGATCGTGTGGATGATCCACTCGGTCAGGCAAAAACTCAGCACCGGCTTCGAAAAAGTCGACCGCGTCTGGTCTCAGGTCAGCAACATATTGGCCGACACCATTCCGGGCATACGCGTGGTCAAGGCGTTCGCGCAGGAAAAGCGCGAGTCGGCGCGCTTCCGTAAGGTCAACCAGCACAACCTGGCAGTGAACGACCGCATCAACAGGATATGGTCGCTGTTCTCGCCCAGCGTGACACTGCTCACCGAGATCGGGTTGCTGGTGGTGTGGGCGTTCGGCATCTGGCAGGTGACGCACAACAAGATCAGTGTGGGTGTGTTGACCGCCTTCCTGGCTTACATCAGCCGTTTTTATACGCGGCTGGATTCGATGAGCCGCATCGTTTCGGTGACGCAAAAGACCGCCTCGGGCGCCAAACGCATCTTCGACATTCTCGACCGCGTATCCAGCGTGCCCGAACCGGTCAAGCCGCAACACCTGGACCGCATTGCCGGACGCATCGAGATACGCGAGGCGGGATTTCGCTATGGCAACCGGGCGATCATCAAGAACCTGAACCTGGTCATCGAGCCGGGGGAGATGATCGGTCTGGTGGGGCACAGCGGCTCGGGCAAGAGTACTCTGGTCAACCTGATGTGCCGCTTCTACGATGTCAGCGAAGGCTCCATCAGCGTTGACGGTGTGAACATCCGCTCGCTGCCGATCGCCGAGTATCGCCACAACATCGGACTGGTGTTGCAGGAGCCCTTCCTGTTCTTCGGGTCCATCGCCGAGAACATCGCCTACGGCAAACCGGACGCAACCCTGGCCGAAATCGTTGCCGCTGCGCGGGCTGCGCATGCCCATGAATTCATCCTGCGGCTGCCGCACGGTTACGACTCGCTGGTGGGCGAACGGGGTCAGGGATTGTCGGGCGGGGAGCGCCAGCGCATTTCCATCGCGCGCGCCTTGCTGATCGACCCGCGCATCCTGATCCTCGACGAAGCGACCGCCTCCGTCGATACCGAGACCGAACAGGAGATACAAAAGGCGCTGGATAACCTGGTGCGCGGCCGTACCACCATCGCGATCGCCCACCGCCTGTCCACCCTGCACAAGGCGAACCGGCTGGTGGTGATGGACAAGGGGGAGATCGTCGAAACCGGCAGTCACGATGAACTCATGCAACGGGAGGGCGCCTACTTCCGTCTGTATCAGGCCCAGGCCCGGAACGTGGATACCGACCTGGACGACCAGGGCGGCTCCGCGCCGAAAGATGCCGAGGAATCCGTCGAATGAGCGACCATGACTTCAAGCTGACCAGAAATGCCGCCGGCCGCCTGGTGCTTACCGCTGCGGAAGGTGATGTCCACGAAGGCGTCGTACCGGTGCGCGCCTTTCCCATCAGCGCGCCTGACGAAGGCGTTTCATTGCTCGGCGAGGATGGGCATGAGCTGCGATGGGTAAGCAGGCTAAGTGACCTGCCCGAAGTGATGCGCATATTGATCGAAGCCGAACTCGCTCAGCGCGAGTTCATGCCGGAAATCACCCGCATCAGGCAAGTCTCCAGCTTCGCCACTCCGAGCAAGTGGCAGGTATCGACCGATCGCGGCGATACCGAATTGTTGCTCAAGGCGGAAGATCACATCCGCCGCCTCGCGAATGCAATGCTGCTGATCACCGACGGATATGGTGTGTCGTTCCTGATCCGGGACACCGGCGCCCTGGATCGCCACAGCCGGAAACTGCTGGACCGGTTCCTGTAGGCGTTTGGCTACAGATGCACCCACGCAATACCTTGCGCATCGCAGCGCAGGATGGCTGCCTTGCCGCTGTCCCAGTCTCCCAGTACCCAGCGTTCGCAGGTGTGACCGTCCGGATGATGCAGGTGTTTTGCCGGGCGGTGGGTGTGGCCGTGGATGAGGCGCGGGTAGCGGTGCCGGCGTAGCAGGTCATCCACAGCCCCGGCGTTCACATCCATGATGTCCGCCGCCTTGAGTCTTTTCTCGTTTTTGCTCTGCATCCTCATCTGTTCGATCTGCGCTTTGCGCAGCGCCAGCGGCTGCGCGAGGAATCGGGCTTGCCAATCTCCTTTGCGCACCTGTTCGCGGAAGCGCTGGTACTCGACGTCGTCGGTACACAATGCGTCGCCGTGGGTGAGCAGCGTGGGTGCACCGTACAAGTCGAGCAGCGTCGGGTCGTCGAGCAGCGTGGCGTTGCAGGCTGCGGCAAGTTCTTCATCCATCAGAAAGTCGCGGTTGCCATGCATGATGTAGATGCGCGTGCCGCGAGCACCCAATCCCTGCAGGGCATCGATGATCAGCCTGTGGAACGGGTCGTTCAAATCGTCATCTCCCGCCCAGTACTCGAACAGGTCGCCCAGGATGTACAGCGCTTCCGCTTCAGGGGCGATGCCGGCAGCGAAGCTCAGGAACAGCGCGGTGCTTTGCGGATGATCCGGGCTCAGGTGCAGGTCGGAAATGAACAGGGAGTGGGGCATTTCAGGATACGGGATACGGGAATCGGGATACAGGTTGAGGATGGTTCATCCCTGTATCCTGTATCCCGTATCCTGAATCCTTATTTAACTACTTCAGCGCTGGTGATGATGACGTCCTCTTTAGGCACGTCCTGGAAGAAACCGCTGTTGCCGGTCTTCACCTTGCCGATGGCGTCGACCACTTCCTTGCCCTCGACGACTTTGCCGAACACGCAGTAGCCCCAGCCGTCCTGGCCGGGATAGTCGAGGAAGCTGTTGTTCTTGGTGTTGATGAAGAACTGGGCGGTGGCGGAATGCGGATCGCCGGTACGCGCCATGGCGATGGTGTAGATGTCGTTCTTCAGGCCGTTCGCAGCTTCGTTCTTGATCGGCGCCTTGGTTGGCTTCTGTTTCATGCCGGGTTCGAAACCGCCGCCCTGGATCATGAAGTTGGGGATTACGCGATGGAAGATGGTGTTGCTGTAGAAGCCGCTGTTCACGTAGTCGAGAAAATTCTGGACAGTGACCGGCGCTTTTTCGGCGTCGAGTTGCAGGGTGATGTCACCTTGGTTGGTGTGCAGTTTTACCATTTTCATTTTTCCTTTGGTTGCGGGTGTGGATTCGGCTTGGGCGGGCAGGACGCAGAGTCCGGCCAGCAAGAATGCGAGAACGATATGTATCAGTTTCATGTCAGGCTGCTCCTTCATAGACGATTTG
>DAIDAJ010000101.1 GCA_027310665.1 Sideroxydans sp. | reverse complement strand
CGGCAGGGAGAACACCATGTTCATCGCCTTCTTTCTGGAAGGCATCGGCATATTCATGCTCTATAAGCTCGGCTCGGACCCGGTCTGGTTCGTGATCCTCAGCGGCCTCGTGTTCTTTGCCTGGGGCGAGATATACAGTCTCTTCCCCGCGACCTGCACGGACACCTTCGGATCGAAGAACGCATCGTGCAATGCCGGTATCCTGTATACGGCAAAGGGTACCGCCGCGTTGCTGGTTCCCTATGCCAGCACTATCGAGAAAAGCACCGGAAGCTGGGATATGGTATTCATCCTTGCCGCCAGTGCAAACATCCTGGCTGCGCTGCTCGCGATCGGGGTACTCAAACCCTGGCGGCGCAAGGTCATTGCGGGGTTCAATGACATCGTCCATAAGAACCAGCTCTGATCAATTTTTTGCGGGGAAATCAATGGCACAGTGGATAGCATTCACCCATCAAGGAAAGTCCGGTTTCGGCCAGGTCGAAGGTGACCAGGTCGTTGTTTACGAGGGAGACATGTTTGCCGCGCCGCGCAGGACGGGCGCCAACCTTGCATTGGCCGATATCAGCGTAGATCTGCCGTGCCGGCCCGGCAAGCTGATCGCATTGTGGAACAACTACCACGCGCAGGCGGCCAAGCAGAACCTCGCGATCCCGGCCGAGCCGCTGTACCTGATCAAGGCGCCCAACAGCTACTGCGCGCACGAGCATGTGGTGCAGCCGCCGGCCAGCTACGACGGGCGGGTGGTCTATGAAGGTGAACTGGGCATCGTGATCGGCCGGAAGAGCAAGGGCCTGGATGAGGAAGAGGCGCGGCAAGCCATATTCGGTTTTACGTGCATCAACGATATCACCGCGCTGGACCTGATCAACAGGGATGCCGCGTTCGCACAATGGACCCGGGCCAAGAGCTTCGACGGTTTCGGTGTCATCGGCCCGGTCATCGCGACCGGACTCGATTGGAGCACCTTGTATGTCAGAACCAGAGTCAACGAACGGGAACGCCAGAACTACCCATGCAACGACATGATCTTTTCGCCGGAAAAGATAGTGCAAGCCCTCAGTCAGGACATGACCCTGGAGCCGGGCGATGTGATCGCCTGCGGTACCTCGCTGGGTGTGATGCCGATGAAGCCTGGATCGGTGGTCGAGGTCTGTATCGATGGTATCGGTACGCTGCGCAACCAGTTCGGGGCGGCAGGCCCGGTTTGATGCTTTGATTAAATAAAAAAGGCAATCATGAAGATTTGTATCGTAGGAGCAGGTGCCATCGGCGGCATGTTGGGAGCCAGGTTCGCGCAGGCGGGACACGATGTGACCCTGATCCTGCGCGGGGCGAACCTGGCCGCGGTGCAACAGAACGGACTGAAGCTGATCGAAGAAGACGGCACCGAGTTGCTCGTCAAGCCGATCAGGGCGACCTCGGTCATGGCGGAAGCCGGCATCCAGGATGTGGTGATCCTGACGCTCAAGGCGCACCAGGTCGCCGCCATCGCGGCGGAACTCCCGGCGCTGATGCATGCCGAGACCCGGATCATCACGATGCAGAACGGCATTCCCTGGTGGTACTTCCACAAGTTGCCCGGCGAGCTCGGGCAGCGTTATCAGGGTACGCACGTGAAGGCCGTCGATCCGGACGGCATCATCGCGAAATACATCGACGTCGATCGTGTGATCGGCAGCGTCGTCTATCCGGCGAGCGAAGTCATCAGCCCGGGCGTGATCAAGGTGATCGAAGGGAACCGCTTTTCGCTCGGCGAGATCGACGGCAGCGACACGCCGAGCATTCGCGCGATCAGCGAAGCCTTCAAGGGCGCCGGATTCAAATCGCCGATCTCGAACGACATACGTTCCGAGATCTGGCTGAAGTTATGGGGCAACCTGAGCTTCAACCCGATCAGTGCGCTGACGCATGCTACCCTGGAAGATATCTGTGTGTTCCCCGCCACGCGTGAACTGGCCGCCAACATGATGCGGGAAGCGCAGGCCATCGGCGAGAAACTGGGTGTCCAGTTCAAGGTGAGCCTGGAAAAACGCATCAATGGCGCGCAGGCGGTGGGCCAGCACAAGACCTCCATGCTGCAGGATGTGGAGCTCGGCCGGCCGCTCGAACTCGATGCCCTGGTCGGTTCGGTCATGGAGCTGGGCCGGATCACCGGGACTCCGACCCCGAACATCGATGCCGTCTATGCACTTGTGTCGCTGCTGGCGAATAAATTGCAGCAGCACAAGGGCACCTTGCGCATCTCCTGAACCCATGACCTTTCCAATCCGGACTTACCAGCCATGAAAAAATTCACCACTCTCTCGGAAATGATCGCGATCCACGCAAAGGACACACCTTCCGCGATCGCGATCACGGCGCCCTCGGCAAAGCCCCTGACCTACTTGGCTTTGAACACGCTTGTGGACGATACCGTGAAGACGCTAAACCGGCTGGGTGTGGGCAGGGGAGACCGGGTCGGGATCGTGATGCCCAACTGCCCCGAAATGGCGACGGCATTTGTCGCAGTCGCGAGTGGCTGCACGGCGGCTCCCCTGAACATGGCCTACCGGGCGGACGAGTTCGAGTTCTATCTCGGCGATCTGAAAGCCAAGGCGCTGGTCGTCGCGAGCGGAAGCGAGACTCCGGCCCGCGCCGTCGCGGCAAAACTGGGCATCGCGATCCTGGAACTGACACCGACTCCCGAAAACGGCGCGGGCAGCTTCTCCATTTCCGGCGCGGTCACTCCGGGCGCGTCCGGTGCAAATGCCGGGCTTGCACAGACCGACGATATCGCATTGATCCTGCATACTTCCGGCACGACTTCCCGGCCCAAGATCGTCCCGCTCACCCACAAGAACGTATGCGCCTCCGCGCGCAACATCAGCGCGACGCTCGCTCTCCGGCAGGAGGACCGCGAGCTGCACGTGATGCCGCTGTTCCATATCCACGGACTGATCGCGGGGGTCCTCGCCCCGATGGCGGTGGGCAGCCAGATATTCTGCACGCCGGGATTCAACGCGCTGAAATTCTATGCATGGATGAAAGAATGCAGGCCGACCTGGTATACCGCCGTCCCCACCATGCACCAGACCATCCTGTCCCGTGCCGCGGGCAATATGGATGTCATTGCAGCCAACCCGTTGCGGTTCATCCGCTCTTCGTCTTCGTCGATGCCGACGCAGGTCATCGCCGAACTGGAAAAGACATTCAACGCCCCGTTGATCGAATCCTACGGAATGACGGAAGCGGCCCACCAGATGGCGAGCAATCCCTTGCCGCCCGCCAAACGGGTTCCCGGCTCGGTGGGCATCGGGGCCGGCCCCGAGATCGCCATCATGGACAGCGAAGGCAAATTGCTCAAACCCGGCGCGATCGGGGAGGTCGTGATCCGCGGGGAGAACGTGACGCTGGGTTACGAGAATAACCCCAAGGCGAACGCGGAAGCTTTTGTCAACGGCTGGTTCCGCACCGGCGACCAGGGCTCGCTTTCGGAAGACGGGTATTTGACCCTGACCGGCCGTTTGAAGGAGATCATCAACCGGGGCGGAGAGAAGATATCCCCGCTGGAGGTCGACGAAGTCCTGATGCATCACCCCGCCGTCATGCAGGTTGTCACATTTGCCATGCCGCATGAAAAATTGGGCGAAGATGTGGCCGCGGCGGTGGTATTGCGGGAGGGTTTCAGCTTGGACGAACAGGAATTGCGCGAATTTGCGGCGACCAAGCTGGCGGCTTTCAAAGTGCCCAGAAAGATCCTGTTCATGGCCGAGATTCCGAAGGGTGCCACGGGTAAATTGCAGCGTATCGGCCTTGCCGCCAAACTGGGATTGAATGCATAGTTTCCATGTAATATTCGATCCGTCTTTTTGCCTCGTTTTGCCTTGTGTCAGCTCCCTGTCAGGTTCAAACGCGATAATTCCGCATAGTGGCGGATATTTCGCGTAAGTAAATTTCAGGCAGTCATCGTTATAAGTTGGTTCAGTGGTGTGCAGGTGTTTTTGTTGTTGAGTGTTTTTTTTGATTGACCATTACCCGGGAGAGAAATATGAACATCAAATTGAAATCCATAGTCGCCGCGATCGCTTTTGCGGCGTCATGTTCCGCATTCGCCGCCGATACGATCAAGATCGGCGTTTCCGGCCCGTATACCGGTGGCTCCAGCCCCATGGGCGTTTCCATGCGCGACGGTGCAAGATTGGCGACCGCCGAGATTAACGCCAAGGGCGGTGGTCTGGGACGCAAGATCGAGCTGGTAGAACGCGACGACCAGGCTGAAAACGGACGCGGCGTGCAAGTGGCACAGGAACTGATCAACAAGGAAGGTGTGGCTGCCACAGTGGGCTACATCAATACCGGCGTTTCGCTGGCCTCCCAGCGTTTCTACCAGGAAGCCAGGATCCCGGTGATCAACAACGTTGCGACCGGCTCGCTGGTGACCAAGCAGTTCCTGCCTCCGGAATTCGCGGACAACTACATCTTCCGCAATGCTGCCAACGACTCCATCCAGTCCGCGATGATCGTCAAGCAGGCCATTGACGTGAACAAATACACCAAGGTGGCGATCCTGGCCGACCCCACCAACTACGGCCAGCTTGGACGCGCCGACCTGGAGAAGGCACTGGCGGCCAAGAACATCACCCCGGTCGCAGTGGAGAAGTTCAACATCAAGGACGTGGACATGACCGCACAGCTGCTCAAGGCCAAGGAAGCCGGCGCACAGGCGATCCTGACCTATGCCATCGGTCCCGAGCTGGCGCAGATCGCGAACGGCATGGAGAAGCTGGGCTGGAAAGTCCCGATGATCGGAAGCTGGACGCTGTCCATGGGTAACTTCATCGACAACGCCGGCAAGAACGGCGAAGGCGCCCATATGCCGCAGACTTTCATCCAGGAGCCGAACACGCCGAAGCGCAAAGCCTTCATCGATGCGTACCTGAAAGCCTACAACCCGGCCAATGGCCGTATTCCTTCGCCCGTTTCCGCAGCCCAGGGTTACGATTCCATGTACATCCTGGCTGCTGCCATCAAGCAGGCGGGAAGCACCGATGGCGTGAAGATTCGTCAGGCGCTGGAGAATCTGCAGGACAAGGTTGAAGGTGTGGTGACCACGTACGACCATCCGTTCACTCATGACGATCACGAAGCGATCACCATGAACATGGTGGTGATGGGCAAAGTCCAGGACGGTCATGTGGTGTACGCCAACGCTGCCGACAAGGCCAACGCGGTGCGTGAAAAAGAGATGGGCAAGGCCAAGAAATAATCGGCCCGGACCGCAATGTTTTGGTAGTCGTGATTTGGGCCGGGCAGTCGCCGGCCCAATTCGCAAACAGAAGGAGTAATGCATTATGGAAATCCTCGCGCAACTCATAGTCAGCGGCATCGCGCTCGGGATGATTTACGCTTTGATAGCATTCGGTTATCAGCTGACTTTCGCAACATCGGGTACATTGAATTTCGGCCAGGGAGAAGCACTGATGCTGGGTGCACTGGTCGGCCTGACATTGGTCGGGCACATGAGCTACTGGCTGATGATCCCCCTGG
>DAIDAJ010000031.1 GCA_027310665.1 Sideroxydans sp. | reverse complement strand
CTTCGCGATGCTTCCAGGCCTGGCGCAGGTCGAGTTCGATACCGGCGATCCAGACGAAGAGCATCACCGCCCACCAGGCGATGCCGTTCAGCAACTGGATCACCTGCGGCGTAAAGACGAAGGTGTAATAGTCGGGGAAGGCCGCACCCAGTACGCCGGGGCCGAGCAGGATGCCGGTGATGATCTGCACCACGACCAGCGGTGCGTAGTATTCGGTCCTGCCCGCGCGCCAGATCAGATAGGGAATGCTGAAGATCAGCGTCATCGCGATCAGGAATGTCTCGGTGGTACTCATGGTGGTGTGCATGGCGACGCTATCTTCGAATTATCTTGTGAAAGAAAAGTATGCCATAGGTACCCGGAGCGAGTGTACCGACAGAGTGCGGCATTACCAAGCATAGGGTTGAACCGTGGGCTTGCCTTGTCCTGCATGAATGAAACAGAGATAATTCCAGCCATCGGGGATAAGGCAGCCTCCCCGCTTCAAGACAATCCACTGTCCAAGGCCTGCTCTGAAATTGGATAATCCAAGGAGGAGTCATGGACACATCACAGCAGCAAATTTCAACGGATATGCACCCACCCGTGCCGGTGACACTGGCCCAGGCTTTCCGGTATTGGCTGAAGCTCGGCCTTATCAGTTTCGGCGGGCCTGCCGGGCAGATCGCCATCATGCACCAGGACCTGGTCGAGCATAAGCGCTGGATTTCGGAAAAGCGCTTCCTGCATGCGCTCAACTATTGCATGGTGCTTCCGGGGCCGGAAGCGCAGCAGCTTGCAACCTATATCGGCTGGATGATGCACCGCACCTGGGGCGGCATCATGGCCGGAACGTTGTTCGTCCTGCCTTCGCTGTTCATACTCATTGCGCTGTCGTGGTTCTACATCGCCTTCGGCGATGTGCCTCTGGTGGCAGGTTTGTTTTACGGCATCAAGCCGGCGGTGACCGCCATCGTGCTGCAGGCGACACACCGCATCGGCTCTCGCGCACTCAAAAACAATTTGTTGTGGGCCATTGCGGCGGCATCCTTCGTGGCGATCTTTGCGCTGAACGTGCCTTTCCCGGCCATCATCGCCTGTGCGGCCTTGATCGGTTACGCGGGCGGACGCCTCGCGCCGGACAAATTCAAGGTCGGTGGAGGCGGGCATGGCAAGGCCGGCAAGTCCTACGGCCCGGCCCTGATCGACGACCACACGCCGACGCCGGAACATGCCAAGTTCCGCTGGTCCAGACTGTTTACAGTTGCCGCGGTCGGCGGTTTGCTGTGGGCGTTGCCGATGGCGTTGCTGACGGCGAATTACGGCTGGGATCACACGCTGACGCAGATGGGCTGGTTCTTCACCAAGGCCGCGCTGCTGACCTTCGGCGGTGCGTATGCGGTGTTGCCCTACGTTTATCAGGGTGCCGTGGGACATTACGGCTGGCTCACACCGCCGCAGATGATCGACGGCCTGGCGCTAGGCGAAACCACGCCGGGACCGCTCATCATGGTGGTGTCGTTCGTGGGATTCATCGGCGGTTATGTGCATGCACTGTTCGGTCCGGACAACCTGTTCCTGGCCGGCGCCGTTGCCGCCACGCTGGTGACCTGGTTCACTTTCCTGCCGTCTTTCGTATTCATATTTGCGGGCGGGCCGCTGGTGGAAGCCACGCACGGCGATCTCAAATTCACCGCGCCGCTGACCGCGATCACTGCCGCTGTTGTTGGCGTTATCCTGAACCTGGCCATGTTCTTTGCTTACCACGTCCTGTGGCCGAAAGGTTTCTCAGGCACGTTCGACTGGATCTCTGCCTTGATCGCGCTGGTAGCAGTCATCGCGTTGCTGCGCTATAAACGCGGGGTGATGGAAGTGATTGCGGGCTGCGCCGTGATCGGGCTGATTTTGAAATTCGCCATTTATTGATCCGGCACGCTTTGAATCGCATTGCCGTTCGTGCTGAGCCTGATGGAACTACTAGCCATTCCACTAGGTTGTCAAAAGACGACAACCAAGTGGCTGGTTATGTCGAAGCACAAGAATCCATTCACATTTCGACAAGCTCAATGCGAACGGATTCTTGGATAATGAGTGCCGGATCAATAGCGACAAGGTCGCTTTCGTGCAGAGATCGGATTCCAAGATCGAACGAGTTGGCAAGCCGGGGAAAATGAAGAACATTAGGACTCACGTATGAAATATCTGAAAGCTGAACTACCCATCGCCGTCGCGCTGCTTGTCCTCGCGCTCGGTTTTGCGCTCGAACACAGTGCCGTCAATCACGGCGGCGCAACACTGTGGGGGCTGCTGCTGGTCATCCTGGCGGCCATCATCGGCGTCGCCTTCCGCATCGCGCACCATGCCGAAGTGCTGGCGATGCGCCTGGGCGAGCCCTACGGCACCCTGATCCTGACGCTTGCCGCCGTGTCGGTGGAAGTGGTGATCCTGGTGGTGCTGCTGACGGGCGAACCGAACCCGACGCTGGCGCGCGATACCGTATTCTCGGCGGTGATGTTCGACATCAACGGCATCCTCGGTCTTGCCGCCATCGTCGGCGGGCTCAAGCATGGCCAGGCCAGGTACAACATCTCCTCGGCCAATTCCTTCATCTCGATGCTGCTGGTCGCCATCGGCATCGGCATGTTCGTGCCGGACTTCGTGCCAGGCGAACAATGGAAACTCTATTCCGTCTTTTCCATCGCCATGATGGCCTTGATGTACATGGCCTTCCTGCGTTTGCAGACGGTGGAGCATCGTACTTTCTTCGAGTACTCCAGATCGACCGACGAGGAGGCGCACGACGAATCGCACAGCCCCAACGCTTTGCACGTCGGCATGATGGTCGGCGCGATCGTGCTGGTCGGCCTGCTCTCCGAAGTATTGTCGGTGCTGCTGGATGCCGGACTGTCGGGCAGCAGCCTGCCCAAGGCCATTCCTGCCGTGCTGGTCGCGCTGATCTCGGCCAGCCCGGAGATACTCACTGCGCTCAAGGCCGCGCAGCAGGACCGCATGCAGACCACCGTCAACATCGCGCTCGGTGCATCGCTCGCCACCGTGTTGCTAACGCTGCCGGTGATCGAAGCCATCGCCCTGTTCAGCGGCGAGCGCATCGTCATGGCGCTGACGCCGGTCCAGGCTGGCATGCTGCTGCTCACCTTCCTCACCGTGATGAACAACCTGCATGACGGCGAGACTAACGCCATCGAAGGCATCAGTCATTTTGCGCTGTTCGCGGCATTCATCGCGCTGGTGGCAATGGGAATGATCTGAAGTGCGACCGGAAGCTGCCTGGTATCACGATCTGTTAATTTCGAAACAAACTTCGCAAACTGTAGGTTGGGTTAGCAGTTTCATCGCGGAGCGTGTGTTGTTGGGGCTTTAGCCCCTTATTCCAATTCTATTTCAATACTTGAATTTACTCCCTTCTCCCGCAGGCGGGACTGCGGGAGGGTCGCTGCATAGCAGCGGGGCACCCACCGGCATACCTCTTGCGGGTGTAAGGGGTGGGGATGAGGGGTGGTGGGCTGAATCAAAACGGTTTTCAACTCAACAGCC
>DAIDAJ010000127.1 GCA_027310665.1 Sideroxydans sp. | reverse complement strand
ATTTCACCCTGCCCGCCACCGGCGGTGTCGATTTCACGCTGTACCCCATCCGCAGCAAATCCCTGGTGATCTATTTTTACCCCAAGGACAACACACCCGGCTGCACCAGCGAAGCGCAACAGTTTCGCGACTTGTACGCGGCCTTCGTGAAGGCGGATTGCGAGATCGTCGGAATCTCGCGCGACAGCATCAAGTCGCACGAGAATTTCAAGGCGAAATTCACGCTGCCTTTTGCGTTGCTCTCCGACGAGGATGAAGTGGTATGCAATCTGTTCGGGGTGATGAAGCAGAAGATGATGTACGGCAAGCAGGTACGCGGCATCGAACGCAGCACCTTCGTGCTCGACATGAAAGGAAGCATCATCAAGGAATGGCGCGGCCTCAAGGCGGACGGCCACGCGGAAGAGGTACTCACTTTTGTTCAAACTCTCTAAAAGGACAACATGAACGCACGTAAAGCAACAACGGAAAAAGGCACCAAACTCTTCGTGCTGGATACAAACGTGCTGATGCACGATCCGACCAGCCTGTTCCGCTTCGAAGAACACGATGTCTACCTGCCGATGTTCGTGCTGGAAGAGCTGGACAACAACAAGAAGGGGATGTCGGAGGTCGCCCGCAACGCGCGCCAGGCCAGCCGCTTCCTGGACAATCTCGTCAGTGCAAGCGAAGACAGCATCGACGAAGGCGTTCCGCTGGATGCACTCGGCAACAAGAACGCGACCGGACGCCTGTTCCTGCAGACCGAGTTCATCAACGATCCTTTGCCGTCGACGCTGGCAAGCGGCAAGGCCGACAATGCCATCCTCGGCGTGGTCAGCCACCTGCACACGCAGCACAGCAAGCGCCAGATCGCGCTGGTCAGCAAAGACATCAACATGCGCATCAAGGCGCGTGCGCTGGGATTGTCGGCGCAGGATTACTTCAACGACAAGGTACTGGAAGACACCGATCTGCTCTACACCGGCGTGCGCGAATTGCCTGCCGATTTCTGGGACAAGAACGGCAAGGACATGAAATCCGGCACCCAGGCCGGGCACACCTTCTACAACATCAGGGGCCCCATCTGCCGCGACTTGCTGGTGAACGAGTTCGTGTACCAGGACGATCCGGAAAAACCCTTCTATGCCGTGGTCGCCACGCAGGACGACACCTCGGCCACCCTGCTCACGCTCACTGACTATACGCACAGCAAGAACGCCATCTGGGGCATCACGGCGCGCAACCGCGAGCAGAACTTCGTGCTCAACCTGCTGATGAACCCCGAGATCGATTTCGTCACGCTGCTGGGCCAGGCCGGCACCGGCAAGACCTTGCTCACGCTGGCTGCGGGCCTGATGCAGACGCTGGAGCACAAGCTCTATTCGGAGATCATCATGACCCGCGTCACCGTTCCGGTGGGCGAGGACATCGGCTTCCTGCCGGGCACCGAGGAAGAGAAGATGTCCCCGTGGATGGGGGCGCTTGACGACAACCTGGACGTGCTCAACAAGTCGGACGACGAAGGCGGCGAATGGGGCCGCGCCGCGACGCGCGACCTGATCCGCTCGCGCATCAAGATCAAGTCGCTGAACTTCATGCGCGGCCGCACTTTCCTCAACAAGTACCTGATCATCGACGAGGCGCAGAACCTCACGCCCAAGCAGATGAAAACGCTGATCACGCGCGCCGGTCCCGGTACCAAGGTAGTGTGCATGGGCAACATCGCGCAGATCGACACCCCTTACCTGACCGAAGGCAGCTCCGGCCTGACATACGTGGTCGACCGGTTCAAGGGCTGGGCGCACAGCGGCCATGTCACCCTGCAACGCGGCGAACGTTCGCGTCTCGCCGACCACGCTGCGGAAGTGCTATGAAGCTGATCGGTTCCAACACCAGTCCCTACGTGCGCAAGGCGCGCCTGGTGCTGCTGGAGAAGAGCATCCCGCACACCTATGTGGTCGATCCGCCGAGCGAACCGGCCAGCCAGGTCTACAGCGTCAACCCGCTCGGACGCATCCCGGCGCTGATCCTCGACGACGGCACCTGCATATTCGACTCCCCGGTGATCGCCGATTATGTCGATACGCTGAACGACACGCCCATCCTGGTCCCGCGCAACGACGCGCTGGCGAGAATGCGAGTCAAACGCGGGGAAGCCCTGGCAGACGGCATCATGGATTCGGCCATCGTCGTGCGCATGGAGCGCATCCGCCCGCCCGAGAAGCAGGAACAAGGCAACATCGACATGCACAACCTGGCCGTCACCCGCGCGCTTGCCCATATCGCGGGCCAACTGGGACAGCGCGAATGGTGTGAGGGCAGCAGCATCACGCTGGCGGACCTGGCACTGGTCAGCGCGCTGGCCTATCTCGACCTGCGTCAACCTGAACGCGACTGGCGCAGCACGCATCCGAACCTGGCTGCATGGTTTAGCCGTCTCAGTGCACGCCCGAGCGTGCAAACCTCACTGGCAGGATAAGCATGAGCCCTATTGAAAAATCGGATGACGAATGGCGCGAAGAATTGACGCCGGAACAGTATGAGGTCTGCCGCGAATGCGGAACCGAGCCGGCCTTTACTGGCGAATACTGGGACTGCCACGACATCGGTGTCTACCGCTGCATCTGCTGTGGCGCGCCACTGTTCGATTCGGAAACCAAATACGAATCGGGAACGGGCTGGCCCAGCTTCTGGCAACCGATCAGCGAATACGCGGTAGAATATCGCGAAGAAGATCCGACGGGCATGGATCGCATCGAAGTCTGCTGCGCTGCCTGTGACGCCCATCTGGGACATGTATTCGAAGATGGCCCAGACCCGACCGGACTGCGCTTTTGCATCAACTCCGCTTCACTTGCACTGGATAGAAAATAATAACAATTGCAACCCCAGTCTGTAACCTGGCCTAAACAAGTTGAGTCTCCATGAAAATACTTTTTGACCTGTTCCCTGTCATCGTTTTTTTTGTCACCTTCAAATTTGCAGGCGTATTCGCCGCCACGGCGGTATCCATGGCCGCCACCTTTGCCCAGGTCGCCTGGGTGAAATACCGGCATGGCAAGGTCGACACTATGTTATGGGCCAGCTTTGCCATCATCACGGTGTTCGGTGGGGCGACATTGCTGTTGCACAATGAGACTTTCATCAAGTGGAAACCGACCGTCCTGTATTGGTCTTTTTCCCTTGCTTTATTGCTGGCGCCCGTCCTGTTCAAGAAGAACCTGATGCGCTCGCTGTTGCAGGACAAGCTCCCGCTGCCCGATTCCACCTGGATGAACGTCAACCTCGCGTGGGGCCTGTTCTTTGCCGCACTCGGCGCCATCAATTTATATGTCGCATTCAACTACTCGACCGACATATGGGTCGATTTCAAGCTGTTCGGCGTGACCAGCCTGATATTCCTGTTCATTCTTGCGCAGGCGGCAATGCTGGCAAAATATGTTGAGGCCGACAAACACAAGAACGAATGAGCCGGCAACCAATACGGCCGGAATGAGATGCCAACAAAAACTGAGGAAAAACAGATGCTTTACGCCATATTTGGTCAAGATATCCCCGACAGCCTGGAAAAACGCAAGGTCGCGCGCCCCGCACACCTGGAACGTCTGCAGGCTCTGCAAAATGCAGGCAGACTCTTGCTGGCCGGTCCTTTCCCAGCCGTTGACGCCGTCGATCCCGGTGTTGCCGGTTTCACGGGCAGCCTGATCGTTGCCGAATTCGACTCGCTGGAAAACGCCGAGGCATGGGCCGCGGCAGATCCGTATGTTGCGGCAGGCGTTTATACCCAAGTCGCGGTCAGGCCTTTCAAGAAGGTCTTCCCGGCCTGAGCACAAGGCATGATATATTGCGCCTCGGATAATTTTTGAATCCCCTCTACAACTCACAAAGGAAAGACTCATGCTGAAATTTTCCAAATTCGTCCTGTTGTCGGCATTGCTGGCTATCGCCGCAAGCGCACAGGCTGCCGATGAAAAGGCGGCTGCAGACAAGCCGGCAGCGCTGGTCAACGGCGTAGCCATTCCGCAAGCTCGCGTCGATATGCGCATCAAGGCTGCCGCACAACAAGGCCAGCCCGACAGCCCGGAAATGCGCAAGGCCATCCGCGACGACATCATCAATCTTGAGGTCATTTCGCAAGCCGCTGCCAAGAGCGGACTGGACAAGCAGGCGGAGGTCGCGCAACAACTGGAACTGGCCAGGCAGTCAGTGCTGGCCGGGGCTTATGTGCAGGATTATGCAAAGAGCCACCCCATCCCGGATGACGTGCTGAAGCAGGAATATGAAGCACTGAAGGCTCGGGTGGGCAACAAGGAATACAAGCTTGCCCACATTCTGGTGCAAACCGAGGATGAAGCCAAGAAGGTGGAAGCAGAGTTAAAGAAGAAAGGCGCCAAGTTCGCCAAAATCGCAAAAGAGCATAGCAAGGACCCGGGCTCCAAAGACAATGGCGGCGACCTGGGTTGGGCAGTTCCTTCCAACTTCGTTCAGCCTTTCGGTGAGGCCGTGGTCAAGCTGAACAAGGGTGAAGTCAGTGCCCCGGTACAGACTCAATACGGCTGGCACATCATCAAACTGGAAGACACCCGCGAACTGAAAGTGCCGACCTTTGAAGAAATGAAGCCCAATCTGGAAAAGCGCAAACAACAGGAAGCCGTGCAGAAGCTGATTGAAGACCTGCGCAGCAAGGCCAAGATCGAATAAGCAGTAGGCTTTGGTATCAGAAAAAAAGGCGACCTGTTGGTCGCCTTTTTTATTCGCTCTCGTTCCTTCTCGTAGGTCTTGAGGATACTTCCGTAGAAACCGCCCAAGGCAGCGCGCTGCCAATTCACCGCTTTTTTTCATTGGGCCGGGCCAAGCCTGAACGGCGTCACACCTGCTGCCCCGGAACACTCGGCGAATCAGGGTGCCTTGGCGACTTCCTGCGCTTTCCAGCCCCCGCCCAATGCCTTGAACAAGTCGGCAACCGCGCTGCGCTGCGCGCGTTCCGCATCGAGACGGTTCAACTGGGCCTGAAGGTAGTTACGTTCCACATCCAGCAATTCGAGGCGGCTCGCAATTCCAGCCTGATAGCGCATATCGGCCTGCTTGTAGGCTTGTTCCAATGCATCGCTGCGCGCGCTTTCGTAAGTCAGCACCTGCCTGGCGGCTTCCTGTGCGGACAGGGCGTTGCGCACATCGCCGAACGCATTGGCGACAGCCTGCTTATACTGGATCAGAGCCTGGTCGCGGCGCGCTTCCGCCACATCCACCTGGAATCCGATGCGCCCCGCATTGAAGATCGGCTGGGTGACGTTGCCCGCGAACTGGAAGATGTTTGCCGGTTTGGTAAACAGATCACCGAGCGCGACACTTTCGCTACCCACATACGAGGTCAGTGAGATCGAGGGGAAATACTGCGCCCGGGCCACGCCGATACGCGCGTTCAGTGCGACCAGGCGTTGCTCCGCATCTTTCAGGTCCGGCCTGCGCAACAGCAGGTCCGCAGGCAGTCCTTCCGGCACCGTTGCGACCGGCAATGTCGGGCTGCCGCGGTGCAGGTCGCTGACCATCACATCCCTGGGCGAGCGCCCCAGCAGCAGCGTCAGCGTGGTTTCCTGCTTGTCGCGAGCCTGCACGAGCGAGGCCAGTTGCGATTGCACCGCGGCCACGTCGGCTTCGGCCTGATGCAGGTCGTATTCGGAGAGCATGCCGACTTCCAGCTGCTTTTTGTTCAAATCCAGCCTGTCCTGGCGCCCCGTCAGCAAGCGCCTTGTCGCCGCTTCCTGGGCATCCAGCGAGACGAGGGCAAAATACTGCTGCGCCACCTGGGTGGTGAGCGTCAGACGCACAGTGTCCCTCGCCGACTCCGCACTGAGCAGATCTGCCCGCGCAGCTTCTGTGGCACGGCGCAGCTTGCCCCACAGGTCCAGCTCATAACTCGCATCCAGGCTGATATGTGTAAAGTCCTGGGTGGGCGGTATGTATGCCGGCAGCGGGAAAGTGCCGACCGTGGAAGCTTTGGTGCGGCTCTGGCTTGCATTGGCACTGAGCTCGGGGAACTGGTCTGCCTTGGTGATCCCCAGTTGCGCGCGCACTTCCAGTACATGTGCTGCTGCGACCTGGATATCCGCATTGTGGGCCAGCGCTTCTTCTTCCAGCTGGTCGAGGGTGGTATCGGCATAGAGATGCCACCATTGCTCGGTCACGCCGCTGGCCTTCACGGCCGCGTCGTCCTGCTTCGCCGACCAATTCTCCGGCAGCACCATGTCCGGACGCTTGTAGTCGGGTCCGCTGCTGCATGCGGCCAATGTGAACGCTGCAAGCACCATTCCGGCAGCCTTCGACTTTGTTTTCATGTTACTCATGCTTGTCCTCCTTGTGCCGTGCATGACCGGGGAAAATACGGCGAACACCCACGAAGAACACGGGAACCATGAAGATCGCGATAACCGTCGCGGCGATCATGCCGCCCATGACACCCGTTCCGATGGCGTGACGGCCATTGGCGCCCGCTCCGCTGGAAATAGCCAGCGGGAATACACCGAAGATGAACGCTATCGACGTCATCAGGATGGGACGCAATCTTCGGCGGCAGGCTTCCAGCGTCGCGTCGATCAGGCCATGTCCTTCTTCCAGCAGGTCGTTCGCAAACTGGATGATCAGGATCGCATTCTTCGCGGCCAGTCCGATGATGACGATCAGTCCGACCTTGAAATAAACGTCGTTGGGCAGTCCGCGCATCGTCACCGCCACCACCGCGCCGAGTATGCCGATAGGCACCACCAGGATCACGGCAAGCGGAATCGACCAGCTCTCGTACAACGCGGCCAGGCACAGGAACACGGCGACCACGGACAAAGCGAACAGGAACGGCGCCTGGCTTCCGGACACCCGTTCCTCCTTGGATGTACCGGACCATTCAAAGCCCATTCCCGGCGGCAATTTGGACGCGATATCTTCCATTGCCAGCAGCGCTTCGCCAGTGCTGTGCCCGGGGGCGGGGCTGCCCGATATCTTCATCGCCGGCAGGCCGTTGTAGCGGTCCAGTTTGGGCGAGGATGCCACCCAGCGTGTCCTGACGAACTCGGACAAGGGCACCATGCCGCCATCCATGTTGCGCACCGGGATACGCAGGATATGGGCCGGCGTGGTCCGGTTGCCGGAATCGGCCTGCATCTGCACGCGCAGGATACGGCCTTCGCGCACGAAATCGTTGATGTAAGCCACCCCGAGCATGGATTGCAGCGTGTCGTTCAGGTTCGCGATATCGATCCCCAATGCCCTTGCCTTCAGGCGGTCGACATCGATCTGCAGCTGCGGTGCCGCTTCCTGCCCTTCGGGCCGCACGCTACCGATCAGCGGATTCTTGCTCGCCATGCCCAGCACCATGTTGCGCGCATCGAGCAGCTTGTCCCGCCCCTGGCCCGAACGGTCTTCGAGCCGGAAGTCGAATCCCCCGGTGGCAGCCAGTTCGGGAATCGGCGGCACGTTGAGCGCAAAGATGAAAGCCTCTTTGATGCGGAACAGCATCATGTTGGCATTCTTCACCAGTGCGGCCGCCGAACTGTTCGGGCTGGGACGCTCGTCCCAATCCTTGAGGCGGACGAAGACCGTCGCCGCGTTCTGCCCGCGGCCGAAGAAAGAGAACCCGAGCACACCGATGGCATGCGCCACTTCCGGCTGCTTCATGTAGTACTGCTCCACCTGGCTCAGCACTTCCCGCGAACGTTCGCGTGTCGCGCCGGGCGGCAGCTGGATCACGTTGAGGAAGTAACCTTGATCCTCATCCGGCAGAAAACTGGTCGGCAAATGCACGAACAGCCAGCCCAGCGCGGCAATGATCGCGGCGTAAAACACCAGGGCTCGTCCCATGCGTTTCAATATCTTGCCGACCCAGTTCTGATAGCCCTCGCTCGTTCTGACAAAGAGACGGTTGAACCAGCCGAAGAAGCCGGTCTCGCCACCCGGCTTCTTGTTCGGCTCATGTTTCAGCAGCGTGGCGCAAAGCGCTGGCGTCAGGGTCAGCGCCATCAGCAGGGAGAACAGGATGGTCATGATCAGCGTGACCGAAAACTGCCTGTAGATCGCCCCCACCGAGCCGCTGAAGAAAGCCATCGGAACGAACACGGCACACAGCACCAGTGTGATCGCGATGATGGCACCGTAGATCTGTTCCATGGCCTTGTACGTCGCATCTCGCGGGGACAGGCCGTCTTCGGTCATGATGCGTTCCACGTTCTCCACCACCACGATGGCATCGTCCACCACGATACCGATGGCCAGAACCATGGCGAACAGCGTCAGCGTATTGATCGAATAGCCGATCGCATACAGACCCACCATGCCGCCGGTGAGCGCAACCGGCACGACAATGCTGGGAATGAAAGTCGCCCGCAGGTTTCCAAGGAAAAGATAGATGACCACGAACACCAGCAGCATCGCTTCAGCCAGGGTCTTCACCACCTCGGCGATGGAAATCTGGATGAACTGGGAGGTATCGTACGGAATCAACCAGTCGACACCCTTGGGGAAGGCCTTGGAAAGCTCCGCCATCTTGGCTCTGACCGCATTTGCGGTATCCAGGGCATTCGCTTCGGGCGTAGTACGGATGGCAATCGCGGCGGCCGGCTGGCCGTCAATGCGTGCGGCGATGGAATAGTCCTGCGCGCCGAGTTCCACGCGGGCGACATCCTTGACCCTCACAGTCGAACCATCCGGATTGGCACGCACAATGATGTTGCCGAACTGTTCCGGCGTCTTGAGTCTGCTCTGGGTGACGATCACCGCGTTCAACTGCTGCCCGGGCGCGGCCGGTAACTGGCCGAGTTCACCGATTGCAAGCTCCGTGTTCTGCGCACGGACGGCAGCGCTGACATCGCCGGGCGAGAGATTATAGGAATGCAGTTTTTCCGGGTTCAACCACAGGCGCATGGAATACTCGGTACCGAAGAGTATCGCCTCGCCCACACCCGGCACGCGACGGATGCTATCGAGCAGACTGGTGGCGGCATAGCTGCCGAGCGCCACGTTGTCGCGGCTCTTGTCGGGCGAAACGAGCGCGATGAACATCAGGTAATTGCGTGCCGATTTCGCCACGGTGACGCCGATACGCCGGACATCGTCCGGCAGGCGCGCCTCGGCACGCTTGATGCGGTTCTGAGTTTCAACCGAAGCGGCATCCAGGTTGGTCCCCGTCTCGAAAGTCAGGGTGATCGTACCCAGGCCCAGCTCGGAAGAGGACTCCATGTAGAGCAAATGCTCGATGCCGTTCATCTCCTGCTCGACCAGCGAAACAGCCGTATCTTCCACAACCTGCGCTGAAGCACCGGGGTAACTGAGCGTAATGGACAAGGCCGGAGGAGCGACCGAAGGATAGGACGTGACCGGCAGGCTGCGCAGGGAGAGTCCGCCCGCCAGCAAAATGATAAGTGCAATTACCCAGGCAAAGATCGGGCGGTCAATAAAGAATTTTGCGAACACGGTGCCCTCTATTTCTTTTCAGAAGTTGCGGGCGCATCCGCTGCTGGCGAATTTCCCTCCGGATTCCACGGAACCGCTTTCACAGGCGATCCGGGACGCACTTTCTGGATGCCGTTCACGATCACCTGGTCGCCGGGCTTTAAGCCTTCCAGAATGACAAAATCACTGCCCGCCATGCTTCCCGTCCTGACCGGTCGTACCGCGACCTTGCTCTCGTCATCGACCACCAGAACAGACTGCCCCTGTGCGCCGGTCATGACCGCACGCTGCGGTATCCTGATGCTGTTATCCGCATTGCCTTCCGGCAAGCGGATGCTCGCAAACATACCGGGCAACAGCTCCTGTTTCGGATTGGGGAATTCGGCGCGCAGAGTCACACTGCCCGTGCTCGGGTCGACGGCAAGATTGGAAAACAGCAGTTTGCCGGGCAGGGGATAGATGCTGCCGTCTTCAAGCACGAGCTCCACCTGTGCACTGCCCGCATGTTTCAGCTTTCCCGACTTGAATTCCTGCTGCAGGCGCATCAGATCGGAACCCGGCTGGGTGAAATTCGCATAGATGGGATTGACCTGCTCGATGGTGGCCAGCAATGTGGATTCGCCATGCCCGACCAGCGCCCCCTCCGTCACTTGCGCTCGTCCGATACGGCCCGAGATGGGCGCCGGTACATGCGTATTTTCCATGTCCAGTTGCGCCTTCGACAGCGCGGCTTCGGCCTGTTTCAGCTTGGCCTCGGCCAGATCGTAATCCTGCTGGCTGACGGCTTTCGCTGCAAGCAGCGGCTTGTAACGCTCAAGCGTCTGGCGTGCCACGCTCTCATCCGATTTGGCGGAATCGTAAGCTGTCCGGTAGTTGCGAGGATCGATCTGGAACAGCATGTCTCCCGCCTTTACGTCGCTGCCTTCTGTGAACTGGCGCTTCTCGATGATCCCATCCACTCGCGCGCGCACCTGAGCACTTCTATAGGCTTCCAGACGACCGGGAAGATCCTGGGTCAGCGTCACGGAACCCGGCGTGACAGTCACGACATCCACTGCCATCGGAGGTGGCGCGGCGGCGGCCGGAGATTGCTGCCCCGCACCGTCTTTGGCCCCGCATGCGGCGAGTATCAACATGGCCGTGCCAACGGCCAGCGTATTGAAGAATTGAGTTTTTGTTTTCATCGAAAATCTCCGGCCGGATTCTTAAATTCTTGATCGCCGACTCAATAACACTATAGTCAGCAGGATAATAGTTAGGGAGCTAACGATTAGCAGGATAACATATATTAAATAATTTGCTATACAGCGATGGGAAGTAAATGCAATGCACACAGGGCTACTCAGGCATATTCTCCGCACCAGCAGTAGGTATTTGAGCCATTGTGCTTTGCACGGTACATCGCGGCATCCGCCTTGCTCATGATCGCTTCCATCTCGCTGCCGTCGTCCGGATACATCGCGATGCCGAGGCTGCCGGAGATGCCGACCGTATTGCCTTCAAGGATAAACGGCTGACTCAAGGCGACCAGTATCTTGCCTGCCAGAATCGTCACGTCGTTGCGAGTCATGACTTCCGAAAGCAGGATCGCGAACTCGTCCCCGCCGAACCTGGAAACTGTATCGACCTCCCTTACCTGCGATTTCAGTCTTTCCGCCACGGCCACCAGCAACTGGTCCCCGATCTGGTGGCCCAATCTGTCGTTCACGGGCTTGAACTTGTCGAGATCGACATAGATGACGGCAAATTTCTTCTCGTTCCGTTTTGCACTTGCCAGCTGCTGCTTGAACCGGTCGCGAAACAGCATCCGATTGGGCAGGTTGGTCAGAAAATCGTGCTGCGCATGATGGGCCACGGTTTCCTGCTCCGCCCGGCTCTGCGTGATGTCGGAAAAAATACCGATGCGGTTGGCAACCTTGCCGTGCTCGCCTTTCAGGGTATAGATGGCCAGCTTTTCCAGATAAGCCACACCGTCCTTGCGGCGGTTCCACAACTCGCCCTCCCAGTGCCCGGCCTCGATCAATGCTTTCCACATATCCGCAAAGAACTCGGAACTTTGTTTCCCCGATTTCAGGAGGCGCGGGTTCTGGCCCAGCACTTCATCGCGGGTATATCCGGTCAGTACGGTAAACGCGGAGTTGACGTCAACGATATTGCCATTGGCATCCACGATCACGATGCCTTCGTTGCTGACCTCGGACACTTTGGCGTTCAACGCGAGCTGGTGCATGGCCCTGCGTTGCAGCGTGGAAAGGATCGCCAGTGCCATACCCGCCACCGCCAGCATCATCGCGAACATCCAGAAATTGGCCAGGCCATAGCGGACAAAATCATCGGAGAAATATCCGGCCTGCAGGTACGCGCCTGCCAGCACCTGGGACAGGAACAGCAACTGGATCAGGGCGGTATTTCTTCTTCCCGTGCGCAGGCCCGCCCAGATCAGCAGCGGGAAGACCCAGGTAAGGCCAAGCTGCTGATCGTGCGGGACGCCCGGCAGGTGCCAGCCGAGAAAGACGCTCTGTCCGACGACAAATGCCACCACCCACAGGGCCGCCATTTCCCACGCCCTGCGGGCCTTGAAGAATTTCGATTTCCTGATCGCGAACACCAGGACGATGGGCGTGAAGAATGCGATTCCAAGCACGTCGGCACGCCACCATTGCCACATGACGTCGGGCAGCATCTCCGAAGAGATCATGTTTGATTCCAGCAGGGCCACAGGAACAAGAATGGAAGTAACGACTGAAGGGATCAGACCGCCCAGAAAAATCAGCAGTGCCATATCGCGCAGGCGATTGAGCGAAAGATCGACATCGCCGAAACGCCGGAGCAGAAAGTACCCGGCGAATGTCTCCAGCACGCTGCCCAGTGAAAATCCCAGCGCGAAGATCGCGGGCGCATCGACCATTTCCGCAGTCAGGTAGGCTGCCACAAATACAGGCGGAAGAAATCGGACGCCGCCCAACAGCAGGGCAGCAAGTGCAATACCTCCCGGCGGCCAGAAAATCATGGCGCTGCTGCTGACTGTGCCAAACACCAGACCGACTTTGGCGGCGGCAAGGTAAGCGATGACCAGACCCAGAGATTTAATGACGTATGGCATTTCTCCTCACGACTCTAACGAGCAAATCCCATACTCTCCCCATTCCCGCTTATAGTGAAGCGCCGCCCCAATCAGCGCTCCTTCTCTTGTTTGGCAAACTTATATGCGGTTAAATTGCACAAGTCAATTCCCGAATACCCGAGTTATCCGCGACAAATTCATTGATATGATTCGCACAAGACTATCCGCCATCCTGTTGTGAAACGTTGCAGCCACCTCCATATTGATTCCTGAAGGCGAAACCGGGACAGTGCAATGGCTACCGAAAAAGCACTCAACCATGGAGCTCAAAAGTTTATTGCACCAAGTCGGGATTTTTGCGTAATGTATAGACTCCGAGTTTATGTTGATGTCCGATTGAGTTCATACAAGGCGCTCCAAACAACCAAAAGGAGAAGTACAAAATGAAGAAACTGATCTTATTGCTGGTATGGGCTTCGTTGGCAGGTTGCGCGGGACTTGAACACCAGCAAACTTTTCAGCAGTCGTCACCGACGAAATTTCCGGCGACGACCAATGTGATGGTCTTTGAATACCGCAACGTCGATATCCACAATATTTACGACCTGCTGTTCAGCGATTTCCTGATCATCGGAAAATCGGGATTTACCGGCTCATATGAGGATCCACGGGCTTCCCTTGAATTTGCCAAATCGATCGGCACGGATGTGTTCGTGACAACTTCCCAATTCAAGGGGACGCGGACGTCTTTCGTGCCCATGAGCACCCCCACTTCGGATACGTCGTACATGAGCGGCTACAGCGGAGGCACGCCTTTCTACGGAACCACGAACAGTTACGGAACCACCACCACCATGATCCCCGTGAACTACGACCGCTACGAGCAGAACGGCCTCTATCTGAAGAACGTCAACCATGTCACTCCCTTGTGGGAAAAGAAGGCATCCGACTACAAAGAGACGTCTTCCAGCCCGATGGCCGGGATCTGGTATAACGAAAACTACGATTTGAAGATGTACAAATCAGGCGTCCACATGGTTGCATTCTTCAACAGCATCCCCAAGGGCAAGGAAAAAGGACAGCAGGACGATATCAAAATGCTCTTCAATCCCGAAACGGGCGCCGGCATTTACATGATGGCGGACAGGACTCCGCAACCTGCGCAGATCAAGATAAACAAATTCGGGAATCTGCAGGTAGACATCGCATCGCAAAACGAGACTTATTCGTTCGCCCGAAGATAGATCCCGGCCGGGTACATGGCAATTTGCAAGAGTTGCCATGTGCCCCGCATTCCCGACCGCTTACATACCCCTGCTTTTCCTGACCATGTCGTAGGCGACCTGGATTTCCTTTGCCTGCTCGGTTGCCATCGCGATCATGTCTTCCGGCAGGCCCTGCCCCATCAGCTTGTCCGGGTGATACTGGCTCATCAGCTTGCGATAAGCGCGTTTGATCTCGGCATCGGTGCTTTCTTTGCTCACTCCCAAGGCCCTGTAGGCATCGTCCAGCGCTGCGGCCGTCGTGACCTGCCCGCCGGCGAAATGGCCCTG
Organism: Sideroxydans sp.; assembly: GCA_027310665.1. Classification (GTDB taxonomy): domain Bacteria; phylum Pseudomonadota; class Gammaproteobacteria; order Burkholderiales; family Gallionellaceae; genus Sideroxyarcus. The sequence continues at coordinate 88,163 of DAIDAJ010000127.1, read as the reverse complement.
GTTCAGCACCATGTCCATCATCTGCCTGAAAGTGTCGCGTCCGTAACCCAGCCGTCCCGCGATGTCGATCAGCAGCGCCTCTTCCGCCGGATGGACATGGCCGTCCGCCAGAGCCATCACGATCAGATACACCAGCAGCACGTCTTTCAGGTTCTTCGTGTGCCCGCACACGCTCATGAACCTGGCATAGGTCGGCGCAATGTCGAACGCGGGATCGGCCCCCTGCTTGAACAGGGCAATCGCGCGCAAACGATGCTCCGCCGTCATGCCCAGTTTTTGCATGAACTGTTCGACATGGTCGATCTCGTCTTGGGACACATGCCCGTCAGCCTTGGCCAGTTTTCCCATCGAGATGAACACCGTCTCCAGGAACACCGCCTGGCGCAGCGCATTCTGCAACGGTTTCATGCCGCCCGAACCATAGGCACGCACACGATCGATGAACGACCCGATGAAGAAGCCGAGCAAAGCCCCCCAGAACCCGTAAAGGATAGAACCCGCGATTACGCCGATCAGCTTGAACAAGACAACTCCAGAAAATGAAATTACGCGGAATGCTTCCGCAAACGAAGGGGCGCATTATACCCGCGCGCAAACAGGCTGCGACACCGCTGCCGAGCGTCCTGCAGCACTAATCGGGAACCAGTCATTACATTTTTTGTTTGATCGCCAGCACCGCCTGGTTACGCAGGGTACGCAACAAGGACAACTGGCGCTCGGAGAGTTTCAGGCTGTTGGCCTGCTGCATATCCGCATAAAACAGACCGATGGTCTTCTTGTTGATGACGACCGGCAACAGGATGAAGCTCTGCGCGTCGACCAATTCCCGATACCAGGCCGGAATCTTGTCCGCGATGCTGTCAGCCCGAAGATCCTCGATGACAATGTCCGCGCCCTTCTCGATCGCAAGGTGGAACACATCCGATTCGAAAGTCAGGCTGAACCGGAAACGTGGAATGACTTCGTCTATCCCCTCCCCAAGCCCCATCCGTGCCACCATGGCATTGAGCTTGTTGTCGCGGATACAGATGATCGCGCGCTTGAATCCCAAGCCGCGGTAGATGGTCTCCAGCACCATCAGCAACACATCGTTAAGGTTGAAATCCTCCACCAGCGAATTGGTGACGTCCTGGATGCCGGCACCCATGACAGTCTCAGGGTCGGGCCTGGCCGATGTATCTTGCCGCGCATCGTCATTCAGTGCCGACTCGATCCCATGTACGCCGCCCATCCCTGCAGCCTGCTCCGTGTTCTCGGCGGCCAACTGATCCACCGGCAGCCCGCTCCATTGACGCACCTTATTCACCAACGGACTGCGCGCGGTATTGATCTCCAGCGTCATCGCCCGGCGCGACAGCTCCTTCAACCCGCTCTCCAGCGCGTCGTTCAGTTTGCGCTCGGAGATATCGATGGCATCCTGGTAGCGCACACGCAGCCGGTTCAAGGCCTGCGACTTCTCCTGGGTCGCCGTCGCTGCGGCGATCACGCACAGTTCGTTCGCCATGTTCACCGTGGCTTTCATGTGCTCCGCCTCGGTCCTGGGTTTTTTCACCGTTTCGCCCTGCGGCAGCTTCTCCATGCCCTCCAGCAGCCGCTTCGGAAAACTCCAGCTCCTGGCCACGCCTATGCCGATCTCGTTATAGGTCAGCCCCAGCACCTTGATCGCGGCCTGGTCTTCCGTCAGCCCCTGTTCGATGAACCTCGCGATCTCCTGGCTTTCCTCAAAGAAATAGTAGATCACCAGCATGCGCCCGAGATTCTGGAACATCGCGCAGATCATCAGCTCCTCGGCATCGCGGATGTTGCGGCCCACGGCCAGCTGCGTCGCCACCACACCGGCGAAGAACGCAGCGATCACCTCGTCCTTGAGTCGATGTGCCAGCGGCTTGTTCTGCATGAATTCGAGCATGATCAGCGACATCGCGATGTTGCGCACCGTCTCGAAACCCATGATCACGACAGCCTTGGAGATCGTGCTGATGTTGCCGCCGAACTGGCCATACGAGACCGTGTTGACCAGCCGCAGCAGTTTGTTGGTCAGCGCGAAGTCCTGCAGGATCACGCGCGCCAGCTTGTTCGCGCTGTCCGACTCCGACGCCACGATCCGGTTGATTTCGGTGATGATGTTGGACAGTGCGGGGAAATCGCTCTTGCTGCGCATGCGCCGCAACAGGAAATCCAGCGTACTGTGGCTATCGTTGGCAGCGGCCTCGCCGATCCCGCCCAGATATTCCTTCAGCGCGGCGCGCATGGCGGACGCATCCGGATAGCGATCTTCCTTGCGCTTGCCTATGGATTTCAGAATGATGGCATCCAGCTTCCCGTCCAGTTCGGCGTTATGGGCAGAAGGTGCAGCCACCGGCTCATGTGCAACGCGGTTCAGTACCTGCATCGCATTCTCGCCCTGGAAGGCGGCCACGCCGGTGACCATCTCGTACAGCACGATGCCGAGCGAATATAGGTCCGAGCTGGCATTCACCCCTTCGCTGGTGATGCTCTCGGGCGCCATGTATTGCGGAGAACCGACCACTTCCCGGTTCGCCTCGCCCTGTTCCTGGATCAGTCGGGCGATGCCGAAATCCATCAGCATCGGCTGGCCGCGCTGGCCGATCATGATGTTGGCGGGCTTGATATCGAGGTGCATCACGCCTTGCTGATGGGCATAGTCGAGCGCGTCCAGCAGATAACAGGCGATCTCCGCGGACTTTACCGGAGACAACGCACCTTCCTCGAGCATCTTCGCCAGCGTACCGCCCTCGACATAGGAGCAGACCAGATAGGTTTCGCCCTGATGTTCGCCGGCGTCGTACAAAGGCACGATGTTGGCATGCTGCAGCTTGCTGACGATACGCGCCTCGCGCAGCAATCTTTCTGTTCGGGCCGCACCGGGACGCAGCGTCTTGATCGCCACCTGGCGCTCCAATTGCGGATCATGGGCGAGATAAACCGCCCCCTGCGCCCCCCTGCCTAATTCGCGAATGATCGTGAAACGACCTATTTTTCTGGCTGCCATTTGAACCCACCCTCTACCAGCCTGCATGATAGCAGTTCCGGGGCAGACTACCGCTGGGGCCGCAGCGATGTGCGGCTTATCCCTAGTCACGGCGCGGACACTACGCGAAGCACCCCATACAGTCTGCCGACGGTTTAAAGCTATACTGAACATGGATACGCAATTCAGGGTTGTGAGAGAAGCGATGAACGAAATCGTAATTCCAGGTTTGTACTTGTTCGCCGGCATCATGGCTTATGCCACGTTCCATCATCTCTCGAATGCGCTATCCCCCCCGCGGGATCGAGTGCAAATATTGTTTGGCTCCATTTGCGCGCTGGCGATCCCGTTCACCCTTTTTCATGTCCAGATGCTGCAGGCGCACGACGTTGTCGAATATGTCAGGGCCCTGAAATGGGATCTTTCCTCGGCGATCCTGTTTTTCATCCTGTTCCTCTGGTTTATTGCGCTGCACACGGGAATACATCATTGGTTTTTCCCGGCGGGATCCAGCGTGCTGTTCGCCATTTTATTCGTGGTCAATCTGTCTCTGCCTTACAGTCTGCAGTACGACCACGTCGAAAATATCGGGACGCTGCAGCTTCCGTGGGGCGAGGCCGTCACGCGCGGGAATGGCCATAGTGGATTCTGGGCCTACATCACGATCTCCGGGGTCTTCGCGGCATTTGCCTACGCGATATATGCCTTGATCGGCAAGTACCGCCGATCTCGACGGTTCACTGACCTATGCATGCTGTTTGCAATCGGGATATTTCTGCTCGTGACGGTTCTGGGCATTCTTACCCGCCTGTCGATCGTCAGCTTTTTTGAACCCGGGCCTATCGGCATCCTGACCATGGTCATCGTGATGAGCGTGGCCCTGACCAGCGAAACGAGAAGACGGCAGCACGAAAGCGAGACCCGATTCCGCACGGTCATCGAACAGTCGCCTATCGGCATGGCTTTCGGTCGCGACGGCATAACGGTCGAAGTGAACGATGTCTATCTGCAGATGTTCGGCTACAAGGACATGAGTGAAGTGTGCGGACACCCGTTGACAGACCAGATCGCACCGCAGTGCCGGTCTGAAGCTCAAGACCGGATCAGGCGCAGATTTATGGGCGAACAGGTGGAAACCTCGTATGAAACCATCGGCATACGCAAGGACGGTTCCATGTTCCCGATCTATATCTCGGCGAAACGTCTGGTCCTTAATGATGGACCATTGACCTTTGCCTTCCTGATCGATATCTCGCAGCGCAAGGAATCCGAGGAAGAGATCAAGCACCTGGCTTTCCACGACCACCTCACCGGCCTGCCGAACCGCCGATTGCTGCTCGACCGCCTGCATCAGGCTCTTGCTTCCAGTGCCCGCAGCGGCCGCCACGGCGCCCTGCTTCTGATCGACATGGACGATTTCAAGACCCTCAACGACACACATGGACACGTCATGGGCGATTCGCTGCTGCAACAGGTTGCCGAGCGCCTGAAATCCTGTGTCCGCGAGGGGGATACGGTGGCCCGGCTTGGCGGGGACGAATTCGTCCTGATACTGGAAAACCTGAGTGAGGATCCGATCGAGGCAGGCGAGCAGATAAAGCGCGTCGGTCTGCAAATTCACGAATCCCTCGACCGCCCGTTCCAGCTTGATTTGCACAGACACCGCTGCACCGTCAGCGTAGGGGCCACGCTGTTCAGCGACACCCGCCTGACCAAGGACGAACTGATAAAACAGGCCGACATCGCCATGTATCAAGCCAAGAAGGCGGGCCGCAATACGTTGCGCTTCTTCGACCCGCAGATGCAGGAAGCCATCAATGCCCGCGCAGCGCTGGAGATCGAGTTGCGCAAGGCACTGGAGTCCGGACAATTCCAATTGTACTTCCAGGTTCAGATGGATCATTTGCACCGTCCGATCGGTGCAGAAACCTTGATCCGTTGGATACACCCTGAACGGGGCTTGGTTGCCCCCGCTCAATTCGTTCCACTGGCAGAGGAAACCGGGCTGATATTGCCCATCGGGCAATGGGTAATGGAAACTGCCTGCAGTCAGATCAAGGCATGGGAACAAGACGAACTCACTCGCCGTCTGGTTCTGTCGGTGAACGTGAGTGCAAAACAGTTCCAGCAGCCTGATTTTATTCTCCAAGTCCGGGACTCGGTACGGTCGCATGGCATCAAGCCGGGAATGCTCAAGCTGGAACTGACCGAAAGCATGCTGATCGAAAACATCGAGGACACCATCGCCACGATGATTGCGTTGAACGAAATCGGTGTGCAGTTCTCATTGGACGACTTCGGGACCGGGTATTCTTCCATGCAATATCTGAAACGGCTGCCACTCGATCAGATCAAGATCGACCGGTCTTTCATACATGAGATTGCGGACAATGCCAGTGACAGGGCGATCGTGCAAACCATCATTGCGATGGCACAGAGCCTGAACCTGAACGTCATAGCCGAGGGGGTCGAGACGGAAGAGCAGCGGGATATCCTGATCGACAAGGGTTGCAGGTATTTCCAGGGATTCCTGCTTGGCAAACCGGTACCCTTAAGGCAATTCGAGGCGTCGCTTGCAAGGCAGTAGTTCCTTTCAGGACAAGCCGGTCGATCGGGAACAGGGCACGATCAAAAAAGGCGACCGCAGGGTCGCCTTTCTTCTGTCGCACGGGATGCTATTGCAGCGTGGCATCCTCGATGAGAACCTTGTAGGCGTAACCCGCACCGAAATCCTCGTCGTTGTGGACAATGCCCTTCACCGTCACGACATCGTCCAGCCTGGTCTCATTCGTACTCGTCACCAGAATGTCATTGGTGTCGTCCGCAGCGGATCCGGAACCATCGCGCAAATGGATCCAGTTCTTGCCCATGATGCCTCCATTGTATTTGACGACCTTGCCGCGAACCACGACCGATTTGCCTTTGAGGGCGACCCTGTTCTTGATGATTTCCTCAACGGTCTTGGCATTCGCGCCCTTGGCCTTGGGGATATGCTCGACACTGATCGTATCGAGCTTCTTGGCGGGAATCGTGGCATAGGCCGTGCCCAGGGCATGTCCGCTCCCGGTTGCACCCTCCATTGCCGAACTACCCATTGCCGAACCGGTCATTGCCGAACCGGTCATCGCGCTATCTCCGGACATGCCCGCACCATGGGGACTTGCAGCGCCCCCGGCAGAACCGCTCAAGGTGCCGAACACGATCGACGGGAATGTCTTTTTCAGTGCCTTGCTTTCGAAGTTTTTCATGACGATTGCGTTCTCGATCGTGACCTTGGCCCCCTGCTTGACCGGCGCATTGATGACCGCCGCCCAGATTTCACCGTCCTGGGTCTTGAGGCGAAGATAGGTAAAATTGGCGACATTCTGGATCTCAAGTACTTCGCCCTGGACGACACCGGGTCCGGACTGATTGGTTGCGGGTTTGTCTTCTGCCCAAACGAACGTCGCAAAGACCATCAGGCAGGTCGCTAACAAAGCTTTCATGAGTGGGTACTCCTTAGTTGGAAATGGGCAAAGTGTAACAGGGGGAGGCCAGGGAGAATGACAGTAGTTTATGTTGGCCGATGGTTATTGCGACCTGTTCATTGACGGCACTGCAATCGGGCGACAAGCGGGTACAGGCAATCCATGCACCGGACGCGCCGGGGGAAACGCTGATCAAGTCCGTTTTTGCAGGTCCGACGATCATCATGTGCCACTGATCACAACAAGGTTTAACGCTTCCCAAATAATCCCTTGACGCTATTTTAACAAAGCCGCTGCTACGATGGGCTTTATAAAAACAATGATTCCAGTAATGTGAAATCGGGCTGGATCTGAAAAGGCTCAGGGATGGCAGCTTGCCGGTTCCTGATTGGTAATGTCTAAACTTTAGGGGAGTGAAAACATGAAAAAATACATGTTGATGGTGGCACTGATACTGGTGTCGGCAAATGCAATCGCGGAAAGAATCGTGGCCGGGACAAATGAAATGAGCAAGGCTTCGGGTGAAAGCAGGTCCGAGGCATGCAAGACCGCAAAGGAAGATGCCCTGATCAAAAGAACTTATGATGAGCAACTGGCAAAATACTCGCCATGCGAATGCAAACAGAATGAAAAAGGAAGCTGGGCTTGCACTGTCGATGCGACACTGGAAAAGACTCGTTAGCCGGATCAACGGTGCACTGGCAAAGGCGATCTCTGGATCGCCTCTTTTTTTGTACCCAGCGGTGCGTCTCCGGCGGCACGAGTCCCGTTGAACTGCGAACGGCGATAAGCGGATAATATTGAGGCTGGTCAACTAATTCTCCCCGGGTGATTGCGTGTCCGAATCAGAACGATACAAACGAATGACTGACGATCCCCGCGACGGCTATTGGGTGGTCGATCTGCAGGGCAATTTGCTGAAGGCGAATCAGGTCTATGCGGAGATGTCGGGATACTCGATCGACGAACTTGTGAACATGCATGTCACCCGGCTGGATGTGCAGGACGACGAACAGAAAGTAAAGGCGCGGATCGAAAAGTTGATCGCAGAGGGCCATGACCGGTTTGAATCGCGGCATCGCCACAAGAAAGGGCACCTGTTTGAAGTCGACGTCGCGATCAACTATATACGCGAATCGAATCATTTCCTTGTGTCATTCAGGGACATTTCGGAACGCAACCTCTACCAGCAGAAGCTGAGCGAGAGCGAGGAGAAGTACCGCAGGTTGTTCGAAAATGCAGGCGACCTTGCATACAGCACCGATCTCAACGGCGTATTCACCGCGATCAGCGAGTCGTTGATGGCCGTGACAGGGTACAGGCGCGACGAATTGCTCAACGCCCCCATCAGCAAAATCCTGACACCGGAAAATCTCGAACTGGCGAAGCGCATGACCGCAGCCAAACTCGGCGCGGAAAAGCAGGTCACCCGCTACGAACTGGAAATCACCGACAAGCAGGGGCGGCAGTTGCCGCTGGAACTGGTCACCACCCTGACTTACCGGAACGGAGTTCCGGTCGGAGTGCAGGGAATCGGCCGGGATATCAGCGAACGCAAGCGCCTGGAAACCGACCTTCGCATCGCCGCAACCGCCTTTGAATCTCAGGAAAGTTTGCTGATCACCGATGCCGACGGTGTGATCCTGCGGGTCAACAAGGCATTCACCAAATGCACGGGCTATACGGCCGAAGAGGTCGTGGGCCAGACTCCCCGCCTGTTCAAATCGGGGCGCCATGGCGCGGACTTTTACCGGGATATGTGGGAGAACATCCACCGCACCGGCGGATGGCAGGGTGAGATCTGGGACAGGCGCAAGAATGGCGAGGTCTATCCCAAATGGCTCACGATCTCCGCGGTCAGGGGGAACGACGGCGGCGTTACGCACTATGTCGGGTCGCACATCGATATCACCGAACGGAAGGCTGCCGAAGAGCAGATCCGGCAACTGGCATTCCATGACCCGCTCACCCGCCTGCCGAACCGGCAACTTCTGCTGGATCGCCTCCAACATTCATTGATCTCCAACGCACGCAGCGGACGCAATGGCGCGTTGCTGTTCATCGACCTGGACAATTTCAAGAACCTCAACGACACCCTGGGCCACGCCATGGGAGATTCGCTGTTGCAGCAAGCCGCCGAACGATTGACTTCCTGCAAGCGCGAAGGCGACACCGTGGCCCGTCTCGGGGGCGACGAATTCGTGGTCATGCTGGAAAACCTGAGCGGCCAGCCCCTCGAAGCTGCCGAACAGGCGGAGTCGGTTGGCGAGAAGATCCTTGCTGCCCTGAGCCGGCCTTATCAACTGGGCACACATGTATTCCGCAGTTCCGGCAGTATCGGTGCGACCGTGTTTGGCGGGGGCAATCAGGAGGCGGAAGAACTGCTGAAACAGGCTGACATCGCCATGTACCAAGCCAAGAAAGCCGACCGCAATACCTTGCGTTTCTTCGATCACAAGATGCAGGACGCCATCAACATCCGCGCCGCGCTCGAGGGCGAATTGCACAAGGCACTCGAAAGTGGGCAATTCCAGTTGCATTACCAGATACAAGTGGACAGCGCGCGACTTCCTGTCGGAGCCGAAGCGTTGATCCGCTGGAGCCATCCCGCGCGCGGACTGGTATCGCCCGCCGACTTCATTCAGCTTGCGGAAGAGACCGGACTGATCCTGCCCATCGGCAGATGGGTGCTGGAGACGGCTTGTGCGCAGCTCAATGCGTGGGCAGGCAACGAACGCACCCGATCCCTGGTCCTGGCGGTGAACCTCAGTGCCCGGCAATTCCACCAGGATGATTTCGTGGAACAGGTGCGCTCGGCAGTGCAGCGCCATGCCATCAATCCCAACCTGCTCAAGCTGGAACTGACTGAAAGCCTGCTGCTGGAAGATATCGAAGACACCATAGCCACCATGAACTCACTGAAGGCGATCGGTGTCCGGCTCTCGCTGGATGATTTCGGCACCGGCTATTCGTCCCTGCAATACCTCAAGCGGCTTCCGCTGAACCAGATCAAGATCGATCAATCCTTTGTGCGGGACATCGCCACCGACACCAACGATGCCGCCATCGTCCAGACCATCATTGCGATGGCCGAGACGCTGGGACTCGAAGTCATTGCGGAAGGCGTCGAGACCGAGGCTCAACATGACTTCCTGGATCTGCGCGGCTGCCATGCCTTCCAGGGATATTTGTTTGGCAAGCCGGTGCCGATCGAACAGCTGGATACGTCTCGTAACGGGGTTTGACGGCATTTGATGCAGAATAGCCGGCATGGTTTGCGGTGCACCGCAACCGCATGCACATATCTCGATCCAGTGAGTCATTGCGCATGAAACTTTAATCGGCAATACTGGTCTCCATTGTACCCCACGCAAGCCGCCCGGATTCATTTGCGATCGTGAACTGAATTGTCATTTGCATATTTCAAAAAGGAGAATGAACATGGATAAAAGAGTTCTATTCGCAATTGCCACAGTCATTTTGCTGGGCGCCGCGTATGCGACTTATACGTTCTGGCAAAATAGCCATTCTGCGCCTGAAATCGTCCAATCGAAGAATACCCTGCCATCCCCTCCCCCTCCGCCGCCTGCACCGGTTCAGAGCCAGGTGGTCGAAATACCTCCTCCTTCATTGCCGCCCCTGCCGCAACTGGCAAAAAGCGACAGCTTCGTGCTCGACGCATTGGCCAGCGTACTGGGAAACGAATCGCTGATGAAGCTGTTCCATACCGACCAGATCATTCGCAATATCGTCGTCACCGTGGATAATCTGCCGCAGCAGCGCGTGCCGCTGAAATCGATGCCGTTCAATCCGCCGCCGGGCCGCTTCCTCACCGCCGGCTCCGATGACCATTTGACCATCAGCCCCAAGAATGCAAGCCGTTATGCGGGCTATGTGAGCCTCGCCGATGCCGTGGACCCGAAACAACTGGTCGGACTCTATGTCCGCCTCTATCCCCTGTTTCAGCAGTCGTATTCGGAATTGGGCTACCCGAACGGCAGCTTCAACGACCGGCTCAATGAGGCGCTGGACGATCTGCTGGATACGCCGGACATCAAGGAACCGATCAAGCTGGTTCAGCCCAAGTTCTTCTACCAGTATGCCGACGCTGAAACGGAAGCCCTTTCGATCGGCGAGAAGATCATGCTGCGCCTCGGCAGCAAGAACATGAAGACCGTCAAGAACAAGCTCGCCGAAATAAAGCAGGAACTCGCTCAGCGCGCTGCTGAGCTGAAATAGCACACCGCGATTGAACTGGCCGTTATTGATTTCGCATTGGGCTTGTCGATATATGAATGAATTCTTGTGCTTCGACAGGCTCGGCACGAACGGCAATGAGGGTCAAAGCGTACCGGATCAATAGTCGATCTCCTGAACCAATATCAGGAGCGCGGCCTTTCCGCTTCACGCGTCATTGACACCACCCGACCTCCTCCCATAAAGTTCGCCGCCCTCCGTCCGTATCGAGCATGTCCGACCAGAAGCCGTGCGGGCTCTTGCCGGAACGCGGGGCAACGACGGGAATGAGCACGTGCTGCAACGGCATTTGCATCAAACCCGATCTCAAAAACTAAAACATCACCATTCCAGGGAAGGGAAACATGAAAAGAATCATCGCAATTTCGTTCTTGTGCGCATCCGTCGTGCCCGCTGCACATGCTGAAGACCATGCGGAGAATTATGTCGGCGTCGCGGCCAGTACGCTGACTGCCGGTCCGTCCAGCACCGGCGCGGCCGTCATGCTGGGACACCGCTACAACGAGCACTTCGCTGCGGAGATCGCCTATGAAGACTCCGGGGCGCTGAGTGCGGCCCCGGACAGGACTTCCGCGATCTCCGTTGCCGCCCTCGGTTTCGTGCCGCTGTTCGGGGAGTTCGAGGGTTTTGCGCGCCTCGGCCTCGCTTCCGCGCACTCTAAGGATGCGACCGGTGCCACCGCCAACCACGGTGACATCACCTACGGTGTCGGCGTCGAGTATCACCTGAACGAAAAATACTCGGTCGACCTGGGATGGAATCGCTTGCGCGTCGGCGACAACGTAGCCATCCCGCGCGGCAACGAGAACTCTTATGTATTGAGTGTATTGCGCAGCTTCTGAATAAAAAAGGCGACCATCTGGTCGCCTTTTTTTGTCACCGCATCCGGCGCATTGCCCCGATTCCAGGCGCATGCTGCAGCGGCATCATGATCTGGTAACACCCAGTTCGACATACAGCTTGTCCACCAACCCTCGCAGCTCGCCGACCTCCGCTTCAAGCCTGGTGACGTTGGCCTTGAGTGCGGCGATCTCGCCCACAGTCACATCGCCTGCGGGAGCGGAAGATACCGGACCCGCAGGCAATTTTTCATCGAGGACAGGCATGCCCGAGAGCAGATGCATCCAGCGGTTCTCGCGCGAGCCCGGCTGGCGCGGCAATTCCACCACAAGAGCCCCTGCCGCGCGCTCGGCCAGTTCTGCCAGAAAAGCTTCGACCGAAGAAATATCCGCGAATTTGTGCAAGCGCTCGCAATTGATGCGCAACTCCCCCGCCGTCTGCGGGCCGCGCAACATCAGCATGGTCAGCAAGGCTGTGGACTGGGTGGGGATATGCAGCACACGTTCGATGTTGTGCCCGTAACGCGACGCCCTGCCCCCGCTCGTCTCCACGATCAGCGACAACGCCCGCAGGCCGTCCAGCGCCGCCTGCACTTCGGGTTCGGAAGCTTCGATCACCGGGTCGCGGCTGCTCTTCTGGTTGCAGCCGGAGACCAGTGCATTGAGCGTCAACGGATAACTGTCCGGCACCGTTCTTTGCTTTTCGGCAAGTACGCCGAGAACGCGGGTTTCAAGGAGGGAGAGTACGGACAGCGTGGCGGACATGATTCAATTCTTCACCGAGGATATCGCACCGCGTGATTATACAGGCACGATGCTCATATCATCATTGACATACCACGGCCAACTCCCATACAGTCAAAACAGAACCCTTGCGCATGTTTCGGAGAACCCGCATGAACGATCAGGACAGCACACCACCGTCGGCCGCACCCGACAAACGCCGCAAGATTCTGCTGCTCATCGCCGGGGTCGTGACGCTGGCTCTGCTGTGCATTCTTGCATGGTGGTTCTTTCTCGGACAGTGGCGCACCGGCACCGACGACGCCTACGTGGGCGGCAATATCGTCCCGGTGATGCCACTGACCGGCGGCACGGTGGTCGCCATCTACGGCGACACCACGCAGGCCGTGACCGAGGGCCAGCTGCTGGTGCAACTGGACGACAGCGATGCCCGCCTGCAACTGGAATCTGCCGAAGCCGCACTGGCATCGGCCGTGCGCGAAGTGCGCGGCCTGTACGCGACCAACCAGGGCAATCTGCCGCTGCTCGCACAGCGGCGCGCCGATCTGGCTCGGGCTCAGGCGGAGCTGGCCAGCAGCGAAGCCACCCTGGTGCAGGCCGAAGACGAATACAACCGTCGCGTCGCCCTGGCCAGGCAGAATTTCGTCTCCCCGGAAAACGTGCAAATCGCCCTTACGGCACGCGACGCGGCCCGGGCGCAGCATGACGCCGCTACTCACGCCGTGCATGCCAGCAGCGCCGCCATAGAACAGACCATCGACCAATCCGGCGTTTCGCGCGCGCGGGTGGACCACCTCTCGATAGAGAACCACCCGAACGTTCGCGCCGCCGCAGTCCATGTTCGCGAGGCCGCACTGGCACTCGCGCGCACCCGCGTGCTGGCACCCTGCAGCGGCCAGGTCGCCAAGCGCTCGGTGCAGATCGGCGAACGGGTCTCGGCCGGTGCTTCGCTGATGGCGATCGTGCCGCTCGACAAGGTCTGGCTGGATGCCAATTTCAAGGAGACGGAATTGAGCGAGGTCCGCATCGGCCAGAGCGCCGCACTGACCTCCGACTTCTACGGCAGCTCGGTCGTGTTTCACGGCAAGGTACTGGGGCTGGCGCCGGGCACCGGCTCCGCGTTCTCCCTGCTGCCCGCGCAGAATGCCACCGGCAACTGGGTGAAGATCGTGCAGCGCGTGCCGGTGCGCATCGCGCTGGACGCGCAGGAACTGCAGGCGCACCCGCTGCGCATCGGCCTCTCCATGGATGCCACCATCGACACGCATGACCGTAGCGGTGCCGCGCTGACCACGCTGCCGGAAAACAAGGCGATCGCGTCGACGGACCTGTATGCGCAAAACCTCAAAGCCGCCGATGCGCGGGTCGCACAGATCATCGCCGACAATCTTGCGCACAAGTAGCGTTCACGCCGGGGAGGCGGAACAAGCGTATCGACTGCATCCGTGGAGTGTTGAAAATGGATCCTGCTCAACCGGGCGTACTGAAGGGCGTCAAACTGGTGGCCGCGACATTCGCGCTCGGCATGGGCTCGTTCATGAACATCCTGGACCTGACCATCGTCAATGTCGCCGTCCCCACCGTGGCGGGCGATTTCGCGGTCACCCCGACCCAGGGCACCTGGGTCATCACATCCTATTCGGTGGCCGAGGCCATCCTGCTGCCGCTGGCGGGATTCCTCGCGGGGCGTTTCGGCGAAGTGCGCACCTTTGTCGCCGCCACCCTGCTGTTCACGCTGGCATCCCTGCTTTGCGCAATGTCGGTCAGCTTTCCGATGCTGCTCGCCTCCCGCGTGCTGCAGGGCGTGTTCGGCGCGTCCATGATCCCGTTGTCGCAAACGCTGCTCACCACCATCTATCCGCCGCACAAGCGCGGGCTTGCACTGGGCATCTGGGCCATGACCACGGTGATCGCGCCGATTGCGGGCCCTCTGGCCGGAGGCTGGCTGACCGATAACGCTTCATGGCACTGGATATTCCTGATCAACCTGCCGGTCGGACTGCTGGTCGGCATATCCGTTGCCGCATTGCTCGCGGGGCGCGACGTGATCCAACCCGGCAAGCGCGAACAGAAAATGGACTGGGCCGGATTGGCGCTGCTGATTATCGGCATCGGATCCCTGCAGATCATGCTCGACAAGGGCAACGAACTGGACTGGTTCAGCTCCGGCACCATCATCATCCTGACAGTCACGGCGATAGTGGCGCTGCTGGTGTTCGTGGTGTGGGAATGGTACGAACCCGCTCCGCTGGTCGATCTGCGAATGTTCACGCGGCGCAATTTCCTGGTGGGGTCGCTGTGCCTGATGATAGGCATGATGGCCTTCTTCAGCGTGGTCGTGATCATCCCGCTGTGGCTGCAGACCTATCAGGGCTACACCTCGCTGTGGGCGGGAAAATCCGTGGCTTTTGGCGGCGTGCTGGCAGTCATCCTCGGTCCCGTGATCGGCGCCAACATCGGCCGCGTCGATGCGCGCGCGATCACCACGTTCGGCTTCATCGTGTTCGCGCTGGTGGGCTACTGGAGTTCCGGCTTCACGCCGGACATCGATTACTGGTCGATCGCATTGAGCCGCCTGTTCATGGGCATCGGCATCAGCTGCTTCTTCCTGCCGCTGGTCACCATCAGCCTTTCCGGTTTGCCGCCGGATCGAGTCGCGGCGGCATCCGGGCTGACCAACTTCATGCGCAATCTCGGCGCCAGCTTCGGCACGGCGATCACCACCTGGCTGTGGACCAGCCAGGCTGAAGGATTCCACGCCAGGCTGATGGAAAACATCCAGACCTACAATCCGCTGGCGACCGATTATCTGGGCCGGCTGAACCGGCTCGGCATGGCAGACGATGTCGCCTACGCCTATCTCGATCGCCTGATCACCACCCAGTCGTACACCATGGCCACCGATCGCATCCTGGTCATATCCGGCACGCTGATGCTTTCGCTGATCGCGGTGATCTGGTGGGCAAAGCCCCCATTCGTCGCCAGCCGGGGCGGCGGGCATTGACACTGCGCGACCAACTCCCATAAAGTTCGCCCCACTTGCAAATCCGCCACGCGCACATCGCACCGCACGCACGGTGTGAGGCTCACAGCGGGATCCCCAGGCAGCAGGAGGGCAACGGCAAAACCGCCGGCCCCTTGCGGATGACAGGAGGCTGGCGCAAGAAAAGACTCCCGCGCTATCGCGCAAGCCGCGTAGCGACCGTTTTCCCCCTCTCTCGCTTGCAGAAGAGGATCGAGGAGAGGGTAGCGGGAAGCATTGCCGGCGTTTCTTGTTCTGCAAAGGGGAATCTCTTGATCGCATGTCTCGCCTTGCCTATCGAGCTTCACATCGTTGAATACGGTTTGCGACGGCCGTTACGCCGTCATTCCGGCGAAGGCCGGAATCCAGACAGTAAAAGATTCTCCACGCAGTGGAACAGCCCCAGGAACACAGCCTTGTCCGCTACGCGGGACTGTATGACAAGCTGGATTCCGGCCTTCGCCGGAATGACGATTGCCGTATGGGCATTTGTCATGAAATATGTAACGCCCAGCCATCGATATTTCCATGGAGTTCTTTCATCCCGGGCAGGAGAGACCGAATGAAAAATTTCATACTGCTGCTGGTACTCGTTTCGGGATTGCTGGCCGGTTACCTTGTCGGCGATTACCGCGGCAGGGATGCACGCGAGGCGCTTGACAAGGCAATCGAAACCGGCAAGACGCTCGATGTGGAACGCATGACAACCATCTCTCGGCTCAAGACAGAACTGGAAGGCATCGCCGAAGGTCACCGGCAGGAACTGGCCGCGATACGCAAGGACAACGACGTCAAGGTGGCCAGATGGCGCGGCACAAAATCAAATCTGGCAGACACGATGAAGCATGCGACCGCGGCGCTCGCCGAATCCGATGACAGGCTGAAATCGCTCGCCATCCAACGCGACGGTGCGAGCGGGACCGACAAGGCCAGGTTCGAACAAGAGATCGCACGCCTGCGCACAGAACAGGAAACCCTGCGGCAGGAAAGCACAGGCAACGCCTGCCTGCAGGCCCGTGCCCCACACAGCGTATTCGAGGCTCTGAATGAAACGAAAGTAGCGGAGAGTAAATGATGAAAGCACTCAGGAGATCGTCGAGACTCATTTGTTCAACACTTGTGCCGATTTTGGCGGGCAGCATGCTCATCGCAGGATGCAGAACCGTTCCCGTTGTTCCCCATGCCCTCACCTGCGACGCCAGCGCGGAACTGCTTGCAAGCAAATGCCCGCCGCCCAAGCCGCTTGCGGACAACGCGACATTCGCCGCGCTCGTCGACACCATGCAGGCCGACCGCCAGGCCCTGCGGGAATGCGGCATGACCGTCGATGCATTGATCAAGACCATCCGGCAATGCAACCATGCGACGGACGAGTACAACAGGAAAATCGACGCCATCAACAGCGCAGGAAAATAAAGATGCGTCATTCCCGGGGCCTGATCAGCCATATCCCTTGCATCAGCAGCGTTGACATGCCTCGATCAGGTCCCATACAGTTCGTCCCGGCTGCAATACCGGACTTAGCAATCATCCATCCCCACCCATGAAAGAAAGAACCGACAATGTATAACCTATTCAAACCCGAACAACCTGCAGGCCTGATGGACTTCGTGCGTGCCGCCAAGTCCTGCATCACCGAGATCACCCCTGCAGAGCTCAAGGCCAAGCTGGACGCCAAGGAAGACCTGTTGCTTGTCGACGTGCGCGAGGCCGCCGAGTTCGAGCACGGGCATATCGACGGTGCGCATCTCGTACCGCGCGGCATCATCGAGGCTGCTGCCGACACGAGCTACCCCAAGCATTACCCGCCCCTGTCCGGCGCGCGCGACCGGCAGATCGTCGTCTACTGCGCCACCAGCGGCCGTTCGGCCATGGCGGCTGCCGTGCTGCAGATGATGGGCTATAAAAAGGTGATCAACCTGGCCGGTGGCATCGCGCGCTGGGAATCTGAAGGAATGCCACAGGTCCGCGAGGCGGAGTATTAAGCCGGCAGAAAGTCAGTCCCGGGAAACAAGGCAAATACCGCAGGTTATTCGCCCGCATGGAAATCGACAACCAGGACCAACGAGCCATGTCCAGCGAGCCATCAGCCCCGCAAAAAGATCCGGAAGAAGATAGTTATCGGTCGGTAAGAAAGTTATTGATCGTATTGATCGGGTCGGTATTCTTCATCGAGGTGGTGGTGATGGATGTGGTGCTGTCGCTTACGCACTTATCCAAAACAGGAGAGGCATTGCTGGATGCATCGTTGCTGACCCTGCTGCTGTTCCCCATTTTTTACTTTCTTATCTTTCGTCCCTTGATCCTTAACATTGCCGAGCGCAAGAAGGTCGAGGCGGAATTGCGCATTGCCGCTGTCGCGTTCGAGATCAAGGACCCGTCCCTGATCACCGATGCAAAGGCCAACATCATCCGTGCCAACCAGAAGTTCCTGGAAAAAACCGGCTACAGCCTGGAAGAGATTGTGGGCAGGAACCCCCGCATGTTCAAATCGGGAGTGCATGACAGGAAGTATTATGAAAATCTCTGGAAGCACTTATTGGAGGACGGCGCCTGGAGCGGCGAGATCCGCATCATGACCAAGGGAGGGCGCATTCTCCATCCATTCTGGCTGACCATAACCGCCGTGAAGAACGAGCACCAGGAAACGACGCATTACATCGGCATCTACAATTTCTGACGTCCAGTCTGTCCGATTTGCTGGTGACCTGCTCAGTCAAAACATTGATCCTTCCATAATCCATTACACAAATTTTTTTTAAGCCACCGTCATTCCGG
Source organism: Sideroxydans sp. (assembly GCA_027310665.1). GTDB lineage: Bacteria > Pseudomonadota > Gammaproteobacteria > Burkholderiales > Gallionellaceae > Sideroxyarcus. The sequence continues at coordinate 70,064 of DAIDAJ010000127.1, read as the reverse complement.
CGAAGGCCGGAATCCAGTCAAAAAAAACAAACTCCCGCAACCGGGGCAAAAGCATGTTGAATAAACTCGCTGGATTCCGGCCTTCGCCGGAATGACGAGGTAAAGGGCTTCGCTTGTTGTCGCCAATTATGGAAACCTCAATAATTGAGATGCTGACCGGTGTGATTCGAAATCCGCCGGGCAAGTTGTTGCTTATGTAGACAGGTGAACGGGCTTCGCCATACCGGGATCGGGACTTGCTTCCTTCATTTCGGAACCCCCGACTACGGGGCTGTCGATTTCACTGCCTTCATGTTGGGGATTCAATGGCAACTCAGCTTTTTCTTCTCTTGACGCCGCATCTTTTGCCTTGAAGTACATTTCCCACCGCATCAAAAAACTTTTTGAGCACATATATCCCCCGCCGTCTTTTAATCATCCGCTCTGATTAGAGTAGCGCACATTTGTTACGAATATACCCGAGACACATGAAGTGATCGGTACGGTAACGAACACTGCGATCGGGTAAAAGTTAACGTTCATCAAGCGGTCGCTTGACGCAAATTTTACCTGCATCGTTACAACGCTTGTTTCCGCGGCAATTTCGTTGACATATCCCTTCTGCCTCCCCTACAGTGAGACCCACTTGCATATCCGCCACAGAAACATCAACACCACACGTATGGTGAGGCTTACAGCGGAATCCCCGGTACGAGACCGCTGGCCCAAGGATATCTTTCACGCATGGGAAGCATCGCAACAGCACACCAGTTACCAAAGGGGAGCCACTTGAAAAATAAAACGCCACATGGCCATCCGGCAACCACAATTCAGCGGGCTCGTTCGCTGCGCGATCCGGCACGAATGCGATATCTCCTTCAATAGCGTCGTCAGAGTCAACGCGCGATCCTGCCAGTCAAGACACAGGAATTGAGCAGGTAGTTTCCATATTAAAAAAACTTCATGAAAATGAACCAGCCATGTTTAAACGCTCAATAGCCCAACTAAGAAAGCACAACAGGGAAAACCAGCAGTCGGTCAGAAGATTGCTGATCGTATTGATCGGGTCTGTATTCTTCATTGAAGCATTCTTGATGGCAGTGCTGGCTCTGCTTCCGCCCATGTCCGAAACGCTGGCTGCCTTGCTGGATGCAGCAATGCTGTCCCTGCTGCTGTTCCCCATTTTTTACTATCTTATATTTCGCCCCTTGGTCCGGAATATTGCAGAGCGCGAGCAGGTCGAGGCGGACCTGCGCATTGCCGCTGTCGCTTTCGAAATCAAGGACCCGACCCTGATCACCGATGCAAGAGCCAACATCGTCCGTGCCAACCAGAAGCTATTGGACAAATTGGGCTACAGCATGGAAGAGATCGTCGGGAGGAATCCACGCATCTTCAAATCCGGACTGCATGATCGAAAATATTACGAGCAGCTCTGGAAGCAGCTATTGCAGACCGGCTACTGGAGTGGCGAAATCCGCATCAGGACCAAGGAAGGTCGCATCCTCCATCCATTCTGGCTGACGATAACCGCGGTCAAGAACGAACAACAGGAAATCACCCATTACATCGGCATATACAATTTCTGATGGTCCCGGCCGTCAGACTTAAATTTAATTTCATCTTCACCGATAAAATGCCTGCATCCATGGCGGCTTTATTGACACTCCCCGGCCAACTCACATACAGTTCGTTCCACTTGCAAATCCGCCATACGCACATCGCACCGCATGCACGGTACGAGGCTCACCGCGGAATCCCCAGGACGAGGCTGGCGCAAGGAATCCCGCACAACCGGGAAGATCGCTAGCGGCACCACTTGTTCAAAAAAGGGGAAGCAATGAAACAAATATTCCTGTTGATCATCCTCGCCCTGATTACTTCGGCAGCACAGGCAGGCGTCTACAAGTGCCAGACACCCGAAGGCCTGGTTTATTCGGAGCGTCCATGCCCGCCGGGCAGCACCTCCCAGACCATCCATACCTCAAGTCAGCAATCGTCACAATCAGGCGGCAGCAACGTCGATGCCGTCCCCTTGCCCGCGCCAGACAAGCAGCGCGGTGTGTATGAGGCATTCCTGTCCAGGCCCAATCCCAAGGCCTTTGTGATCTGCAACGATGGACGCGTGATCAGCTTCGTCGGCAAGTCGGATTTTGTGGATCAAAAACTTGCCACACTGGATGCGGGATGCTCGCCCTATTCGGTCAACGGCAATGTCGTGTGGTCCAAATAGATAACCACCGGAACCCAAGAACGATGGAAATGAAAAAGATCAATTCCGGCAAGCTGCGCGCCATCGGCTACGACGCGCGAGCACGCATGTTGCAGGTACAGCTCGACACCGGCAGCACGCTCCAGTACAGCGGCGTCAGCGAGGATATCTGGCGCCGGCTCAGCAGTTCAGGGGCGGCCTGGAGCTTTTATCGTGACAACATCGAAGAGGAGTTCACGGTGCAGAGAGTTTCGGGAAGTGAACCTGTAGGGAAAAATCCGCTCGATGATCTATTCACCAAGAAATAGTAGCAAGGCCTTATTTAGGTATGTTACCGCACAGATTTTCCGCATCTTTTCGTTCAATCTGAAACTCCAGCAGGGCTGACCTGCCAACTTGAATGGAGAACGTGATCATGAACAAGAATCAAATCAAAGGTGCAGCAAAGGACGTCGCCGGCAAGGTGCAGGAAGAAGCCGGCAAGCTGGTGGGCAGCAAGGAGCAGCAGGTCAAAGGCCTCAACAAACAAATCGCCGGCAAAGCCGAAAAATCCTTTGGCGATGTCAAGGAAGCCGTCAAGCGTATCTGATCCGTTACGGTGACGCTCATGCCGTTGGATATTAGAAGAGATATTGATCCGGCACTGCGAAGTCTGAAGTCCGTTCGCCTTGAGCTTGTCGAAAGGTGAATGGGCTTCGACAAGTGCAGCCAGAACGGTGTTAATACTTCACCGTGACGGATCAATAGTACCCAGTCTAGCCGGGCGGCTGGAGACATGCGCCTTCGACAAAATCGGGGGATGCACACTCATTACATTATCGGGAGAAATTCAAAATGAAGATTAAAAGAACAATCAGTGCAACCCTCATCATGGGTGCGATCGTTGTGATGCTGTCGGCCTGCCAGAAGGAAGGCCCGGCAGAGAAAGCCGGCAAAGCAGTGGACAACGCAGTCGATAAAACCGGTCAGCAGATTGAAAAAGCCGGGGACAAAATTCAGGACGCAAGCAAAGGCGACAAGAAGTAGACGTCAGGCGCGAGGGGCTGAAAGAGCGTGTTTGATTCGGCGCATTCCAGACTGTATTTACCGACAAAGGCGACCGGGGTCGCCTTTTTTACTGCAGGAGAGATGGCGTCATCTTTTCCATGGTGCAGGAATGTGGCCATTCATGTTTCGACAGGCCTGTACCGAGCCGGGTCGAAGGGCTCAACACGAACGGACTCATCAATATCCGCTCCGGTACAATCAAAACCCCCACGCCATTTTCAGAGACAGAATCGCCATGACCGACTACAACATATGCGCAGGCATGCCGACGGTGGAAGTACTGCACCTGGGCAGACTCATCACGATACAACGCGAACAGGACCCGGCAGCGACGATCAGGACGGATTATGCAGTCATCGCGCGCAAGTGCCCACCGTATTGCATCCAGCCGATGCAACTGGCGCCGGGAGTGGAAACGCTGGGCGAACTGGAAGTGCTGGACTGCCTGAAGCGCATACGCCAGGGCGAGGGCCATCTCATGGTTGTCGATTCCCGCACCCCGGACTGGTATGCGAAGGGCACCATCCCCGGCGCAGTCAACATCCCCTATGCGCAGAACATGGCAGGCCAGGCCACAGACCTGCCGGGCGTGAAGAAGACACTGATCGAATCGTTCGGCGTGAAGGAAACTGCGGGGGCTTACGACTTCGGGGCCGCCAGCACACTCGCGATCTTCTGCAACGGCCCGTGGTGCGGACAGACGCCGAACTACATCCGCACCCTGCTCGCTCTGGGCTACCCCGCCGGCAAGCTCAAGTGGTATCGCGGCGGCATGCAGGACTGGTGCTCGCTGGGACTTACCGTCATTTGAGCGCGTTGGCGACATCTTCCAAAGACCGTCATTCCGGCCTTCGCCGGAATGACGCAGATTCTGCTAATGGACTATTTGCGTTGAACCTTTTCTTTCGCCTGCGGAAAAGGAGGCTAACTGAATTCGTAGCCAATCAGGATTTGTTATGCGCGAATGGAATTGCACCAACGCAGGCAACGTCACACTCTAGCGCAAGGTCAGCAGAAAAATGTTCTCCTCCATCCGGCTCACGCCGCGCTGCTTGAAACGCGGGTTGAGCTGCAGCGCATCTTCCTGCGCCAGCAGGCGTATATCGGCGTACTTGCTGTAGAGCGCCTCGACTTCGCCCACCGACACTGCAAACGGCGGTCCCTGCATCTCCGCCTGAGGATAATCGAACGTGATCAGCAGGATCTTCGTCGCCGGCGGCAGGATATCTACCAGGTGGCGCGCATAACGCTCGCGCATGTCCGGCGGCAAGGCGACCAGCGATGCACGGTCGTACACCGCGCTGATGTTCGCCAGGTCTTTCTTGCCCAGGTCGAAGAAATCCCCGCACATAATTCGAATGCCGTCTGCTTCGCAGATCTCGAACTTGTCGTTTTTCGTATGCGCGGGTGATTTACCGCTTTCCTTGAAAAAATCCTGCACCGCGATGGAACTGAGCTCCACACCCAGCACCGTACATCCCTGCTGGCGCAGCCATACCATGTCCTGGCTCTTGCCGCACAGCGGCACGAACACCTCGCCGCTGCCTGAACAGGGCAACTCCTTCCAGTACTGACGCAAATACGGGTTGATCTCGTCCTGGTGAAAGCCGATCTCTGCCCGCTCCCAGCGCTCCAGCCAAAATTCCTTTTTCATGTTCGCACCTTCATCGTTTGGAAATGCCACACGGCAAGACGCCAAGTTTACAGGGGAACATGCATGAAAAAAGCGACCCATCGGTCGCTTTTTTTCTCATCACTGAACCTTGCCGCTTTACGACGATGGAACCCCAGGTACCGCCATTTCCATGGTTTTAGCATGGGTTTCCATGGTTCGTGGCTACGACGCTTCAAGTTTCCGGCCGGCCATAGATCGCACCATAAGTATTATTGGCGTTGATGAGTATCTCCTCGGTCTGGATGAACTTCATTTTTGCCAGAGCCACATCCAGGGGAGTTTTCCCCTCGGCATTCTCTTTTTGAAAGTCCGCCCCGTAAGCGATGAGTAGCCGCACGATCTCGGGGTAGCCTTTCTCGGCAGCCAGATGCAATGGCGTCGTACCGTTCAGGGTGAAGTTGACGTTGGTATTCATGGCCAACAGCCGCTCCACGGAAGCCTTGTCCCCTTTTTCAATTGCGGCAAGCATGGCCTGGCGCACATCCCCGGTCTCCGGAGGAGGTGATTCCTTATCGGTTGGCAACCAGTTCATGTAGCGGTTCAGCAGCGTGATCGCAACCACGAAGCCAAGGGATACGAGCAATGCCGTCTGGCTGATACCCAACATGGATGCCATTTCCGCCGGAAGGTTTGCGCCGATTGCCAGGATTGAAATGGTAAACAACAGCAGCATCCGCAAATAGCGGAACATCGCTACAACCACCAGGGTAGCCAAGGCGACCAACAATATCCTCTTGTCGACCAGGTTACCCAGAATGGAATCGGGAATATTGGCCAGAAAGCTCATCAATGAAGCTGCCAGCAATATGGTCACTTCTTTGGTATTGAAATTGATCTTCAAGATGCCCCCTTTCTGCAAGTTCAGCAATAATTGCGCCACGAGAATAATGGGTATCGGCTTGAGCTTTTTTCGGAAACGACAAACGGACGACCAAATTCGGATAAATGGTTAATATGGATTCCCCGGATGTATGGAATTCCGGGCTATCCGACAAACCCAGAAGGCACGAAGACCATGTCCTTTACAAGCCGCAATCCGGCAAACGACCAGGTGATCCAGTCCCATACCAGTTGGGATGTCGACCTATTGAATGAAACACTGGAAAAGGCCCACCGCGCGCAGCAAAATTGGGCGCAAACCCCTTTTTCCCGGCGCGCCGGAATACTGCGCAATGCAGCGGCCCTGTTGCGTGCGCAGCTTGGGCAATATGCGGCGCTCATCACGCTGGAGATGGGCAAGCCGCTGCGCGAGGCGCGCGCTGAAGTCGAAAAATGCGCGGGTGCTTGCGACTTTTACGCCGAACAGGCCGAGGGTTTTCTGCGTGACGAAGCGATTGCATCGGATGCCGGCAAAAGTTATGTCGCGCATTACCCGCTCGGCGTGGTGCTGGCCGTCATGCCGTGGAACTTTCCTTTCTGGCAAGTGTTCCGCGCAGCCGCGCCAGCCTTGATGGCAGGGAACGCAGTAGCGTTGAAGCATGCACCCAACGTTCCGCAGTGCGCGCTTGCGATTGCGGCGATCTTTCGCGACAGCGGTTTGCCGGAGGGGGTGTTCACGAACCTGATGATCGAGGTCGAGCACGTCGCCGGGGTGATCGCCAGCCCGCATATCCACGCCGTGACGCTCACCGGATCGGAGGCTGCAGGACGCAAAGTGGCGGCGTGTGCCGGCCAGCACCTGAAGAAATGCGTACTGGAATTGGGCGGCTCCGACCCGTTCATCGTGCTGCACGATGCCGATCTCGAATTGGCAGTCAATATGGCCGTTGCCTCGCGCTACCTCAATGGCGGGCAATCGTGCATCGCGGCGAAGCGGTTCATCCTCGTACCGCAGATCGCGGAGGAATTTTTGCGCCGCCTCAAAACGAAAGTGGAAGCGCTCAAGCTCGGCGACCCGATGGACGAGACCACGCAGATCGGCCCCATGGCCCGCCTCGACCTGCGCGACAACCTGCACCGCCAGATCACCGAATCGATTGCCCACGGGGCGATCGCAGTGACCGGGTGCAAGCCGGTCGAGCGCGAAGGGTTCTTCTACCAGCCATCCATTCTGGATCGCGTCACCTCCGGGGCCTGCGCTTACCACGAAGAGCTGTTCGGTCCGGTCGCCATCGTGATCCGCGCCGCGAACGAAGAGGATGCGCTGCACATCGCAAACGAGACCAGATTCGGGCTTGGTTCATCGATCTGGAGCAAGGACGTTGCACGGGCCGAGCAACTGGCGACGCACATCCAGGCCGGATGCAGCTTCATCAACGGCATGGTCAAATCTGATCCGCGTTTACCGTTTGGCGGCATCAAGTCTTCGGGCTACGGGCGCGAACTGTCCAGACTGGGAATCCATGAATTCGTGAACGCGAAGACAGTGTGGATCAGGTAGGCCGGCAACAGAAGGCTTCAAGATAATCAGGCGAGCGGAGGGTCGCCCGATCATCTGCCCGCGCGACATATCCTCAGCGGGATTGAACGGACATTTCCTGCGGCATCTGTTTGACAGGCCTGCATCCCAGCCCCCAATATCAGGGGACTGTGGGCAGAAGCTGTTCGATAACGATCCCTACCCTGGCGGGGCATAGACTTCATGAGTGAACATTTTCTGCAGGAATCAAAAATCGATGCGATCAGGGCCGAGCAGGTCATGGCCTTTTACGCTGAATCCGATATCCAGAATCTGGCTGGTGCAGTGGTCTTCTCACTGGTCGTGATCGCGGTCTACCAATTCGTGTCTCCCTGGAAATATGCGCCACCGCTGGCGATGGTCTATCTGGCGACCATCATGCGCAGCTATTACATCCGCCGCTATCACCGCGCACCCGAACTCAGGAGCGCCGATCAATGGGGGAAACTTCAAACCTGGTATTCAGCCCTGGCAGGACTGGGCTGGGGGATAGGCTTTACCTTGATGTTGCCATCCCTGCCTCCCGAATATCAGTTGCTCATCGTGGCCGTCAGCGCGGTCTCTTCGGCGTCTTCAGTCTCGGAAGGCTTCTCCTACGTCTGGCCATCGCGCATGTTTACAATTGCCACGCTCGTTCCGCAGATCATCTGGCTGGCAACGGTGGGGGACCGGCTGCACACGATCCTTTTTGTCCTGTTGCTGATCTTTCTCCCGATGACGCTGTGGCTGAGCTTCAAAAGAAACCATATCTTTGCCCATGCGGTGGAACTGCGTCTGCAGAATGAGTTGCTGGTCAAGGAGTTGATACAGCAGCGCGACCTCGTGGAACAGGCCAGCAGGGACAAGACGCGCTTCCTGGCTTCCGCCAGCCATGACCTGCGCCAGCCCCTGTCCGCGCTGGTACTGTTCCTCGACTTGCTGGGCGCAGACAGACAGTTGTCCAGCCAGAGCCAGAGCATGGTGCTGCGCGCGCACCAGGCGGCAAACTCCCTGAGCGGACTGCTGATGACCTTGCTGGATATCTCGAAGCTGGATGCCAGCATCGTCAAGCCGAATCGTTGTACTTTTGCCGTGCAGCTACTGTTCAAGGAACTGGAGAACGAGTTTTTGCCGGTCGCACAGAACAAGGGCATTCAATTGTCCTTCGTGTTCAGTTCGGCGCTGATCGACAGCGATCCCGTGTTGCTGGGACAGATCCTGCGCAACCTGATTTCGAATGCACTGCGCTATACCGATTCCGGACGAATCGTGGTGGGGTGCCGCCACAAGCGCGACATCCTGTCGATTGAAGTGCACGATACCGGTATCGGCATCCCGTCCCATCAGCACGAGGCCATCTTCAGGGAGTTCTACCAGATCGGAAACAAGGAACGCGACCGGCAAAAGGGACTGGGGCTGGGGCTGGCGATCGTCAAACGTACCGTACAACTGCTCGGACATGGAATCAGCTTGCGGTCCTGGCCCGGCAACGGCTCCTGTTTTGCCGTCACCGTACCGATGGCGCAGGATTTCATGAATGAAGGCACACTGCCGTTCAGGGCCGAGGTTGTGTGAAAACACCTCATCCTGTGCACGAAAAATTCCTATCGCGCGTTAATGCTGATGTACGAACATTGGCGGAGGCGAGCAGATGAAGCGATACATTCAGGGCGAGGGGCGGAATCAAGTTACTTTGCTACCGGAGTGCCTCGATGATTACATCGGCGAAGACAACCCGGTCAGAGTGGTTGATGCATTTGTCGATGAACTGAACCTGATCGAGCTTGGTTTTTCGGGCATGTCACCAGCGGTAACCGGACGGCCTGGCTATCATCCATCCACGCTCTTGAAGATATACATATACGGCTACCTGAATCGCATTCAATCGAGCCGACGCTTGGAACGTGAAGCGGAACGAAACGTCGAACTGATGTGGCTCACTGAACGTCTTAAGCCGGATTTCAAGACTATCGCCGACTTTCGCCGCGACAACGGCAAAGGCATTCGTAATGTTTGTCGGCGCTTTGTTTCAATGTGTCGTCAACTCAACCTATTCACCCAAGCCATCGTTGCCGTTGATGGCAGCAAGTTCAAAGCGGTCAACAACCGTGACAAGAATTTTACACCGCACAAACTTGAACAACGGATGAAGCAGATCGATGAAAGTATCGAGCGCTACATGAATGCGCTGGACAGTGCAGACAGAGCGCAGGCAACCGAGACCGAAGCGACAGCGGAGCGACTGAAGGAGAAGCTGGCAAAACTCAAAGATCACATGCAATGCCTCAAAGAAACCGAGGTTCTCTTGCAGCAGCAACCGGATAAGCAATTATCCCTGACCGATCCAGACGCACGCTCAATGGCAACCAGCGGACGTGGTACTGGCATGGTTGGCTACAATGTACAAGCGGCAGTTGATACTCAGAACCACTTGATCGTTGCGCATGAAGTTACCAATGTTGGACATGACCGTACGCAGCTTTCCAACATGGCATTGAAATCACGGGAAGCACTCGGCTGCGAGGCGTTGGAAGTCATTGCGGACAGAGGGTACTACAAGGGCCCGGAAATATTGGCGTGCGAGCAGGCTGGTATTACTGCTTTTGTGCCGAGAACCATGACATCCAACAACAGGGCTCTGGGGCGATATGACAAACGTGATTTCATCTATATCGCGCAAGATAACGAGTATCAATGCCCGGCAGGAGAACGACTGACCTATCACGGTTTCTCGATAGAAGATGGCATGAAACTCAACGCTTACTGGACCACCGCAGGCTGCCAAAGATGCACGCGCAAAGAGCTGTGTACGACCGGCAAAGAGCGGCGTGTAAGGCGCTGGGAGCATGAGGATGTACTGGATGCCATGCAAAATCGCCTGGACAACAATCCGGAAAAAATGAAGCAACGGCGGTGCACCGTGGAGCATGTCTTCGGAACACTAAAATTCCGGATGGGTTCCGCGCACTTCTTGATGAAAACGCTTGAGCACGTCAGCACGGAAATGAGCTTGCACGTCCTTGCATACAACCTGAGGCGTGTCATGAATATTTTGGGCATTTCAGAAATGCTGAAAATGATGCGGGTCATTGCCGCGTGAGCGGTTGTGCGCTTTATTAACGGCCCATGGGTCCCCTAGGCGGCGCCCAGAATGCTCAGTTCGAGTTTTACAGCGCAAAGCGGGGTCATATGAATAAACTGCTCGGCAAAGAAAAGATGGTTTGGCGGAAGCGGTGAAATTGGGTTTTCACACAACCTCGGCCGAAAGCGGTCAGGCCGAATTCAATACTCGCGGCCAACGCATCGCCATCATAGAGAATGAAGAAGACATCCGCGTCGGCATGCAGAGCATTCTGCAAAGCTGGGGCTGCGATGTCATCGCAGCCAATTCAACAGACGCGATCATGGGCATGCTGGAGCACGACCGGGAGCCCGTGACGGCGATCATTTCGGATTTTGGATTGAGCGATTCGAGCAACGGCATTGATGCGATTGCCGCATTGCGGCAACGCTATAGCGCCAACCTCCCCGCTCTCCTGATCACCGGCGACACGACCAGGGAAACCTATGTGGCAGCTCAGGAGGCCAACTTGCCCTTGCTTTACAAACCGGTAAAGGCAGAAGTCCTGCGCACAGCGCTCGTCGAGATCATGCAGCCCTCTGCATGATTCGGGTTCGGGAAACGTTCATCCCACCAATTTCTTTGCATTCCGGAACATGCGCAGCCATGCGCTGTTCTCGTGTCGGACCTTTTCGGTGGGGGGGATGTGGGCAGGCAGCGGCTCGGCCAGTCCCAGTGTCTTATGCACGATGCCGCAAAGTTCGGCAAAAATCGGCGATTGAGGGTTCGCTTGGTAGTGCTTCTGGTTTCCCACGCGCCTGACTGTCACCAGGCCGCTTTCGTCCAGGCGCTTCAACTCGCGCTGCACCGCACCGGAACCACCGCCGGACAACCCTATCAGTTCGGTGGCAAAAAAACTGCGCTCCGGTTGCCCAAACAATAATCCCAGCACGCGTTGCTGCGTAGTGGAAAACAACGCAGCGGATAAACTGACGTGCCGAACCACAGCGGAGGTTTTGGCTTTCATGCCCATAGCGGGCATCTTACTACCCAATATGGGTATGTCAACTCTGCGCCACCCACTTCCTCGCATTCTGGAACATGCGCAGCCATGCCCCATTCTCCTGCCACTCCTTCGGATACCAGGAATTCTGCACGGCACGGAACACGCGCTCCGGGTGCGGCATCATGATGCTGAAGCGCCCGTCCGGCGTGGTAAGTCCGGTGATGCCTTGCGGCGAGCCGTTGGGGTTGAGCGGATAGGTCGTCGTCGGTTTGCCGTAGTGATCGACATAGCGCAGCGTGACCAGCGGTTGTGCGTCATGCAGGCGCTTGGTGTTGCCGAAGTCTGCATAGCCCTCGCCGTGTGCCACGACGATGGGCATGCGGCTGCCGGCCATGCCGTCGAACAGGATGGACGGCGTCTGCTGCACTTCCACCATCACGAAGCGCGCCTCGAACTGTTCCGACTGGTTGCGCGCGAAGTGCGCCCAGTTCTCGGCGCCGGGGATGATCTCGTGCAGGTTGCTCATCATCTGGCAGCCGTTGCACACGCCCACGGCGAACGTATCGTTTCTTTTGAAGAATCCCTCGAACTCGTCGCGCGCCCTCGGGTTGAACAGGATGGATTTCGCCCAGCCCTCACCGGCGCCCAGCACGTCGCCGTAGGAGAAACCGCCGCAGGCCACCACGCCCTTGAAATCGGCCAGCGTCACGCGGCCGCTGATGATGTCGCTCATATGCACATCCACGGCGGTGAAACCGGCGCGGTCGAATGCGGCGGCCATCTCGACGTGGCCGTTCACGCCCTGCTCGCGCAGGATGGCCATTTTGGGACGGGAAAGAACGGTACCGAGAGCCGAGTGCCGAGTGCCGAGTGCGGCAGCGGGGTCCTCATTCGGATCGTAGGTCAGCTTCACATTCAGGCCCGGGTCTTTCGCATCCAGCGTGCGGTCGTATTCCTGTTGCGCGCAGGCCGGGTTGTCGCGCAGTTTCTGAAGCTGGTACGTTGTCTCGGACCAGATGCGGCGCAGCGTGATCGCGTTCTCGCCGTACAACTGCGTCTTGCCGCGCGTGATATTGATCGTGCCGCTGGTGTTGAGGCGCGCCACTTCGTGCACGCTGGAAAGGCCCGCGTCGTCGCACTGCACGAAAATGTCGGCCAGGTCGGCGCGGCGCACCTGCACCAGCGCGCCGAGCTCTTCATTGAACAGGATGCCGAGGTCGTCGCCCTTGCATTCGTCCAGGCGGATATCCAGGCCGATGTGCGAAGCAAAGCTCATCTCGCACAGGGCTGCCAGCATGCCGCCGTCGGAACGATCATGGTAGGCCAGCAGCCTGCCTTCGCGGTTGAAGCGCTGAATGAGGTTGAAAAAAGCCTTGAGCTTTTTGGCGCTATCCACGTCCGGCGCCACATCGCCGACTTGCTTGTACACCTGCGCCAGCGCGGAGCCGCCGAGGCGGTTCTTGCCGCCGCCCAGATCGAACAGCAGCACGACGGTGTCGGTGTCGGCCACGAGTTGCGGGGTGAGCGTCTTGCGCGCATCGCTGCATGGCGCAAACGCAGTAACGATGAGCGACAGCGGCGCGGTGACAGCCTTGCTCTGCTCGCCCTCTTTCCAGGCAGTCTTCATCGACATGGAGTCTTTGCCCACCGGGATGCTGATGCCCAGGTGCGGGCACAACTCCATGCCCACAGCCTTGACGGTGTCGAACAGCGCGGCGTCTTCGCCGTGATGTCCGGCGGCGGCCATCCAGTTCGCGGAGAGTTTGATGTCGCCGATCTTGTCGATCTGTGCGGCGGCGATGTTGGTGATCGCCTCGCCGATGGCCATGCGGCCCGAGGCCGGGGCGTTGAGTACGGCGATGGGGGTGCGTTCGCCGAGCGCGAAGGCTTCGGCCAGGCAGGTATTGAAGCCCATCAGTGTGACGGCGACATCCGCCACCGGCACTTGCCACGGGCCGACCATCTGGTCGCGCGCGGTCATGCCGCCCACGGTGCGGTCACCGATGCTGATGAGGAAAGTCTTGTCGGCCACGCTGGGCAGGCGCAGCACGCGCTCGATGGCATCTTTCAGCACGATGTTGCCGGTATCGAATTTTGGCAGTTTCACCTGTTCGCGCTGTACTTTGCGCGTCATCTTCGGCGGCTTGCCAAGCAGCACGGAGAGCGGCATATCCACCGCGTTGTTGCCGAACTCTTCGTCATGCACCACGAGCTGGTCTTCGCGGATGGCCGTGCCCAGCACCGCGAAAGGACACCGCTCGCGTTCGCACAATGCCTGGAATTCCAGCACGCGCTCCACCGGGATCGCCAGCACGTAGCGCTCCTGCGCCTCGTTGCTCCATATCTGCATCGGCGACATGCCGCGCTCCTCAGAAGGCACCGAGCGCAATTCGAACTTCGCGCCTTTGCCGCCGCCATGCACCAGTTCCGGCAGAGCATTGGAGATACCGCCAGCACCGACGTCATGGATGGAGAGAATGGGGTTGTCGTCGCCCATCTGCCAACAGCGGTCGATGACTTCCTGCGCACGGCGCTGCATCTCTGGGTTGCCGCGCTGAACCGAATCGAAATCGAGGTTCTCGGCATTGGCGCCGGTATCCATGCTGGATGCCGCGCCGCCTCCGAGGCCGATCAGCATGCCGGGACCGCCGAGCTGGATCAGTACCGCGCCATTCGGCAATTCGTGCTTGTGGGTGTGCTCGGCCTTGATGTTGCCGACCCCGCCCGCCAGCATGATGGGCTTGTGGTAGCCGCGCACTTCTCCGTTGACCTCCTCTTCGAAGGTGCGGAAGTAGCCCGCCAGGTTGGGGCGGCCGACTTCGTTGTTAAACGCGGCGCCGCCGAGGGGGCCGTCAATCATGATCTGAAGCGGTGATGCGATGCGTCCCGGCTTGCCGTACGTCTGGGCAGGGTTTAAGGGAGAAGGGAGCGCGCCTTCGGCGCTCAAGGGTGAATTCAGCAGCGAAGCGGCGGTTTTACCCTTATCCCTTCCCTCTTCCCCCTTCTCAAATATTTCCCACGGCTGTATGAACCCCGGAATATTGAGGTTGGAAACCGAGAACCCGGTCAGACCGGCCTTGGGCTTGGAACCGGTACCGGTCGCGCCTTCGTCGCGGATCTCGCCGCCGGAGCCGGTCGCCGCTCCCGCGAACGGTGCGATGGCCGTCGGGTGGTTGTGCGTCTCGACCTTCATCAGGGTGTGCGTGAGTTCGCGGCTGAACGCGTAGCTGCCGTCCCTGCGCGGATAGAAACGCTCGATCTCCGCGCCTTCGATGACGGAGGAATTGTCGGAATAGGCGACCACGGTGCCTTCGGGATGCAACTTGTGCGTGTTGCGGATCATGCCGAACAGGGAAATGGTCTGCTGTTGGTCGTCGATGATCCAGTCGGCGTTGAATATCTTGTGGCGGCAATGCTCGGAGTTGGCCTGCGCGAACATCATCAGCTCGACGTCGGTGGGGTTACGCTCCAGCCTCGTGAAGTTCTCCACCAGATAGTCGATCTCGTCCGCGGAGAGCGCCAGGCCCAGCGTGCGGTTGGCGGCTTCCAGTGCGGCCTTGCCGCCTTCGCGGATGTCCACCGTGGACAGCGGCTGCGGCGTACCGTGCTTGAATATCCTCTCTTCGATGCCTGTCTTGAGCTCAGTCAACGGGCCCGCGATGTCGCTGACCACCGATTCGGTCATGCGATCGTGCAGCAGCGGCAGAACGACCTGCTTTTCCGACTCGCTCAGAGGCTTGCCGCTCCTGGTCTTGAGGTAATACAACACGCCACGCTCGATGCGCGTCACCTGCGGCAGCGCACAGTGACGCGCGATGTCGGTAGCCTTGGACGACCAGGGCGAGATGGTGCCGAGGCGCGGAATGACCAGCAGGGTCTGCACCTTGCCTTCGGTCTGCGGCGCGCCTGCGCCCTTGTCTAGCCCGAGCAGTCGGTCCAGCAGGCCTGCTTCGGCCGGCGACAGCTCGGCGGACAGTTCGGCGAAATAGCAGTGGCGGGTGTCCTCGAGGGTGACGCCGGATTTCGTGGCATCCAGCGCGGCGCGCAGTTTGTCGAGACGGAAGGAAGAGAGGGCAGCTTTACCTATCGAGGTGCGGAACATAGCGAGATAGCGCGATGAAATAACGAGGCCGGATTATACTATGCGCATCCGCTTAACCTAAGTCGTCAGTGACGCCAAACCCGCATGACGAAACCTGAAAGTCTACTTATGCCCACAGCCCGCCCCGCCACCATCACCCGGAAACAAGTCGCCGCCTTCCTCAAGCCCCGTCCCAAGGACAGCCACAAAGGCATGTTCGGTACCGTCACGGTGATCGGCGGAGCCGACGGCATGATCGGCGCGGCATTGCTGGCGGGGCGGGCGGCGCTCAAGATGGGCGCGGGATGCGTGCACGTCGGCCTGCTGGCGGACAAGATGCCTCTGGTGGACATGCGGGTACCGGAACTGATGCTGCATCCGGCCGGAGACGCCCTGAAGGGAATCCCTCACCCCAAACTTCCCCCAAAGGGAGAGGGAGAAAACGTGAAGGGCAGTTTCAATCCTTCTGTGCTGGTGATCGGCTGCGGCCTGGGGCGCAGCCTGTCCGCGCAAAAGCTGCTGTATGACGCGCTGCTGCTGGATGTGGCGCTGGTAGCGGATGCCGACGCGCTCAACCTCATCGCCCAGCGCCCCGACCTGCGCAGCATGCTGCACGGCCGCAAGGCACCGGCCGTATTCACGCCGCATCCTGGCGAGGCCGCTCACCTGCTGGGTTGCAGCACGGAAGACATCCAGAAGGACCGTGCCGCGGCGGTGCGCGAACTCGCCAGGCGCCTGAACGGCAGCGTGGTGCTGAAAGGCGCGGGCAGCCTGTGCGCCACGCAGGACGGCAGGCTGCACATCAACCAGACCGGCAATCCCGGCATGAGCAGTGCCGGCATGGGCGACGTGCTGAGCGGCATGATCGCCGCCTTCATCGCGCAAGGATTGAACACGGACGAGGCGCTACTGCTGGCCGTGCACTTGCACGGTACCGCGGGCGACGAATTGGCCGGGCAACAGGCCACTCTGGGCATGAGTGCGACGGAAGTGACCGAGTGGGCGCGCTGGCTGCTGAACCGCATGTTGCCAAAGTGACACCATGACCGCAGTGCTCTACCGCTACCTGATGATCATCTTGGCCTGCATCGCGTTGCTGATCGGTCTGCAGGTCCCCAATTTCGTCGACCAGTACCAGAAACGCGTGGATGCGCATCTGCGCGAGGTGAGCATCAACCTGCAGCCCTACCAGGAGATCGCCAACAAGTATTTCAACGGCGACCTGAACAAGCTGATCGAACTGCACCGCAACAGCGAGCTCAAGCCTTTCCAGGAGGAAGGCCTGGCCATCGCGAAGATGGTCGCGCGCAAGCTGCGCTTCGAGGCCGACCTGGCCGCATTGCAGTCCAGCCTGCCGCTGAAGGCGTTGCATGTCCTGCTGCACGGCGACAGGGAAATACTGGATGAAGCGATGGGGCAGTACAGTTATGCCGTTCCATTGAACCAGGATGCACTGGTCTTCGGCGCATGTGCGGCGCTTTCGGTCCTGCTGGGGGTAGAGTTGCTGCTTGCGCTGGCCCGCCCCGCCTTCAGACAATTATTCCGTTCAGCTTCCCCCGTCCAGACACAATGAGTTTTCCCATCGATATCAGCGAAGAATCCGGCATCCGCTATTTGCACTTCGGTTCCACCTGGGTACAGGGCGCGATGCGCATCGCAAGACCCTGGCATCTGGAGCTCGACTACACCAAGGAGATGATGGCGAGCCTGCTCATGCGCGACGACACGCGCTTTCCGCGCAAGGTGCTGCTGATCGGGCTGGGCGCGGCATCTCTCACCAAGTTCATCTACCGCAATTGCCCGCTGGCGAAACTGACCGTGGTGGAGATCGAGCCGCGCGTGGTGGCCGCGGCCAGGCAATTCTTCAAGCTGCCGGACGATCCCTTGCGCCTGAACGTTGTGATCGGCGACGGCGCGAAGTTCATCGCCGAGAACGACAAGACTTACGATCTGATCCTGGTCGACGGTTTCGACGAGAACGCACGGCCCGGCGAACTGGATACGCTGCCGTTCTATCGGATGTGCCGGTCGCGCCTTACCGACAACGGCATCCTCGTGGTCAATCTGCTGGGACGCAGTCGCGGCTATGCCGCCAGTCTGGAAAAGTTGCGCGAAGCATTCGATACGCGCGCGCTGGCCTTTCCTTCCTGCGAAAGCGGCAACGTGATCGCCCTGGCCGCGACGGGAGCCCCCATCCACATCGAGCTGGAGGACCTCAAGGAACAAGCGATGACATTGAAGGAAAATACCGGGTTGAATCTGCTTCCTACCCTGACGCGCATCGAGCAAGCGCAGACTTGTCCGGGCGGCGTGTTCTGTCTCTGACACAAATAAATCACGGGCCGCCAGTCATTTGTGTTTAGAATTGGCAGCGAGGAAGATGCATAAAATTACAAGTTTCATTTCGCAGATCGATGAACTTAATTTTTGAAAGGTAGCTACCATGGCCACAGCAAAATCCACCGCCGCAAAAAAGCCCCCCGTCACCAAACCCGCAGCAAAAAAGACAACCGCAGCAACAGCCACACCGAAAGCGACCGCTAAAAAGGTAACAGCCAAGGCGACGACAACCAAGACTGCGGCCGCCGGGAAACCGGCAACAACGGTCAAGAAACCCGCAGGGACGATCAGCAAACCGGCCATGCCGGAGAAAAAGGCCGCCGCGCCGGCCAAGACCGCACCGGCCAAAGTGCCCGCTGCACCCACGCCGGAACAACGCTACAGGATGGTTCAGGACGCAGCCTATTTCATCGCTGAAAAGAACGGCTTCAAGGCCGGCTCGATGGACTACTGGATCGCGGCTGAAGCCGAGATCGCGATTTTGTTGTCCGGCAAGGAAAAGAAGTAATCAGGCTCCGGTCGTGCCGGACTCCACCGCGTAACGCACGTAGTGCAGTTGCAGTTTCTCTGCAACCACGGCGGCTAGCAGTCTGTCTGCATCGTTCATGTCGAGGATGAATTCGACAGCGACGGCGAGATTCCCCGCCAGTTCGAAGAAGGTCTCTTCGTGCATGCGCCCATGCTTGCCATAGCCGGCGATGGCGCGGAAGGCCGAGCCACCGGGTATTTCCAGGCGTTGCGCCAGGCGCAGCAGCCACTCGTGCATCAGTTCGTTATGGTGATGTTGTTTTTCGCTGACGTAGAACTTAAGCACGACGGATTGCATATTCTCTCCCCTATTGCTGTACCCATTTGAACGTTTGCATCCCCAGCACCGTCATCAGCAGCGAACCTCCGAGGTGTGCCGCGACGATCGCCGTGCCCCAGGCATATTGTCCGCGCATCAGCAGCGTAACAGTCTCCGCCGAGAAAGTGGAAAATGTCGTGAGTCCTCCCAGGAAACCGGTGATGGCGAACAAGCGCCATTCCGGCGACAGACTGGGGTAGTGCATGAAGAATGCGACTGCAAGCCCCACGAGATAACCGCCTATAAGATTGGCGGACAGAGTACCCAATGGCAGTTCGGATACTGCCGGGTTCAGCCATATACCCAGACCCCAGCGCAGCCACGCACCGATGGCAGCACCCAGACCGACAGCGAAAAAGGCGAAAAGCGTCATAAATCGATTGTAGCAGGAGGCGTCAGTCCTCGCAGCTTGAAGCAGCGCATGTTTGGCGAGCCGTCCAGTTCGTACACGTTGAACTCGCGGCAAGGCGTTGGACGATGTTCGTAGATGGAACAGGAGACCTTTTTGCCGACCTCGCCCTGCAGGGCGACGCAACGCGGAGGATGGTTGTTGGTCCCTTTCATGCAAAGCAGGTGCTGGTGCACCTGCTCGGTCAGCTCGGCGGGAACGATGCCGCCGGGGGCTTCGTTCGACTCACCCCAGTAGAACGAGACCCGGAAATAAGCGCAACACGCGCCGCAAGTCAGGCAGGGGTTTTCCTCACTCATGCTCAGACCACTTCACCCCACAGGTCATGTTCGTCGGAATCCGTGATTCTTACCGTGACGAACTCGCCGACTTCCAGCTCTTCACCGTCGATGTACACCAGGCCGTCTATTTCCGGCGCATCGGCGGCGCTGCGCGCGACCGATCCGCCTTCATCCACATCGTCCACCAGCACAGTCATGGTCTGGCCGACCTTCCTCGCCAGCTTCCCGGCGCTGATCTCTTCCTGCAGGTACATCAGGCGTGCCAAGCGGTCTTCCTGGACATCGGGATCGACGTGGTCGGGCAGGGCATTCGCTGCCGCGCCTTCCACCGGCGAATACTTGAAGGCGCCGACGCGGTCCAGCTGCGCTTCCTCGATGAAGTCGAGCAGCTCTTCGAACTCCTCTTCCGTCTCGCCGGGGAAACCGACGATGAAGGTGCTGCGCAGGGTGATGTCCGGGCACACGTTGCGCCACTGCCGGATCCGATTCAGCACGTTCTCGCTGCTGGCCGGGCGCTTCATCAGCTTCAGGATGCGTTCGTTGGCATGCTGGAACGGAATATCGAGATACGGCAGGATCTTGCCCTCGGCCATCAACGGGATGACCTCGTCCACGCTCGGATAGGGGTAGACGTAATGCAGGCGCGTCCATACGCCGAGGCTGCCGAGCGCATCCGCCAGATCGGTCATGCGCGTCCGGAGCGGTTTGCCGCCCCAGAAGCCGGTGCGGTATTTCACATCCACGCCGTAGGCCGAGGTGTCCTGCGAGATCACCAGCAGCTCTTTCACGCCGGACTCGACCAGCTTCTCGGCCTCCAGCATCACGTCGCCCACCGGACGGCTCACCAGGTTGCCGCGCAGGCTGGGTATGATGCAGAAGGTGCAACGATGATTGCAGCCTTCGGATATCTTCAGGTAGGCAAAGTGCTGCGGCGTAAGGCGCACGCCTTGCGGCGGTACCAGGTCGACATAGGGGTCGTGCAATCTGGGCAGGTACTGATGCACTGCGTTCATCACCGCGTCGGTCTCGTGCGGTCCGGTAACGGAAAGCACTTTGGGGTGCGTCTTTTGCACGATGTCACCCTTCGCCCCCAGGCATCCGGTAACGATGACCTTGCCGTTCTCCTGCAGCGCTTCGCCGATGGCTTCCAGCGATTCCGCGACGGCGCTGTCGATGAAGCCGCAAGTATTGACCACCACCAGGTCGGCTTCCTGGTAGCTCGGCGTGATGATGTAACCTTCGGCGCGCATGCGTGTGAGGATATGCTCCGAATCCACCGTCGCCTTGGGACAGCCTAGCGATACGAAACCGATCCTGGGTGTTTTATCTTTAATGTTCATGCTGTTTCGGTGCTGCACTTAGTCGTATGAGTTGATGCCCAGGAGGGACATGCAAGGCTGTTTCGCCCCTTCCCGGAGGGGACGCTATTCTAACTGTTTCACAAGCTGGGCATGATGAATGTCTGGAAATGCGGTCCGGGCCGGCCTGTCAGGCTGCCGGAAACAGAATTTCGACATCGGGCGTTACAGGCAATGAAGCCGGTGCGGTCAAATCGAACTTGAGCCACTTGGCCACTCAATGGGTCATTGTTTCCAGGACAGAACCAAAGGTTCCTTTCTTGAAGCCGCTGCAGTTTCCCCCATCGGCACCCCCACGATGATGGGCGCAATGACGGTGTAGGCAGCGGGTATGCCGAGCTCGGTTTTCACCATGTGTATATTCAGGACGGAAACGGAAGAACCGATGACGCAAGTGCCGAGACCAAGATCGCAGGCTGCCAGCATCAGATTTTCGGCTGCCAGCCAGCAATCGGCAACGACAAAGGGGCTCGTCGGTTTTGCACAGATGATGATCATGGTGCCGGCTCCATGAAACATGTCGAAATCGGGCCTGGAAAAATGATCGAACGAATGCCGGACACCCTGTGCGTTGCGGTGACGCATCTCCTCGATGAATATCGGCTTGGCCCGATCCGACAGCTGCTTCAGTATCTGCTGGTTCTGTACCACAACAAACGCCCAAGGTTCCTCATGCATGGCAGTGGGAGCGCGCACAGCGGCTTCCAGCAGTGTCTGGATGGCGTTCTTGCTGATCTTGTCCGGCAAATACGCCCGGACAGTGCGCCGCGCAAGAATGGCCTCGAATATATTCTTGCCTCGCGGCTTTTCGATCGTTGGCAGCAACATGATGGGCACCTCCTCGTATGTTGCTCACGCTAACATCGAACGACCACCGGCAAAATCAGTATGAATACGTATGGGCCCGCAGAACCTATCCGGCTTACTGGTTCGAGGTGATGCGTGCGAGTTCGAGCATATTGGTTGCGCCGGTCTTCTGCATGACGTGAGCGCGATGTATCTCCACCGTTCTGTAGCTGATGCCCAGGCGCTGTGCGATTTCCTTGCTGGTGTGCCCGGCGACGGCCAGTTTGAGTATTTCATGCTCGCGATCGGTCAGCATGGCCAGTCTTGAGGCGACGGATCGGGAAGCCTCGGCCTGCTTCCGCAAAATGGAACATTGCTCCATCGCCTCCTGGACACGGGCCAGCAATACCGCCCCTTTCACCGGCTTGGTCAGAAAGTCCATCGCACCCGCCTTGAGGGCGCGTACCGTCAAAGGTATGGTGCCATGCCCGGAAAGAAAGATGATCGGCAGATTCAGGCCCCGCCGCTTCAATTCCTCCTGCAAAGCGGGGCCGTCCATGTCAGGCATGCTCACATCCAGAATGATGCAGCCATCGGTATCGGGGGTGCATATTTCAAGGAAATCTTCGGCACCATGAAACGTGGCAACGGCATAACCGGCAGCTTCCAGTTGCATTCGCAGCGAGTCCAGCACGACCGCATCATCATCGACAATAAATACGTAGCCGTAGTAACTCATGATGCAAGCGGCAAAGTCAGGTGAAAAATGGCACCGGCACCGGCTTGTAACTCAAACCACAGTTTGCCCCCGTTTGTCTCGATCAGGGAGCGGCTGACTGCGAGCCCCATGCCGATGCCCTTGGCCTTGGTGGTAAAGAACGGCTTGAACAGGCGATATACGTCCTCTTCCCTGATTCCAGGCCCGTTATCCTGTATCGTCACTTGAACAGCGCTTTCGTCCGGTATTCGTTTCACCGTTACGGAAATGACCGGCAGCGGGACGCCGGCTTCCCGCATGGCCTCCACACCGTTGTGTAACAGATTGAGCAACACCTTTTGCACGTGGGTACGACTGGCCCGAACCAAGGGGAGTTCTTCGCTCTTGTGGAAAACACATTCAAACGCCAATTCCTGCTCCGACCTTGCGGCATCGAGAATATCGGCTATTTCTTTATGAAGATCGAATATTTCGGTCGTGAACTCCTGAATGTTCAGGAATTCGAGCAGATCCCGGATCGATTTTCCGGCACGGTGTGCCTGACGCTCGCAGCCATCGATCGCTTTCCTGACCTTGTCCAGATTGGGCTCTCCGGATTCCAGCAGCATGAGCGCAGCGCTGCTATAGGAGGCGATTGCAAGCAGCGGCTGATTCAACTCGTGTGCGATGGCGGCAACCGTTTGCGAGGTTGCATGCAGCATATGCAGATCGTCCATTTCCTTTCGCCGATACTGTATTTCCTTTTCCATGCTTTTTCGTTCGGTGATGTCGGAGATGACGATGCGTAGCGGAGCGTCATTCCCTGCTTCCATCCGCATGCTGTCCAATTTGGCTTGAAAGGACGAGCCGTCAAGGCGTCTGATCGCCAGTTCGCAACTTTGCCTGTCGCTGCTGTTTTGCGTGTGCAAAAAATGCCGGTGCCACGATTCGCTGTCATCAGGTGCCACGAAAGGGGCGAAGCGGCGACGGATCAGTTTGCTGCGCTCCACGCCCAGCAGCGCAGCTCCGGCAAGATTGACCTCGTTGATGATGCCATCGCTGCCGAGCGTGAGATAACCGATGGGGAAAAAGTCATAAAGATCCATGTACCGGTCACGGAACACCTCCCCCCCAATCTGCGTATTCCGCCGCTCATCGTCCTGCAACTTTGGTGCGAGCAGGTGCGCCTGGAGTTCATACAGCTTCTCCCAAGTGGCACGAGAATTTTCCTCCACGGGAGATTCGGGCGAAAGCTGCTCTTCGACTTCCACGCGAAGAGCGTATTGGGCTTTCTTTCTGACGGGTTCATCTGCTGGTGGCATCAGGATTTCACTTGGTTCGTCCAATGATGTTAATCAGAATAGTAACGAAAATATCACAGAAACAGATAGCTAAGTAGCATCCGCACGAAACCGGATTCCGGAAAAAAGTAACATGGCCTCCTCACTGATGCCACTTTGCACCGCCTCCGGTGTATGGATGCATCGTTTTGTCCATTGCTGATTGCAAAGCACACAGCCTTTGATGGTCCGGATATATACCGTTTTTAATCAGCCTTGTACACAGAAAATCCTTATATTCTCAAACAGATATGTATTTATACATATGTATTCGCCCGTATTTCCTCCATCCCGGCATCGCAGTAGATTCAATTATCCCCCATTGCCCCATCTTCTCAAGATAGCCTCAAGGAGAAAAGAAATGGACTTGCAGAGACGTGTCTCATCCAGTGATGCCCAGCCCTTTTCCAATAGCCGGACAAGAGACGGGCGCGATGAGTACTGGATCGAACCACAAGACCCGCCGTCACTGGCACTGAACGAGCGCGGAATGATTCAGGACTGCAGCAAGTCGTTTGAAAACCTGTTTGGTTTCCAGCGCCGCGATCTGGTTTGGCAACACGTGTCGCGCCTGCTGCCCCAGCTCACTGGAGTCGACCTGATTCAGGCCGGACGCTTGAATCCGCTCCTCAATTATCTGTGCCATTGCGGTCACCGCTACGACGCACAAGATCGGCAAGGCAGGATTGTTTCCTGCATTCTGAGTCTTGTCCGTGTCGAATTTGACGGCAAGCGCTCTTTGCGGCTGATCATCAATCCGTTACTGCCGGAGCTGGAGCCATGAACCGCTCACATTGGCAGGCTGGAGTAGTTCATACCGGATGCATTAAAACTGGAGCTTTGCTTGACCATGGCTGATTATTTTCATGCGGGGTCGGAGCGGTATTTGTCTTTGACGCAACTTAAAAAGGAGCACTATCATGAACTTGATCAAATGGGATCCCTTCCGGGAACTGGATGACGTCTCAAGTCGCTTGAATCGCATATTCGGGCGAATGCCCAGCCGTTCCACATCGGATAACGAGATGCTGGCTGTTGCAGACTGGATGCCTTCCGTCGACATCAGCGAAACGGACGCCGCCTACCTCATCAAGGGGGAAATTCCCGGGGTAAGCAAAGATGACGTGAAAGTCACCATCCAGGACGGCATGCTCACCATCCAGGGCGAGCGCAAGCAGGAAAAAGAGGAGAAAAACAAGAAATTCCACCGCGTCGAGTGTTCTTATGGCAGCTTCGTGCGCAGTTTCCGGGTGCCAGACGATGCCGACGAATCGGCCGTAAAAGCCGAATTCAAGGACGGCATGCTCAATGTGACTCTTCCAAAGTCGGAGAAAGCCAAGCCAAAGTCGGTCAATGTCTCCGTGTCATGACAGCAAAGTAGTGCCGGTCAGATACGCAAGAACCTTCTGACCGGCACGGTGGTGGCATTTCAAGCCTGCCGGCGCCAGTCATCGCACGAACTCAAGCGGGGACGACGGAACCGAACAGCGCGACTGTTCCCACTCCCAACAGGATCAACACGACCTGCTGCACGGTATCGCGCATGCGCGTTCGTTTGTGCAAACCGGGTATCAGGTCTGCCACCGCGATGTAGATCAGGCTGGACGCCGCAAGGGCCAGCAGATACGGCACCAGCGATTGCATGTCCTTCAGCGCGACGTACCCCAGCACTCCGCCGACCAGCGTCGCGAAACTGGAAATGAGATTGAGTTGAAAGGCGCGTAATTTGCTGTAGCCGGAATGCAGCAGGACCGCAAAATCACCGACTTCCTGCGGGATCTCGTGGGCAATGATGGCCAGCGAAGTCACGACCCCCAGATGTACGTCGACCAGGAAGGCCGCTGCGATGATGATGCCATCGATGAAGTTGTGGAACGTATCGCCGACGATCACCATCGTGCCGCTGCGCCCGTGATCGTGCCCCGCCTGTTCGTGAGGCTCATGCGCTTCGCAGTGTTCGTGATGGCAGTGGCGCCAGATCAACACCTTCTCCAGCGTGAAGAACAGCAGGATACCGAGCAGCACCGTCGCGCTCACCGCGGGCAGATTGGGTCCTTGCTGGAACGCCTCGGGCAGGATGTCGAGGAATACGGCGCCCAGTAGCGCTCCGATTGCATAGCTCACCAGTCCGCCAAGGTATTCGCCCCGTGCATTGAGCGCAAACAGCGCAGCCGCTATCACGCTCAGGATGCCGCCCAGAAGGCTGGTGATGATGATCCAGGCCAGGATGCTCATGCGATGACCGAAATAAAAGAAGGGCGCGGATTATACCCAGTATCAACGGGCGATACCGAATTCGGGTTCCTTGTTGTAGTACTTGAAACCTTCGCGCAAACGTTTGGCCGCTTCATCGGACATCTTCTCGAAGGCGACGCCGCAGACAAACTTCCCCTGCTCCTTGCGTTGCCAGGTGATCCTGCCGGGCAACCTGACCGGCTTCTGCCCCTCGTAATGACTGATATCTTCCTGCGGCAGATATATCTCCATTTCGATCGGCTTGTCCCGATCCAGTTCTTTGCTCATCAGCAGCCGAATGCCGGTCATGCTGAAATCCAGGCTAGGGCATTCGACGGAGGTACCACCCTGCGCCACATGGACCAGCAGACGGTTGGCGGCACGCGGAAAAGTGCGCTTCTCGTGCTGGATCGTCTGGACAGCAGAAATGTGGTTAAAAGTGAATTCAGCCATCAGATTGTTCAGCTTCCCGGTGACTGTATGCAACCCGTCGCCGATGCCTGCCGTCGTTTCCACCTTGACGGAGCTTTCCTGCAGCGTCGCGAAGAGTTCCCTGAGTGTCTTCTGGAGAGTGTCCACATTGCGTATCTGCGCGACGCTCGCTTCGGATATGCCGTTGTTCGCGCTGGCCGTTTCCGCGACATCCACCGAGATGCGTTCGATCACTGCAGCCGTCTCGCCAGCCAGCTTCTGGTTCTCGTGCACCTTGCCCACCACCACATTCATCGACGTCGTCACTTCTTCCACCTTGCCGCCCAGTTGGGAAATGATGCGCGAAACCTCACCGGCCGATTGCGTCGTGCGTTCGGCCAATTTGCGCACTTCATCGGCCACCACGGCGAATCCGCGCCCCTGTTCTCCGGCGCGCGCGGCTTCGATAGCGGCATTGAGCGCCAGCAGATTGGTCTGTCCGGCGATATCCTGAATGGTAGAGATGATGTCGTGGATCTGCGCCGCCGATCTCTCCAGTTCATTGATCTTCGTGGCTGCCTGGTTCACTTCCTGCACCGTGTTTTCCATCTCGGAGATGTTCTTCTGCACAAAACTGATTCCTTCGCGCGCCTGGGACTCGGTCCTTTGCGCCCTTACGGTTGCTTCGGTCGCCTGTGCCTGCACGCTTTCCGAAATCTGGTGCAACTGCTGCGTGGCGCCGTTCACTTCATCCGAGCGGCTTTGCTCCTTGCGCCCCACCTCCGCAATTTCGTGCGATATCTTGGCGATCTGGAATGCAGACTGCTCCATTTCCTTTCCGCTCTCATCCACCTCGCACATGATGTGGTTGAGCTTGGACAGCATATCGTTGAAACTTTTTTCCAGCTCGCCGATCTCGTCGCGCGAACGATGCTCCACGCCCTTGGTCAGGTCGCCCTTCTCCACCGTCTTCAACGCATTGCACAGGGCCTTGATCGGCTTGACGAACAGGCTGGCAACAAAGCCGATAATGAAAAACTGGAGCATGAATTCCAGCCCGGACTCCCAGAACGAGTTGAAAATATAGGCATTATGGTTTGCCACGAGTTGGCTGATGACCTGCTGGCTGACCCCGCCTTCGCGCGCGATATCGACCATCTGCGCCAGTTCGTGCGAGGCAAGCATGCGGTTATAGACAGTGGTGACCATCGTCACCAGGAAGAAGCCGAATTGAAGCTTCCAGCGTATGCTGAGCGAGTTGTACCAGTTGTTCATCGATTTCTCCAAAATGGGGCTACATTTATAAAATGTAGTGCGCACGTCTATGACGACATCCGGCGGGAAAACTTGAGGCCCGAATGCGCATGGGCGATTCTATGCCTTACCGCTAATCGCCCAAGGGGACGTCGAGCGTCTCGGGCATGAACAGCAGTCCGAGCACGGAAGCAAAGATCAGCATGCCCACCGGATACCACAGTCCCGCCAGCGCATCGCCTGCCTGGACCGAGAGCAATGTGACCATGAACGGCGACAGGCCGCCGATCCAGCCCGCGCTCAGGTTATGCGGCACGGCAGCTGCTGTATAACGTGTGCGCGCCGTGAACAGTTCCGCAAGAACCGCGGTCTGCGGGCCGGTGATCAGTGCGACGGCGATCACCGGCACGATGAGCAACAGGAACAGCATGAAGCGGTTCACTTGGTTTATGTCCGCACTTTCCGACCAGCCTTTGGCTTTTAACATCTCTGTCAGTTTTTCCGGACTGAAACCGTCGATTCCGGCATCGCCACCTATGCTCACCATCGCATCCCGCCCGGTTCGCTGCGGCTGCAGGGAATACGAAACGCCGTTCCTGGTGAGAAATTCCTGATTGCGCTCGCAATCGTTCGCCGCCTTGCGGAATGGACTGTAGTCGCAATCCCTGCCGTACAGCGCGACCGCGACTTCGCGATTGAAACGTTCCAGCGCCGGATTGCCGTAATGTTGCAAGCCTTTGAACACCGGCAGGATCGTGATCGCGCCCAGAATCAGGCCTGCCAGCAAGACCGGCCTGCGCCCGATCTTGTCCGAAAGCCAGCCGCAAAAGATGGTGAGCGGAAACAGCAGCAGGGTACTCGTCATGACCAGCGTGCTGGCGAGCTCTGCATCCAGCCGCACCACGCTTTTCAGGAACACGTTGGCATACACCTGCGAAGAGAAGAACAGCAGCGAACCGCCTGAAGAAATGCAGAAGAACAGCAGCGCCATGCGTCCCAAGGTGCGGCGATCGCTCAGGCATTCCCGCAGGGGGGCCTTGGAGACCGTGCCCTCCGCCTGCAACTGGCGAAATACCGGCGATTCCTCCAGGCTCATGCGGCTCTTGATCGAGATGAACAGCAACAAGGCGGAAAACAGGAACGGGATGCGCCAGCCCCAGGCATTGAATGCGGGATCGGCAAGAAACAGATGCAGCAGCACGATCTGGAACGTCGAAACCAGGATGCCCAACGGACCCATCAGTTGCAGCACACTGGTATAGACACCGCGCTTGCCTTTCGGCGAGTGTTCGGTCAGATAGACCGCCACGCCGCCGATCTCGCCGCCGACCGCCAAACCTTGCAGCAGGCGCAACAGCAGCAGCAATAACGGGGCAAATATGCCGATCTGCGCATAGGTCGGCAGCAGGCCCACCAGGAACGTCGTCGCGCCCATCAGCGAGATGGTGGCGATGAAGACAGGACGGCGGCCGTATTTGTCCGCCAGCGATCCGAACAATGCCGAACCCAATGGCCGCACCACCATGCCGACACCGAAGGTAGCAAGGCTCATCAGCAACGCCGCGGTAGGATTCTCGGGCGGAAAGAACAGCACGCTGAAATAGGTCGCCAGGGACGCAAAGGTAAGGAAGTCGTACCACTCGAGGAATGTACCGAAACAGGCGGCGATGACAACTTTGCGTTGGGTGACGGTTATTTCTTGCATGAAAGGTCAGGAATGTTAGCCATCGATACCGTCAAATTCGCTTGAGGATATGACTCCCGATCGAATACCCCGCCCCGAACGAGCAGATAACGCCGACGCTCCCTGCCGCGAGATCGATGTTGTGCTGATGGAACGCGATGATGGAACCGGCCGAGGCCGTGTTGGCAAACTTGTCGAGGATGACGGGCGCTTCATCCAGTGTGGCATCGCGCCCGAGGATGCGCTTCGCGATCAAGTGGTTCATGGTCAGGTTGGCCTGGTGCAACCAGAACCGTTTGACATCGCCCGCTGCAAGACCGTTGGCGGCAAGGTGGCTGGTGATGTGGTCGGCAGCCATCGGGCACACTTCCTTGAACACCTTGCGGCCTTCCTGCATGAAGAGCTTGTCGCGGTTGTCGCGCGAATCCGGGTCGCAGCGGTCGAGAAAACCGCTGTTGTTGCGGATGTTGTTGGAAAAGACGGTTGCGGCTTTGGAGCCGAGTATCTCCCATGCAGACTTCTGCCGGCCCGAGGGAGATGCTTCAACGACGACGGCGGTGGCGATATCGCCGAAGATGAAGTGGCAATCGCGGTCCCGCCATTCGAGATGGCCCGAGGGCAGTTCCGGGCTGATCACCAGCGCACAGCGAGCGCTGCCGGATCGCACGGCGTTGGCGGCCTGCTCGATGCCGAAGGTGGCGGACGAACAGGCGACGTTCATGTCGTAGCCGTAACCGCCGCAGCCGAGCGCACCCTGCACCTCGACGGCGATGGCCGGATAGGGCCGCTGAAAACTGGAGCAGGCGACGATGACCAAGTCGACCTCGTCCGCCCGGCGTCCCGCATTGGCCAGCGCCTGGTGCGCGGCACCGGCGGCCATCTCCGCCATCAACGAGATCTGTTCGTTCGGGCGCGGCGGGATCACCGGACACATGCGGTCGGGATCGAGCACGCCGGTCTTTTCGACCACGTAGCGCTGCTTGATGCCCGAAGCCTTCTCGATGAACTCGCTGCTCGATTCCGGCAGTGCGGCAACTTCGCCGCTGGCGATGGCGGCAGCATTGCGCTCGTTGGTGCGTCGAACATACTCGTTGTAGGAAGCCACGAGTTCCGCGTTGGTGATGAGGTTGGGGGGCACCCAGAGTCCGCTGCCCGTGATGTAGACCTTATTCATGCTGCACGCCTCCGATTGATTTTGGAATCTCGATCACTGCCGTTTCACGCAATCTTCCACGCCATTGTTTCCGCCCTTGAACTCGGGCTCATAGTAGAACTTGTGAAAGGCCGTTTTCCCCTGCCTATTCCCGGACACAGTTGCGATGCCAGTGCAATCGTAGGCGCCGGCGGACAGCGGCAGCGAGAGTGCGATGGCAAGCAAGACGATCCTGTTCAATTCCTTCTCCATTCTGTCGCTTGAGGCAAGAACTCACTCGCCCAGCCAGATAAACGTCCCCATGCGTCCGGTCACCCCGTCGCGGCGGTAGGAAAAGAACCTGTCCTTCTGGTGATAGGTGCAGTAATTTCCCCCACTGACCTTCCTGATGCCCAGCGCTTCAAGCCGCTGGCGGGCCAGCAGGTAGATGTCGGCAAGGTATTTACCCTGCCCGCCATGCGCCACGAATGCCTCGGCAGCCCGCGCCTGATGCGCAATGAAAGCGGCTCTCACCTCTGCACCGACCTCGAACGCTTCCTGTCCGATGGCGGGACCGAACCATGCCATCAACTGGTGCGGTGCGACTTCCATCGCGTTTACGGTGGCTTCGATGACACCGGCGGCCAATCCCTTCCAGCCCGCATGCACCGCACCGACCACCGTACCCGCCTCGTCGCACAGCAACACGGGCAGGCAATCTGCCGTCATCACCACGCACACCGCACCGCGATGGCGCGCGATGCAGGCATCGGCCTGAACACGGCAGGATGCGGCCTCTGCATTGGCGACAACGGTACCATGCACTTGCTCCAGCCACACGGGCTCACTCGGCACAAGGGGCTCCAGCAGTTGGCGGTTGCGCGCAACGGCTTGCGGGTTATCGCCGACATGCGAACCGAGGTTAAATGTGTCATACGGGGCGGCACTGATGCCACCGTGGCGCGTCGTTTGCAGCGCTTTCACGTTCGCGGGCGCCGGCCAGTCCGGGACGATGCAATGCTCAAGCAATGCCATCGCTCGCCTCGTCGATCTGGTCCAGCAGCTGTTCCATATCTTCCGGCAACGGCACTTCCCATTCCATCGATTCGCCGGTAACCGGGTGTTTCAGCGCCAGTTTCGTCGCGTGCAGTGCCTGCCGCGGAAACTTGTTCAACAGTTCGCGCAAAGGCAGTGCGCATTTCTGCACGCCCTTCTGGTACACGCTGTCGCCGATCAGGGGATGGCCGAGATGCGTCAGGTGCACGCGGATCTGGTGCGTGCGCCCGGTCTCAAGTCTGCAACGCAATAGAGTGCAGCTGGGGAAATTCGCTTCCACGCTGTAATGAGTAACCGCTTCCTTGCCTCCCTCGATCACCGCCATCTTGACGCGCTGCGATGGATGACGTCCGATGGGCAGATCGATGACGCCGCCGTAATCCAGCTCGCCCCACACCAGCGCGAGATATTCGCGTTTCACGCTGCGCGCCTGCATCTGCCGCACCAGCGCGGTCTGCGCAATGAGCGTCTTGGCAACCACCATCAGGCCACTGGTGTCCTTGTCCAGCCTGTGCACGATGCCCGCGCGCGGTACCTCGGCAAGCTGCGGTGCATGGTGCAGCAATGCATTGAGCAGCGTGCCCTTCCAGTTGCCGCTGCCGGGATGCACCACCAGTCCGACGGGCTTGTTGATAACGAGGATGTCATCGTCTTCATAGACGACGTCAAGAGGAATGTCCTCGGCGACGCAAGGTTGTTCGGAAGGATGTATCTGCGGCGACACGCAGACCATTTCCCCGCCCCAGACCTTTTGCTTGACGCTTCCTGCCGTGCCGTTGACCGTAACCAAGCCCTGTTCTATCCAGTCCTGCAATCGGCTGCGCGAGTATTCCGGAAACAATTTGACAAGCGCCTGGTCGAGTCGCAGCCCGCCGTGTTCCATCGGGACCCGCATCTCAAGCAGGTCGGCGGAGTCGTCGTCTTTGCTATAATCGGGTAAATCTTCTTCGGGTTTAATCATTTCGGGTTTTATCATGCGCCATAGTTTAGCCGTTTTCCTCTTGCTCACGTTAGTTGCTTGCAGTTCCGATCCTGTCAAGGACGAAATGAAGAACCTGTCCGCCGACGAGATTTATGCCAAAGCACAGGAGCAGATGAAGGATGAAAACTACGAAAAGGCCGTAAAACAGTTCGAGACGCTGCAATCGCGCTATCCCTACGGCCGTTACGCTCAGCAGGCGCAAATGGAGATCGCCTACGCCTATTACAAGCACAGCGAACCGGCCCCCGCGCTCGGCGCCCTGGACCAGTTCGTGAAGATGTACCCCACGAGCGCCCATCTTGATTACGTGTATTACCTCAAAGGGCTCATCAACTTCAACGAGAATATCAACAGCCTTTTCGGCACCCTGTTCAAGCAGGATCCGGCCGAACGCGATCCCGCGGCTTTGCGCGACTCATTCAACTCGTTCAAGGAGCTGGTCACACGCTTCCCGGACAGCAAATACACGCCGGATGCCCGGATACGCATGCAATTCCTGCTGATCACGCTGGCACGTGCGGAAATCCATGTAGCGGACTATTACCTGCGTCGCGGTGCCTACGTTGCGGCGGCGAACCGTGCCAAAGGGGTACTGATCGATTTTCCGCAGACACCGCAAACGCGGGATGCCCTGCAAATCCTGGTGCAAGCCTATGACGCCATGGGGATGACAGACCTGCGCGATGACACAAAACGCGTACTTGCCCTGAACGTCGCCAAGGACGGTGCGCGACCCGAGGTCAAGGAATCCCCGCTGAATCCGGCACCGTGGTGGAAGTTCTGGGACTGATACCGTGAAATTCTGCTCAGAATGCGGTGCACCGGTCGAACTTTCCTTGCCTCAGGATGATCACCGCGAGCGACATGTCTGCACCGTCTGCAATACCATCCACTACCAGAACCCCAAGCTGATCGTCGGTGCCATACCCGAGTGGCGGGATGGACGCATCCTGCTCTGCCGCCGCGCCATCGAGCCGCGCCACGGCCTGTGGACATTGCCGGCAGGATTCATGGAAAACGGCGAGACCACCAGCCAGGCCGCCGCGCGCGAGACGCTGGAAGAAGCCAATGCGCGCATCGACATACTTGATCTTTATGCGATGTACAACCTTCCCTACATCAACCAGGTACAGCTGCTGTACCGTGCCACGCTGCTCGATCCGGACTTTTCTCCTGGCGTGGAGAGTCTGGAAGTGGCGCTTTTCGCCGAAGAAGAGATTCCCTGGGATACGCTGGCTTTCCGCCCGATACGCTACACGCTGGAAAACTACTTTGCCGACCGTAAACGCGGCCAGTTCACATTCCGCAACTCCGACCTCGAACCGCCCACACGCTAGTGGCGAGATGCAGTCTGAAATCCCCTAAACCCGGGCTCATGGCAAATTTAGTTCTGCAGCGAATGCAAACTGAAGATCATCAACTCATCCGATCCGGGCGGTATATCCAGCGATTGCTGTCCTAGCTGGATAAGGATCAGAAACAGAAGCCCCAGGGCACCGATGATCAGCCAATCGTCCACAGCAAACCTCCAACTGTCCTCAGGCCAGCTTCTGAATCAAGAATAAGGGAAGACCGACTTATTGGCCAGCCTCCCCTGTGGAAAGTTGCTACCCAAGCTTATGCACAAAATCGACCCTGCGATTCTCCTTCCAGCACTTTTCCTCGTGGCAGGTCAGACGCGGCTTTCCCTTGCCCAAGCTGACCAGCTTGATCTGCGCTGCCGATACGCCGTACTTTAGCAGGCTCTTTTGAACAGCCTCTGCGCGCTTTTCACCCAGAACCAGGTTGTAACCGTCGCTTCCGCGCTCGTCGGCATTTCCTTCCAGCGTAATGAAGTCATTCTTGTGGGCCTTGATGAATTCGGCTTCTTTCTTGATCACGCTCTGATACTGGGGCTTGATGGCATATTTCTTATAGTCAAAATAGTCGCTCTGCTTCTGCAGTTGCGAAATTTCGGCATTCAATCTGTCCAATTCCATTTGTGCTGCCGAATTGACGGTCGTATTCGCAGCAACGGTGGCGCTCTTCTCGCCCGGTTGCGGTGTTTGCGCAGTATTGGTTTTCTGCGAGGAAGCGCAAGCGGCTACCATCAGTGAAGCTAAAACAACGGTCATTCTTTTCATGACTGAACTCCTGTTAATTGATTGAAACCGGATGAGGCTTTCCCATTAACGAATGGCAGCTGGATCGGTTTACATAAATAATATTTATATAAATATTAAATAACGATGCATAATACATCCAGCGGCCCTGAATGAACCTGTCCCGCGAAGACGCAAAAAAAGAGACGGCGGCTTATCGCCATGCGTTTTACAATGGCCCGACATGGCCAGCGGACATGATGAAAGGAACGCCGATGTCCATGATTTCGTCGCGGCTTCTGGATGGATTGCAGGCAGTGCAGGCCTTAAACATTGAAAATAGCTGTCGGAGGATATTCTGATACTGGAGTGGAAACGCAGGCTCGTATTCTGGTGCGGAGCGATCAGCGTCGGATTGGTTGCGATTGTGTTTGCAGTGGTCTGCGAGTGGGCGAACGGAGTTTTCCACAGGCTGCTCGCCATTTCACCGTATCTTCCCCTGCTCCTTACGCCGCTTGGGCTTGTGGTCATCGTTTTCTTGACCAGGAAATTCTTTTCCGGTGCACAGGGCAGCGGCATTCCGCAGACCATCGCAGCACTTGACCCTGAAGAAACCAGCAGAATCCGCGAGCAGGTGCTCAGCCTGCGGGTGACGAGCGGAAAGATCGTTCTCACCATCGCGGGATTGATGGTTGGCGCGTCGATAGGACGCGAGGGGCCATCCGTCCAGATCGGTGCGTCCATCATGCACAGCCTGGGCAAGTTTGCGCGCTTCCCGAAGCACGATCTCGACAAAGGCCTGATCCTTGCAGGCGCCGCAGCCGGAGTCGCAGCGGCGTTCAATACCCCGCTGGCCGGAATCGTGTTCGCCATTGAGGAAATGAGCCGATCCTTCGAGGAACATAACAGTTCGACCATACTCATGACCGTAATCATCGCCGGTATAACCTCGCTTGCGCTGCTCGGAAATTACTCCTATTTCGGCCACACCTCGCAATCGCTCGCCTTCGGCAGCGAGTGGGGAATGGTTGTCGTCTGCGGTCTGGCGGGAGGCCTGCTCGGCGGCGTGTTTAGCCGCACGCTGATCGAAATCAACAAAGGATTGGCAGGAAGGATGGGGGCATGGATGCAGGCACAGCCGATTGCCTTTGCTGCATTATGCGGGCTGCTTCTCGCGCTGGTGGGAATGGCGTCCGGCAATACGACTTACGGCGGCGGTTACAGCGAGGCGAAATCGCTCATTGACGGCAGCACCGTACTGCCAGAGAGCTATGGGCTGCTGAAGATGGCGGCGACCGCCGTTTCATACGTCAGCGGAATACCCGGCGGACTCATGGCGCCCACACTTTCCGCAGGTGCCGGATTCGGCGCCAATATCGCCCACTTGTTCACTTCCGTGCCGGCCAGTGCGGTGATCATAATAGGGATGGTTGCCTACTTTTCCGGAGTCACCCAGGCGCCCATCACTGCGTTCGTCATCGTCATGGAAATGATAGACAGCCACGAAATGATATTGCCCTTGATGGCTGCAGCGTTCATTGCAAAGCTCAGCTCGCAGCTGGTGTGCCCCGCGCCGCTATTTCACACGCTTGCCCGAAATCTCATTGGCAAGCGCTAAAGGCACTGTTTCGACCGCTGGCACTTATATATCAGCCTGGTCCTTCAATTGATCAACGACTATCCCTCTCTCCCTGGATGCTTCCTGAATTGCGCCAAACAGGCTGTCTTCAAGTGCCCTGCTGCGCTCGTCGCTGATCGGGAAGTCCTCAAGCAGATCCTTAGCGTTGGCTTTGATGGTTTCAAGGTGCTTTGCGGGATCGCCTGACACTGGCTGCACCCCGACAAAATGGATCATTCCTTCACGAACGATGATCGCCAGCAGGTAGATATCACCGTGGGCAGTCGCCACTTGCCTGTCGCTGACCGCAAAGAATTGCCTGGCGCTGCCACGCTGTGTCGAAACGTTCGACTTCGCCAGCCGATCGATGATCGCTTCAATAAAGGGTTGAGCCAGATTCAATTTTGGCGCGAGCATGATTCTGTACTGCCCCGGCCGTTCGATCACGAGCTGACTCTCCAGAGGGGGGGTTTTGCCGGGACGGAAGAAGATCAGGAACAGGACGCAAAGCGTAATTAGCGTAAGGGTTTCTATCATTTCAAGTGCACCAATCGGGATGATTCGATATTTTATCCGCTTGACCGAAGCTCTGCGCAGCATCGCCAATCAAGAGTTTCTGGAAATCAGGAATTCGTGCCAATCCGACTTCATCGACATTGCAGTATGAGCGCTCGAAAGCTGGAGCGAACCCTAAGCGGATATTCACCGGATCAGTCAAGGCCTCCAGCGCCGACAGGAGTGTTTGCAAACAATTCGATACGCAATTGGCAATCCTATAACTCATCGAACCACCGCTCGGATTTCATGCCGACCAATTTATCGTTGTGATCGAAGCAAAAAACGGTCGTCGTGACCATGACCATCGGGACCGGCAGGATCGGGATCCTTGCGCTTTCGTCTATTGCGATCCGGGTGACGACAGGCGGACCGTCCGCTTCACAATAAGCCGAGCCTGGAAAGTCGTACGTCCGTACGTGGAATGCTTTTTCGACCTCCCGGGCACTTGCACCGATGGATATCTGTCCGCGAATCCGCTGGGTTACGAAGTGCGGATGAAACCAGAGCCACGACCCGCACAGGAAAGCGACGTAAAGGACGGTCAACACAAGCACCTTGCGTTTCCCTTCATCCATCACCGGGCCACCGTCGCGAATTGCCGCACTTTGATAAAAGAATGAAACTGGGATCGCGGCATGAGGAAAACCCGGCCGAACCGCGAGTCCGCATTTGCCCCGGCCAAAGCCGGGCTTCCCTTATCTCCGGCCGGCAATGCAGCCACTATTGCTAGTTAAGCTTGTGCGCGAAATCGACCCGGCGATTCTCTTTCCAGCATTTCTCTTCGTGGCACGCGAGGCGCGGATGATCTTTCCCGAGGCTTACAGTCCTGATCTGGGAGGCCGGCACCCCCAGGCGCTCCAGGCTTTTCAGGACAGCAATTGCGCGCCTGTTTCCCAAAGCCAGATTGTATTTCTCGCTCCCGCGCTCGTCCGCATTGCCTTCCAGCGTGACCACGTCATTCTTGTGCTCCTTGATGAAACTGGCCTGCTTCTGAATCGCATCCTGATATTCCGGTTTTACGGCATACTTGTCGAAATCAAAATAAACGCTTTCCTTTTGAAGCCCCTGCAGTTCGGACGCAAGCTTGCTCGCAGCCAGTTCGGCTGGCGTTGCCGAAGCCGTCGCAGGGCTGGCGGTCGTTTGCGGCGCAGCTTGCGGTGCGGCCGCCGTATCAGCCTTGTGGGTGGACGAGCATGCGGCTACCAGTAATGACGCCAGAACGAATGCGATTTTTTTCATGATATATTTCCTTACCAAAGATTTAACAAACAGAAACCAGTCAAAGCACTGCCTTAAACGCATCGGAGTGAATTAAGTTGACATGAATACATATGATATAAATGTTTTTTCGGGGAGATACGATCCCGAACCGGGCTGCACGATCCCCGGAAAGAGGCACTGAATTGGCCAAGCGCAACAAAAGTCAGCTTTCGGTTCAGGTGCTTAAGAAATTCCGCATCATCTTCGGCTCTGTTCGCCAGCATTTTCGCGAGGTGGAGGAAAGCTGCGGAGTCACCGGTTCGCAATTGTGGATACTGCAGGAAGTGGCAAAGACTCCAGATATCGGCGTTTCTGAACTGGCCGAGCGCCTGTCCATACACCAATCGACCTGCAGTCAGCTTGTCGAGAAGCTTGTCGCGCACGGACTGGTAATCAAGGAGCGAAGCAAGGAGGACCAGAGGCGGGTTGGTTTGCGGCTGACTGAAGCTGCCTCAAAGATACTGAAAAATGCACCGGGGCCCGCGGAAGGAATACTGCCGGAAGCGCTGCAGGGGTTATCCGAGTCGGCTTTGCTTGCTTTGGACAGGTCCCTGGTCGAGGTCATCGGGCAATTGAGCGTCAAGGATGACAAGCTTGCCGACAAACCCCTGTCTGATCTGTGATACGGCGGACTCAACCATTCTCGCGTCGACCCCGGCCAGCCAAACGGGGGGCCGGCGACCGCTCGTCCTGCACGCCTTATTTCTTTCCCGCACCCAATGCCTGGAAGAAGCGCGGGGCGAGGTCGGGCTGATTGTCAAACTTGCCGAATTGGCCCGTCATCTCCTTGTCCAGCAGACTCAGGCGATCCGCCAGCGCGGGATGAGTCTTGAACATCAACGCCACGCTGGAATCACTGGGATTGATCGATTGCAGCGTCT
Source organism: Sideroxydans sp. (assembly GCA_027310665.1). Lineage (GTDB taxonomy): Bacteria > Pseudomonadota > Gammaproteobacteria > Burkholderiales > Gallionellaceae > Sideroxyarcus. The sequence goes on along the minus strand of DAIDAJ010000127.1, from coordinate 31,416 downwards.
GTAGCACTGCGGGCAATCCGTAGGGATCGTAGCCGCCCCGTGCGGCGATCACCACCCCCATGCGGTCAGCCTCGAACTCGTCGCTCTTGTCCAAACCGCGCGCATATACCTCCGTTCCCGCGCTGACCAGCTTGTTCAGCGCGGGATTGGCGCCTTTGCCCTTCAGCGCCTCGTTCGCAAGGTCGGACAGCAACTCGGTTCGTGCTCCCTTTTTGATCGCCTGCAGATGATGCTTGCGCAACACATGCGATATCTCGTGCGCCAGCACGCCGGCGAGTTCCGCTTCACTGTTCATTTGCGCCAACAGTCCCTTGGTGATGAACACATAGCCGCCCGGGGCGGCGAAGGCATTCACATCGTTGTCGTCCAGCACCCCGAATTGCCAGGGCAGATCGGGACGTTCCGTTTGCAGGGCGAGCCAGCGTCCTACGCGGTTCACATATTGCTGAGCTGCCGGATTGTCCAGCAGAGGGGCCGCGCCCAGCAGGTTGCTGGCGATCCCCTCGCCCAGCGCGATCTCCTGCGGTTCATCGATGTCGGTATTGGCTTTCTGAACTTTCTGCACGGTATCGACCGCTTTTTGCCAGTCGATGCTGCCCAAGTCGAATGCCGCAGCGGGCAGCGCCGCAGCCAGCAGGCACAACAAGACCATCGCCCGATTCGTTCCCATCATTGGCCTCCACTCAGATAATCCATGCTCTGCGCGTGCAGCTTGCCTGCGGCAGCGAAACGCTGCGCCTCCTGGCGGCTCACGGCATAACGCTTCGCAGCCTGCAGCTCCTGCGGGTCGGGTTTCGTGTTCTTCAACTGTTCTTCCGAAAGACCCCGTATCCCCGTAGTCACCGTGCTGCTGCTCCTGCCGGTGGAGGCAACATTGAACAAGGCACTTAAGCCGTTGTCTCCGCGCTTGCTCTGGTCATTCGCTTCCAGTTGCAGGTTCAGCATCTTCACCCAGCCGCTGAAAGAGATCGATCTGACGTGGGTCCAGCCCGCCTGCCTCCCCAGCACCTCGACCTTGCTGCGGGGGGGTAGCGAAGTCAACGTCTGCGCGTCGGTGTAGGGTTTTGCTTTCAGTTCGCTGGCGCGTATTGTGTAGGCGTATCCCCCGGCCCACGCTGCCGGCACAAAGCCGAGCAGCAAACATAATGCAAAGACGTTCTTCATTATCAAGCTCCTTCCTTTTCGACTGGCGCAAACAATTCCACTTCCTGCTCGCGCCCCTTGACTTTAAACGACCCGAATGACTTGAATTCGAACGCGTCGCCACAGGCTTCCATCGTCTCGCGCGAGACCAGGATGCGCGACACTCCCTTGGTCAGCCCCTCGATGCGGCTGCCGAGATTCACCGTGTCGCCGATCGCGGTATATTCGCGACGCTGTTCGGAGCCGATCAGCCCGACCACGGCCGGGCCGGTATGGATGCCGATGCCCACATCGAAGTTCGCATCCTCCTCGCCCAATTCCTTCTTGAACCGCTGCAACACCCGGCCCATCTCGATCGCTGCTTCCACCGCATGGCGTGCATGGTGCGGGTCATCCAGCGGAGCGCCCCAGAACGCCATGATGGCATCGCCGATGAACTTGTCCAGCGAACCGCCGTGACGGAACACCACCTCGACCTGCAGCGTGAAATAGCGGTTGAGCAGATCGACTACCTGTTGCGGCGTGCGTTTTTCCGACAAGGTGGTGAAGCCGCGTATGTCGGAGAACAGGATGGTGATCTGGCGGCTCTCGCCCGCGCGACTCAGGCCGCCATGTGCGACCAGTTCTTTGACCACGTGCGGGTTGACGAAGCGGCTGAACATCCGCACCGCCTGCTCCCGTGATTTGCGTTCCAGCAGATATTCGCGCAGGGCAAAAACAAAGTAGCATGCCCACGCCAGCATCAGCGGCGACAGCACCGGCAGCAAATAAAGCCGGGCCACCGCAAGGTAACTGACGAGCAGCGCCAGCAGGCTGGTCGAGAGCAGAGCGACACCCACCTTGATCGCATTCATGCCGCGCAGGAAGGCGATGTTCAGCAAGGCCAGCAACAGGAACGTCAGGTACAGGGCGAAGTCGCCGAGAGTACGGTGCATCATGCGCTGGTTCTTCAGGTCGTCGATGGCAGTCGCCAATATCTCCATGCCGGGATAGAGACTGGCCATCGGCGTCACACGCACGTCGTGCAGACCCGTCGCTGCCGTACCGATGATGACGATCTTGCCCTTCAATTCGTCGGCGGGGCGCTGCGCATGCTCGCGATTGAAATCCTCGTACAGATCCACATAGGAAATGTGCTTGTACGCTCCCGGCTCCCCGCGCCAGGCCAGCACCATGTCCGGCTGTTTTGGCACCGCATAGCCCAGATCCTGCGCCACTCTCGCCGGCAATGACGGAATGAGCCAACCGTACGCGTCGGTATAAAGCTGGTAGCGCCGTCCGACGCCGTCGGAATCCTCCTCAAAATTGATGGTGCCCGTGCGCCAGTGCGCCGGATCCACGGCCAGGGGCGGCAACACGGCGATGCGAGCACCGTCGTCCGCATGTTCCGTGCGCTGCAAGCCGAGCATGGCCGCCACTTGGACAGCGGGAGCGCCCTGTTTGTCCAGCTCCGCATCGCGCCTCACCATCGGGAAATACACATTGTTCAGTCCTTGCAGCGAGCGATTGAACTCGCGGTCGCTATCCGGCCTGAATTCGTCGCGTTCACTGAACAGGATATCGAACACGATAGCCTTGGGCTGTTGTCTGGCGATCCCTTGAACCAGTTCGCCATGCACCGAGCGCGGCCATGGCCAGCTTCCAGCCGTATCCTGCATCCGTGCAAGACTGGCATCGTCGATATCGACGATAACGATGTCCTTATCCGGCACCAGTCCCTGCGCCTGTTGACGCACGAACCAGTCGGACAGGCGATTTTCCAGCGGGGATAACGCATGCAGCCAAGCCAACTCAAGAAACGCCAGCATCAGAAAGATGGCGCCGATGCGCAACGAAGTCTGGCGGCTGCTCACAGGGGAGGATGTATCCATAGCCGCGCATACTAAACGCTTTGCCCCGATTGCAACAAGACGGATGCACCGGGCACTGGTTTCCCCCTATAATCAAGACTATTCTTTTGGCTCTCCCACACGTTCATGCTTTTGATGCGAATATCCATGTTGCTTGCAAGCCTGCTGTTGGCAGGTTGCAGCTCGATCAATCTGAGTTCATACGTACAGCAAAAAGATCCCTTCGAATCCTTCAACCGCGGCGTCTATAAATTCAACGACACGCTGGACCGGGCCGTGGTCAAACCGGTTGCCCAGGGCTATAACAAGGTCGTGCCCGGCCCCGTAAAGACCATGGTCAGCAACTTCTTTTCCAATCTGGACGATGTGGTGGTTACCGCGAACGACATATTGCAGTTGAAATTCAGGCAGGCCGCCAGCGATGCGGCACGCGTGGCTTTCAACACCACGTTCGGCATCTTCGGCCTGATCAACGTCACCGATCGGCTGGAAAAGCACAACGAGGATTTCGGCCAGACGCTCGGCTACTGGGGTGTTCCCAGCGGCCCGTATCTGGTGCTGCCGGTCCTTGGGCCAAGCACGATACGCGACGGAACGGGACTCTACACGGATAGTTACTTCAGCGTGATCAGCAATACCAGGGATGTTCCGGTGCGCAACAGCGCCTGGGCTCTCGAGGGGCTGGACACGCGCGTCGGCCTGCTGGAACAGGAGAAAGTGCTGGATGATGCGATCATCGACCGTTACAGCTTCATTCGGGATGCCTATCTGCAGCGCAGACAAAGCCTGGTGTATGACGGCAACCCGCCGCGCGAGAAATTCGATGACGATGACTGAATGAAAAACGGCGGATAAATCCCGCCGTTTTTCTTACGACACGTCGTTCTTGATCATTTCGCTGCGCGCAAGGCTTCGATGCGTTCATCCAGCGGCGGGTGCGTCATGAACAATCTGGAAAATCCGCCCTGGCTTGAGATCGCCATCGCCGCCATATTCTGCGGCATCGCGGCTTGCTCATGGTTCATCTTCAAGCGTTCCAGCGCCGCGATCATCTTCTGCCGTCCTGCCAGGTTCGCTCCGCCCGCATCGGCACGGAACTCGCGCTGGCGCGAGAACCACATGACGATGATACTGGCCAGGATGCCCAGCACGATCTGCGCCGCGATCTCCGCGACGAATGCACCTATACCGGGACCGTTGCGCGGATCGTTCTTCAGGAGCACGCGGTCAACCAGAATACCGATGATCTTCGCAAAGAACACCACGAAGGTATTGACCACGCCCTGGATCAGCGCGAGCGTGACCATGTCGCCATTGGCAACGTGGCTGATCTCGTGACCGAGCACGGCCTCCGCTTCATCGCGACTCATGCTGTGCAGCAAGCCGGTACTCACAGCGACCAACGCATCATTCCGGTTCCAACCGGTGGCAAACGCATTCACATCGGGCGCGTCGTAGATCGCCACCTCCGGCATACCGATACCGGCGGCTTGCGCGTGACGGCGCACGGTCTCCACCAGCCAGCGCTCGGTCGGGTCTTGCGGGTTCTCGATGACCTGGGCCCCGACCGACATCTTGGCCATCCACTTCGACATCAACAGGGAAATGATGGAACCGGAAAAGCCGATCACTGCAGACATCACCATCAGCGAGCTGAAATTGATCCCGCCGCTTTGATCCAGGACACGATCTACGCCGAGCAGGCGCAACGTGAAATTGATAACCACCAGGACCGCGAGATTGGTCAGGATGAACAGAAATATACGTTTCATTGCGTAAACTCTCCAAAAGTACGAAGTAAGGCGGCGCGAAGTGTGACATTGTGACACCCGGCCACTCCCTGCCAGATGCGGGCGAATCCGGAATTTTCAAGTCCGGCCACGCCGGCCGGGCGTGCCTTTAGAATGTGGCCGTCAAAAAAAGTTGCATCTCCCTGTCCTCAACAGGACCTGTCCGTACAAGCGGAAAACTTTGATTGACACGCAGCAGGCCTCTTCACTAGGATTGGGATAAGAAGAACAGATATTGAAGAGGCAGAAATGGCTGATCGCTACACAAAAACCGCTGTGGTCCTGCATTGGCTTATCGCCCTGCTGATATTCGCCGCGTTCCCGCTGGGGCTGTACATGCACGATCTGCCGCTCTCGCCCACCAAATTACGCTTATACAGTTACCACAAGTGGATAGGCGTCACCGTGTTCCTGTTTGCGCTGATACGCGTATTCTGGCGATCAACGCACCGCCCGCCGCTCCTGCCGGATACGATGCGGCACTGGGAAAAGATCGCCGCCGAAAGCGTACATTACCTGCTTTATGCATTGATCTTCGTCGTTCCCGTCACAGGCTGGCTGATGAGTTCCGCGAAAGGATTCCAGACCGTTTGGTTTGGCGTACTGCCGCTGCCCGACCTGGTTGGCAAGAACAAGGAACTCGGCGACTTGCTGCACGAGGTGCACGAGATGCTCAACTACATCATGCTCGGCCTGGTGGTCGCCCATGTCGGTGCCGCCGTCAAGCACCATTTCATCGAACGCGATGACATCCTGACGCGCATGGTTCCATTCCTGGCTAGGAAATCGTGAGGGTGAATTCACCCTTCATCCGCGAATTGACTACATGCAAGGGAAAACTGCCATGACCAGATCGCTGCTCGTCCTTATCGGCACGTTGTTCGCCATTCCGGCTTATGCCGTGGACAATTACACCATCGATCCGACACATACCTGGCCGATGTTCGAAGTGAACCATCTCGGCTACTCCACCCAGCGCGGGCGGTTCAACAAATCCAGTGGAAAGATCACTCTAGATGTCGCCGCCAGGCAAGGCAGCGTGGACATCGTCATCGACGCGAATTCGCTCGACATGGGTTTCGCCAAGTGGGACGAGCACATGAAGGGGGAGGAGTTCTTTAACGTCGCACAATACCCGACCATCCGGTTCACTTCCGACAAGCTGATCTTCGACGGCGACAAGGTCGTCGGGGCCGAAGGAAAATTCAACCTGCTCGCCACAACCCGTCCCCTGACCCTGCGCGTGGATAATTTCCACTGCGCGCCGTTCCCACTCACCAGGAAGATGCACTGCGGCGCGGACATCACCGCCACCATCTCGCGCACCCAGTTCGGCATGGCGAAATTCGTGCCCATGGTCGGTGACGAAATCAGGCTCTATTCCCCGATCGAAGCCGACAAGGACTGAATCAGGGGCATTTTTGGTTCACCCGCCCTTGGTAATTGCTATTCGGTTACAAGCGCGAAATCGTGCTTCGCCCACACGTCAGAGGTAATCTCATATCCGTCGGCGTTTGTGGTGTCGTCTTTGTAGACGGGATCGCAACCTTCGACGATGAAGGCGAAATCTTCATCCGGATCCGAGTCAACCACATCCACGACGTACACCACCAGATCCGGTGTGGCGCGCGAGACGTATGTCTGCCCGATCAGCGGCGGTTCGATTTGCATATCTTGATTGCTTGCTGTCATAAGCGGTTCATCCCTATGCGGATTAGATCCTGGTTTCTGTCATATTCATCTGCAGACCATACATGATTCCGGCAGTGTTGTTGCCACAATTGTACGCCAACACAAGTTGCGTGAATGCGCCCAATTGTCTTGCCGGCTTGACGAAATATCCCGATATTCCTCCTCGAATGACAGGACTGTAATCCAAATGAAATCCTGCACCGGATATGGCGTTGCATCCTGCTTGACTTCCCTGTTGACCTATGGGAACTTCGCCGGCCAACGGGAACGCTTGGCCGCCCGGAGAACATAAAAATAACGTTAATATTCAAAAAAGGGGAAAGTATGAAATCGATGACGATCGCAGGCATGGCCGCGGCAGGAATGGTGATTGCAGCCAATGCAATAGCGACCGAGATGCCCCCCCTGGCCAGGAAGAACAACTGCGTCGCCTGTCACTCGGTCGACAAAAAGATCGTCGGGCCAGCCTGGATGGATGTTTCAAAGAAATACAGGAACGCGACCACTTATACCTACAAGGGAACTGAATATCCATTGCAGGAAGGACTGTTCATGAAAGTCTCCCGGGGCGGCTCGGGCAATTGGGGCTCCGTGCCCATGCCCGGAAACGCTCCAGCGGTGAAAGACGCCGACATCAGGGAACTGGTCCAGTTCGTATTGAGCCTGGCCAAGTAGGATCGGCCGTCAATCAGTTGGCGCTATCCGATCGTTGCCGTAAAGTCATTCCCATTTGAATACATACGCACCGATCGCGATGAAGATCGCGCTCGTCAGCGCGAGCACCCAGACATGAGGCATCACTTGGGATAGCGTAGCGCCTTCATTCATGATCGCCCGTGCAGCCGAAATCAGGTGGGTCAGCGGAAAGATCAGCGCCAGCTTTTGCACCCAGACCTGTGCGCCTTCCAGTGAAAACCACGCACCAGACAGCAACATCATCGGCCAGGTCACGATATTGAGCATGCCGCCGGCCAGTTCCTCGCTGGCAGTATGTGCCGCGATCAGCAATCCGATGGAGATCAAGCTCATTGCGCCCAGGGTTGTTACGAACAGGAGCGTCCAATAGGATCCCTGCATGTTGAATCCGATGAAGAGATTGCATCCGGTATAGACGATCGCGGTGATGACCATGATCAACAGCAAACGCGAGACCAGTTGGGCAAACAGGAACTGGAACGCCCCCAGCGGCGTCGCCTTCAGGCGCTTGAGAAAGCCATTTTTCCGGTAGCGTACGATCACGAAGCCCACGCCGAAAAGGCAGGCGAACATCATGTTCATGCCGAGAATTCCGGGCAGGAACCAGTCGACATAGCGTATCTCTGCACCTTCGACAGTCTGCCTTTCGAATCGCTTTCCTTCGGCGCCCCAGATGATGCGTTCCAGCAGATAGCCATTGGGCGAACTTGAATTGATCCAGTATTTCGGCGCGTTGCTGACATCGATCAGCATGTCCATCTGATGATGCTTCACCTTGCCGATGGCCGTGTCGAGGTCATCGTACTGGATGAACTGAATGTATTTTGTCGATTGCAGCGCGGGCGCGGCGCTGTGCAACTTTTCGCTGCCGCCCACGACACCGATCTTGTAGATTTCCTTGTTGCTGCCGGAAAAAGTGAACGCCAACCCGATCACCAGCATGAACGGCATCGCGAGGTTCCACGCCAATGCAGAGCGATCGCGCAGGAACTCCATGTTGCGGGCGTGCAATACGGCCAAGAATTTCTTCATGTACTGAGCTTCTTTCCGGTCACATTGATGAACAGGTCTTCCAGGGTCCAGGCGCGAATGCGCAAGCGATCCAGATTGATGCCATTCTCCATCAACTGCTGCAGGGTATGGTGCAGGCGATTGGTCCTGATCTCCAGCATATCCCCCGCCTGCACCGCATTCAGCCCCAGTTCGCCGAGCCTGTCTGCCGAATCGGCATTCGGTATCTGCAGCACCACATCGCCAAAATGCTCGGACAGCAACTGTGCCGGAGTGCCTTGGGAGACGATCCGCCCCTTGTCCATGATGGCGATCTCGTCGCACAGTGCATACGCCTCTTCCATATAGTGCGTGGTCAGCACGATGGTCTTTGCACGGGACTTAACCAGTTTGACCAGTTCCCAGAAATTGCGCCTGGCCTGCGGATCCAGCCCGGTCGTGGGCTCGTCCAGGAAGATCAGGTCCGGATCGTTGATCAGCGCCAACGCAAGCAAAAGGCGCTGGCGCTGGCCGCCGGAGATCTTGCGCGTGTCGCGCTCCAGGATATCCGCCAGCGAACACAGTTCGATCAACTCCGGTATGGGCATGGTTTGCTGATAGAGCTGCTCGAACAATTCCAGCGTCTCGCGCACGGTCAGGAACTCCTGCAGCGCGGTGTGCTGGAACTGGATGCCCACCTCTTCGCGATAACGCGTGCCCAGCGGCTCGCCTTTGTACAGCACTGAGCCGCTGGTCGGGAGATGGATGCCTTCCAGTATCTCGATGGTCGTAGTCTTGCCTGCCCCGTTGGGGCCGAGCAAACCAAAGCAGATCCCCTTCGGGATGGACAGGTTGATCCCGTCCACGGCCCGGACGCCGGGGTATTGCTTGACCAGATCTGCGGCAGTGATGATAGGAGACGTCATACGTGGGCCATCTGTGTAGTAAGGCTATTCGACACCTGAAACGCGCCGATGCGACTCATACTTTACAATGATTGAAGCCTGATACGAAGAAAATACTGCATGGTCGACGCGATCGAATCCCTGCCCGGATGCGAACATGGATTGCCGGTCAGGGTTTCCGCGGAGTCTTCGCGGAACGCTCGCTTTTTTCACGCTGCAACCGGGCCAGTTTTTCGGCCTTCTCGATCTTGATGGTCAGCGCTTTCTGCACCAATGCATAGAAATCGACCAGGTTATGCCGGGGAAAATCGTTCAGCTCGCCATAATCCTGAAAGAATTCCGCGATCCACAGTGAATCCAGTTCAGGCCTTCCTGTCTCCTGCCAATATTCCGTGGCGGCCAGGTCTATATAGTCGGTTTTCCTGCCCATCGCTCCTCCCGATGACTATTTACTGCATCGCGCCGAGCAGCATCTTGGTGCCGATGACGTAAAGCAAGGCCGCGAAGATCTTCTTGAGCGTTGCCACCGGCAGCTTGTGCGCAGCCCTGGCCCCCAACGGGGCGAACAGCACGCTGGCCACCACAAGACCGGCCAGGGAAGGAAGATGGACAAAACCGAAGCACCAGTCCGGCAGATTACGGGTGGACCACCCGTTCAGCACATAGCCCATGGTTCCCGCAGCTGCGATGGGAAAACCTATCGCGGCCGAAGTGCCGATGGCATTGTGCATCTTGACGTTGCTCCAGGTCATGAACGGTACGGACATGGCGCCGCCGCCGATGCCCACAAAGCTCGAGACGAAACCGATGACACCGCCCGCGGCGACCATGCCGCCGGTACCGGGAAGCTGGCGCGCGGGCTTGGGCCTGATGTTGAGCAGCAACTGCGTTGCCACGTAGAACAGGAACACGATAAAGAAGCCCTTGAGCAGACCCGCAGGAAGTTTCGCGGCGATAAAGGTGCCGATCAGCGTGCCCAGCAGTATGCCCGGCGTGATGCGCTTGACGATACGCCAGTTGACCGCCCCGTGTTCGTGGTGAACGCGCAGGCTGGACACCGACGTGAACATGATGCTGGCAAGCGAGGTGCCGACCGCGATATGGATCATATGGTCGGCCGGGAAATGCTGTGCTGCAAAGATGAACATCAGGATAGGTATGATCACGACCCCGCCCCCGACGCCCAACAGCCCGGCCAGAAACCCGGCAACGCTGCCGGCAGCAATATAAAGCAGAATGAATTCCCAACTGATCATCGACTGACTCCCTGTGCAGAGGAACTTGCACAGTTCATCTGCAACTCAAAATTATCTCCCGGCCCCTACTGCAACCAATCCGCCAGCGCCCTGTAATCGCGAAAATCCCCGACCGCGTGTGCCGCGATCTGCGGATGCTCGACCCCGACCAGTTTGGCCAAGTCGTTCCCCGGTCCGAGCTCGATCACTCTGTCGATACCGGATTCCGCCAGCGCCTCCATGCATCCGCCCCATCGGATCGTCGTGACGATCTGGCGCGACAGCGCATCGATCGCCGCTTCGCGCGAGCGGACCGGCATCGCGTCGACCGCACCCAGCACGGCTATTCCCGGCACGGTGATGGAACTTGCCGCCAGGATGTCGCGGAACGAAGCGGCAGCCTGCGCAAGGTAGTGACTGTGAGCGGGAACGGTGACGGGCAACCGCACCAGCCCCGGATTCAATGCATTCAGGTCGGCGACAAAACGCGCGATCGCTGCGCCGGGCCCGGCGTAGACCTCTTCGCCATTCCGGCGTTCGATGGCGACATCCAGGCCATGTTCGGCGATCGCGCGATCGCGCGCAGCCAATGCGGCGGGAGAGACCCTTCCGCGCCACAACACCATGCATCCATCCCCGGCATTGATGCCGGCCGCCGCCTCATCCATCAGGCGTGCCCGCTCCCTCACCAGCCTGAAAGTCTCGCTCGCGGAAAGCGCACCGGCAACGTGGTAAGCGATCAACTCGCCCAGCGAATATCCGGCGACCATACCGATCTCCGGCAATAGCGGAGCGATCCGCGCCCAGGTCGCGACCTGGTAATAGGCGATGGCGAATTGCGCATTCGAATTGAGGAATATCTGCCTGTCATCGAGCGCGCCCCACCATTGCGCGATATCCTGCCCGAGAGCCGCGCTTGCCGCCTTGCGGACCGGTTCGCATTCGGGTGCGACAAGCAGCTCGTCCAGCATGCTGCGATGCTGGCCTGCCTGTCCCGAGCACAGTATGGCGAGCCGCATATATCAATGGACTTGCGCGCGCAGGGCTTCGATCTGATGCACCGCCCAGGTCGCGGCCACCAGATCGGCGCTTCCGCCCGGGCTGAGGTTGCGTGCAATGAAAGCGCGATGCAGGTCCAGCAATCGTGCCCGCCAGCCCGGCGCATCCACTCCGCCCGAACGATTGAAGCCGGCAGCGGAACGGCGCACGAAATCGAGGCCGCCTTCCCCATCCCGCCAAAGCACATTGGTGTCGGGCAGGTGTTCCATCAAGGTCATCAAGGCGCCGATCAGTGCCGTCTCTCGGTCATGCCCGGCCTGCAGAAGGCGGCGCAACGCCGGCAGGCCGATGCTGTAGACGGTCGGGAAACCCGCGGCCGCTTCCACGCGCGCGCCGCCGGCCGCGAATCTCCGGAACACATGGTTGCCATGCGAAGCAGGCGATTCCTTGCGGCCCGCGAGAATCTCCGCACCCCATATCCTCGCGACGACATCGCCGCACGCGAGCCCTGCCGATGCCTTGTCCGACTTGCGCCGCGCGGCCGCCGCTGCGAGCAGACCGAGGTTGAAGATCGCACCGCGATGCGTGTTGATGCCGCCGGTGGCGATCAGCATCTTTCGTTCCGCTTCCAGTCCGATCGCCTGCAGCGCGGAGAAGGATGATCCGGCCTCGCCCGCACGCGCAAGTTCGGCAAAGCTGCCCTGCAGCGCGGCGATGCTGGCGAAGAACGTGCCCAGATGCATGTCGCGATGGCTGCCCGAATCGACCGGCGAGACCAAGCCGGGCTTGGGCCACGCCATCACCTCGTGCCTGAGCGCCTCCAGGCACAGACGGTCGAGACGAGAATGCTCTTCTTCCAGGCTGCCGGAATCTTCCGCGTTTCCGGCCAGGTGAATGACTGCGGCTCCCATCTCAGGCGGGCTGCAGAATCGGTTGGGTGAACTCATCGACAGCGATCAGACGGGCTTCACGATCTGACTTGGCGAGCACTTGCCGCTGAGTGCCAGTACGCACAGCCGACGCCAGTTCGCGCCAGGCGACCGCCCATCCCGATGCCGACAGTACCTCTCCGTCAATGCGCGGAACCTGCGGCGGAAAATCCTCCAGTCCGGCAAGCAGTTCGCGCAGTCTTGTGGATGCGCCGCATTCCAGCAGCAGGTCGAGATCGCTGGCCTCGTCGAGATACCGCATGCGGGTGAATATCTCGGACGACAGCGAACCGTATACACGGGCTTCCGTCCCGGTTCTCTCAAGCAGAGTGCACAGGTTTTCCAGTCCGGCTCGCCATCCGACCGGTGCGTGCTGCATCGCTTCCGACAACGGCAATGGACGCGAGTGACGAATGATCGCCGCACGGTCGGCGCGGAGCAGGACACGCGTGCGCATCGGCGCAGACGGCAGCGTGAACCCCAGCATGATCTGCTCTGCTTCCTGGATGAGGTTACCGGATTGGCGGGCTACGACCAGCGGAAAAGCCCGGCTCACCCAGTCGCGCGCCAGATCGCGCTGCCCGGCAGCCGCAAACAGGCCGGCGTCGATCGCCGGATCGAGCCAGACCAGATCGTGACGGCGTAGCCTGGAAGGGTTCACGGGTTCGCCACGAGCTGTGCCGTCGGCGCGGCCAACAAGCGCCCCCCGCGCTCAAGCCCGATCGCGGCACGGTCATCCGAGCTTGCAACCTTGCCAAGTGCAGCGGCCAGACATGCAGACCAGTCATCGTCTTCCGACCATAGCTCGTGGATGCCGCCCATGCGCCAGTAATTCTCGGCGCCGGGGGCGAAGACCGGAGACTGTTTCGCGAGTTCCTCAAGCCGTTCGAGGCTGATCTTGGTGACGCGCGACATCGCGCGCAGGTCCATCACGCGTACCTGTGATTTCGGCAGCGCGCAGATGCGGTCGGCCATCAGTCCATAGGCAAGGAAGCCTCCGCTGACGGCCTCGCCGCTGATGACGGTCAGCAAGCGGTGCCCCTGCCTGCGCGCCAGATCGACACAGCGCACGATATGGGCGAAATAGCCGTTGAGCCCGAGCAACTCCTCGTGTCTCGATAGCGCCTGACCCTGCGTGTCCGCCATAAATACGATAGGACGCGGCGGCTTGCCGTCGGCGGCATCGTCGCGCACCACATGCAGTACCGCCTCCGCGATCCGGAGTGCGATGGATACGTCGATCGCGGCATGGTCCAGCGTCCCGATCACTGCAACTTCCTGCGTGCCGATCCTGGCCGTTCCGTGCAGGAAGAGGCCGTCGGCGACCAGCGTGTGGGCATCCGCCCCGAACAGGCGGTCGTACATCGTCTGCCCGTTCATGCGGCCTCCCCTAGCAGCGCATTGAATTCGGCGACGGTCATTTCAGGGACACGGGATGCCTCGGCAAAATCAGCCTGCCATATCTCCCGTCCGTCACGCGCAGCGGCAAATCGTACGCTGCGTTCAGTCAATTCAGCCTGTGCCCCAAGCAGCTCATCGAGATCGGCAGGCACAGGCGGATGCGCCCGATAGCGTTCGATCAGCTTGGCAGCAGCAGTGCGGAATGCCGGGATCAGGTCGTCGACCAGCAGCGTCGCCTCGCCCAGTGCGCGGCGCAGCTTGCCTCCGGTGATGCGCCACACCAATGCACGGTCGCGCGAATCGAACTCTTCCACGCCTTTGACCGTTTCGATCACTTCGGGTCCGGACAGGCCGAGCCTGCCCTGTTCCGACATGACCACTTCCGTGCACAAACGGGTGACGATCCCCATGCCGCCGAATGCGCCGCAGGAGCCACCGACGAGCGCGAACACCGGAATGCCCGCAGCCTGGACGCGCAACACGGCGCGCATGATCTCGGAGATGGCGATCAGCCCTGCGTTGGCTTCGTGCAGGCGCACACCGCCCGAATCGATCAACAGCAGCACCGCAGCCGGACGTTCGCTCAGCGCACGGTCGAGCAGGCCGCGTATCTTCGCGCCGTGCACTTCGCCTACGGCGCCGCCGTTGAAGCGACCTTCCTGTGCGGCAATCAGCACCTTGTGCCCCGAAAGCGAGGCACGACCGGTCACCACGCCGTCGTCGAATGCCAGCGGTGCATCCAGCATTGCCAGATGCGGACTGGTCTGCCTCATCTCCGGGGGGCAAAACTCAACCAGGGAGCCGGCATCGACCAGCTCGCTCAGGCGTTTTCGCGCGGAAGCTTCAAAGTAGCTGATCTGAAGGCCGTTCATGCGAGCTCTCCGCGGCACGTTTCGAAAGCCTGGTCGAGACGCAGGCTGACCACCGCCGGTGTGGCGCCCGCATCGTTGATGGAGAGGCTGAGACCGCCGACACTATGGCGGCGGGCGAAGTCCTTCAGCACGGCCTCCCAGATGTCGCGGAAGCCGTGCGCAGAGGTATTGACCACGATCCGGCAGGCATCGGAAGCCGCAGCCGGCTCAACCAGGATCTCCAGATTGCCGGACGAGACGACACCGCATAGCGTGGCACTTGCGATGTTTTGCGGTAAAGCGTCTGACGGCAGCGTGAGCGAGAATTGTTCCATTGTCTGTTGTCCTGTCACCAGTTGCGGAATTGCCTGGGCGGGTCATACAGACCGCCAGAGGCATACACCAGGTCCTTGACGCTGCGCGCGGCAAGCAGGTCGCGCGTCGCGTCGCTCTTGCGGATGCCCATATCTTCCGGGCGGCGGATGATGCCGCGATCGCGCAGGTTCTCCACCATGCGCAGGTCGCGCGCCATGCCGACCGGCGTGTAACCCGCCACGCCGCGAATGGCCTGTTCGCGTTCCTGCGGCGTCCGGCACAGCAGCAGGTTGGCGATGCCCTCCTCTGTAATGATGTGCGTCAGGTCCTCGCCGTAGATCATCACCGGCGGCAGTTCCATGTTCGCGGTGGCCGCCAGTTCCCAAGCGTCGAGGCGTTCGACGAACGCGGGTTCCATATGCTCGCGAAAGGTCTCCACGATCTGCACGACCAGTTTCTGTCCGCGCGGCATCGCGATGTCCCCGCGTCCTTCGCGGCCGGCACGCAACCAGGCCGGCGATGCGTGGCGGCGGCCGCGCGCATCGGCGCCCATGTTAGGCGCACCGCCGAATCCGGCGATGCGCCCCTTGGTCGCGGTCGAGCTGTTGCCGTGCAGGTCGATCTGCAAGGTAGAGCCGATGAACAGGTCGCAGGCGTAATGGCCGGCGGCCTGGCAGAAGGCGCGGTTGGAGCGCATCGAACCGTCCGCCCCGGTGAAGAAGACGTCAGGCCGCGCGGCGGTGTAGCGTTCCATGCCGACCTCGGATCCGAAGGAATGCACCGACTCGACGAAGCCGGCCTCGATCGCGGGGATCAGCGTCGGATGCGGGTTCAGCGCCCAATGCGTGCATATCTTCCCTTTCAGCCCCAGGTCTGCGGCGTAGGTCGGGAGCAGCAATTCGATCGCCGCAGTGTCGAAGCCGATGCCGTGATTGAGGCGCTTGATGCCGTATTCCGCATACAGCCCCTTGATCGCGATCATCCCCATCAGCACCTGGATCTCGGTGATCTGGGCGGGATCGCGGGTGAACAGCGGCTCGATGTAATGCGGCGTCGGCGCCTTCACGACGAAGTCCACCCAGTCCGCCGGGATGTCCACGCGCGGCAGCTTGTCCACGATCTCGTTGACCTGCGCGATGACAATGCCGCCCTTGAAGGTCGTGGCCTCGACGATGGCCGGCGTATCCTCGGTGTTGGGGCCGGTATACAGGTTGCCTTCGCGGTCGGCTGCCTGCGCTGCGATCAGTGCGACACGCGGTGTCAGGTCGACGAAATAGCGTGCGAACAATTCGAGGTAGGTATGGATCGCGCCGATGGCGATCTTCCTGCTCTCCACCAGGCGCGCCAGACGTGCCGCCTGCGGGCCGGAGAAGGAGAAGTCGATGCGGCTCACCTGACCGCGCTCGATCAGGTCGATGTGCTCGGGCAGGGCCAGCACCGATTGCACCAGGTGCAGGTCGCGCAGGCGCGAGGGATCGGTCTTGACCAGGCTGCGTGCCAGGAAGTCCGCCTGTTTCTGGTTGTTGCCCTCGATGCAGACGCGGTCGCCGGGCTCAATCACGGCCTCGAGCAATTGCACGATATCGTCTGCGGACACGATGCAGCCAGTGGCCAGATGGCCCGCCCGCGCCAGCCGTGCGGCCCGGCTGCGTGCCAGTGTGTCCCAGCGCTTTTCAGAAATGTCCGGAGCGTTCATGTTGTTTGCCTGCTGTAGTTCATGGCGATCATTTATTGCTCATGCCGTAGACCATGTCGGGGAACCAGGTGGCGATCCCCGGGAAGATGCAGATCAGCAGCACCGCAAACATCATGAGCCCGACGAAGGGGATCACTCCCCAGATGATGTCTTTCAGCGGGATGTCCGGCGCGATGTTCTTGATGACGAAGATGTTGAGTCCCACCGGCGGGTGGATCAGTCCCATCTCCATGACGATGGTCATGACCACGCCGAACCAGATCAGGTCGAAGCCGGCGGCCTTGAGCGGCGGCAATATGATCGGTGCCGTCATCAGGATGATCGATACCGGCGGCAGGAAGAAACCCAGCACCACGACCATCAGCAGGATCACGCTCAACAGCGCCCACTTGGACAGGCTCAGCGCAACGATGGCTTCCGCCGCGGACTGGCTGATATGCAGGTAGCTCATGACGTAGGAATAGAGCAGCGACATGCCGATGATGAACATCAGCATGGTTGATTCCTTCAGCGTACTGGACAGGACGGGCTTGAGCTGCGACGGCCGCCACATCCTGTAGATGACCGCGATCAGGCACAGCGCCAGGAGCCCGCCCAGGCCGGCAGTTTCGGACGGTGTGGCGAACCCGCCATAGAGCGCGACCATGACACCGACCAGCAAAGTGACGAAGGGAACGACACGGGGCAGCAGCCTGAACTTGTCGTAGAGCGTCAACGTCATCGCGTCGAGATACGCCGATTTCTTTCCGCCCTGATTGTAGATGTCGAGCGCTTCCCTATATTCTTTCTTGTAGCGGAATGCGGCATAGCCGGAGAACAGGGCCACCATCAGGACGCCAGGGCCGATCCCTGCCAGGAACAGCCTGCCCAGCGATTGCTCGGCCGCGACAGAGAACAGGATCATCACGATGGACGGCGGCAGCAGGATGCCGAGCGTGCCGCCTGCCGCGATGATGCCGGCCGCGAAGCGCGGCGAATAGCCGCGTGCGCGCATCTCCGGAATGCCCGCGCTACCGATCGCGGAACAGGTGGCCGGGCTCGAACCCGACATGGCGGCGAACAGGGCGCTGGCGAACACGTTCGCAATACCCAGTCCGCCCGGGATCTTGTGCATCCAGGCATGGATGGCCAGGTAGAGATCGGCGCCTGCGCGCGACTTGCCGATGGCCGCTCCCTTGAGGATGAAGAGCGGGACCGACAGCAGCGTGATGTTGGCCATCTCTTCGTAGACGTTCAGCGTGACCGTATCCAGCGACGACCCCGGCATGAAGATGAACATGAACAGCACAGCGATGCTGCCGAGGGCAAATGCGATCGGCATGCCCGAAAACATGAACAGCAGGGTGCCAAGTCCGTACAGTACTCCAATGATGCCGACACTCAATTTGCCGCTCCTTTGGTCTTCAACGCAATCAATATCTGCAGCAGCATCTGCAGGCACAGCAGGCTCATCCCTGCCGCCATCAGGCCGTAAGGTATCCACAGGGGCGGGCTCCATGTCGAAGAAGTCGTCTGGCCTTCGACGACCGCCTCATGCAGCATGCTCCAGGTCTTGTAGGTAAAGAACGAGCAGAATGCCAGGGAAGCGATATCGCAGAACAGCAGGCGTATGCGGTTGGCCGCCGGCGAGAAGAAACCTTCCAGCGCGCCGATGCCAATATGGCCGCGCTCAGCTTGCACATATGCACCGCACATGAACACCGCGCCGACCAGCAGGAAGACGGAAACCTCATCCTGCCAATCGGTGGGCAATTTCAGGAAATAGCGCATCACCACACTCAGCGTAAGAACCAGGCAGGCCGCCAGAAGTGCGATCATTGAAACGAACAGCACGTAACTGTTGATCTTCGCCTGCCACTTGGCCAGCGCCCCCAGCACACCGCCGACTTGCGGGGTCAGGGAGGGCTTTGTGCCCTCCAGTTCAACCCCGTGACTCACAACAACTTCTCGGCCAGCTTGAGGATACGTGCACAGCTCTCGCTCTTCTCGCCATAGTTCTTCCATGCCGTGTCACGTGCGATCGCCTGCCATTTCTTGACCGAAGCATCCGACAGGTCATAGGCTTTTCCGCCGGCTTTCTGATACACCGCCGCAACTGCCTGGTCGTCCGCCTTGGCCTGCTCCATCGCGAATTTCTCCATCTCCGCGCCGACCGTCATGATCAGGTCCTGCTGGGCTTTGGGAAGCTGGTCGAAGACCGACTTGGAGATCATCAGCGGCTCCAGCATGAACCAGTAGGTCTTGCCGCGGCCGGTGGTCAGGTGCTTGGCAACTTCTTCCAGACGGAAGGAGATCAGGCTGGTGGACGAAGTCATCGCGGCGTCCAGTGCGCCCGTCTGCATCGCGGCATAGATCTCGTTCGAGGGCATATCCAGCACGGCGGCCCCGGCTTCCTTGAGCACCATATCCATTTCCTTGCTGCCGCCGCGGATCTTCAGTCCCTTGGCATCCGACGGATCGACGATGGGCGTGGTGCGGCTTGCCACACCACCCGCCTGCCAGATCCAGCTGACGATGATCACACCCTTGTTGGCGAGCACTTCGGACAACGCCTTGCCGACTTCGGCATTCTTCCATTTCGCGGCCTGCTCGTAGGACGTGACCATGCCGGGCATCAGTCCGATGTTCGTTTCCGGCACTTCGCCTCCCGCGTAGTTGAGGGGCACCAGCGACATGTCCAGCGCGCCTTTCCTAAGGGCGCTGAACTGGGCGTTGGTCTTCATCAACGAAGAACCGGCATAGACAGTCCCTTTCAGTGCGCCACCACTGCGCTTCTCGATCTCCGCAGCGAAACGGCGGCACAGCCGGTCGCGGAAGTCGCCTGCATCGATGGTGCCGCCGGGAAACTGGTGGGATATCTTCAGGGTCACCGGGTCCGCAGCCAGGGCTGGGCGGGTAAACAACGCACAAAGTGAGGCTGCTGCAAAACACATAAGGATGCTGCGACGAGTAATGGTCATTGGAAATCTCCCTTTGATGTATGAACGAAACACAGGCAGGCAGTTAATCTACTGAAGCAACAGCCCCTATCTAAAATACCCAAAATCAATCATTTATTACTTTGTATACAAAATATCATACAATGTATGCAATATTGACTGCCTGGGTAATTGTTGTCAATGCCATAATTTTTTAGCAGCCGCATCAGGAGCCGCATGGAAAGCAAGCAACGCACGTCACGGCGCTCGGAGCAAATGGGCGATCAAATCGAGGAACGCATCGTCACGGGTGTCTATCCGCCCGGAATGCGTCTTGACGAGACCGAATTGGCAAACAGCTTTGGTGTGTCACGCACGCCGATCCGCGAAGCACTCATCCAGCTGGCATCCGCGGGTCTGGTAGAGATACGGCCGCGGCGCGGCGCGATCGTCGCCGAGATCGCGCAGAACCGGCTCTATGAGATGTTCGAAGTGATGGCCGAACTGGAAGCCATGTGCGGACGTCTCGCCGCACGCCGTATCACGCACCCCGAACAACAGGCACTGATGGCAGCCCACCAGGCCTGTGAAGCAGCCCAGAAGGCGAACGACCCGGACTCCTACTACCACTTGAACGAACAGTTCCACCAGTTGCTGTACGCGGCGAGCCATAACGGATTTCTGGAAGAACAGGCGAACGCCCTGGGCAAGCGATTGAGGCCGTACCGGCGCCTTCAGCTGCGCGTCCGGGACCGGATGAATTCCTCATTCGCGGAACATGCCGGCATCGTCGAGGCGATCCTCGCGCAAGATGGCGACCTTGCGGCGACACGAATCACCGCCCATGTCGTTGTACAAGGACAGCGCTTCGCGGACTTGGTCGCCACCTTGCCCTTGCTCGGCAGCGCCGGTCGAAGTTAGGGTGATCACACGCGACCAGCACTGCCCTGCGCATCGATCCCGCACAACCACCCGCTTCGACCACGAACCGGCCCAAGTTTGTTAAACTTTGGCCATCCGGTCGCAATGGATCCTTGGCAAATACCGGAAATCAAAGCAGGAGGTGATATGTTGCGCTATTCCCTTTGCACCATTGCCGTTGCGGCCGCGCTTGCAGGATGCGCCACGAAACCGGTCGAGGTCGTCGACAACACCCCGCTCCACGCCACCGCCGTCATAGAACGGCAGGTCGTCAACAACGGGATCAAGGGCTTCTTCCCGACCGAAAGCACTGAGCAGAATTATGTCCGCAGCAACATGCGCCGGGACGAATCGATGTTCAAGGGGACCGGCACATTCTCGGGCTACCTGATCGGGAAAAAATCCGGAACGACAATCTCTCGCATCGACCGCAACCTGCAATGGACGCTCGATACCGAAAAGCACGAATACACCGAATGCCCCCTGAAGGGCTGCACGGAAACATCGAAGCGTGCACCTCCCAAACAGAACGATACGGCAGAGCAGCCCAAGCCCCGGCATGAGTCCGGTTGCACCATGACGGTTGCGAACACCAGCTTCACCGTGAAATCGACCGGCCAGAAAAAGACCATCAACGGCTTTGATACCGACGAGTACCAGGTCGCGTGGGTGGTCAAGCTGCGCGACAATGCCGCAAGAACCACAACCAGCATCATGAACATGGATATCTGGACCACGCCGATGACGCGATCCATACGCGATGCGCTGAATATGGAAGAGAGCTATGCGCGTGCCTATGCAGGAGCTGTTGCCAATACCGTCAAGCAGCAGATCCTCCCGTCCGATGCCGCCAAACTGATCTCGGCCTACATGGCCAGCTCCCTGAAGCAGGCCGACCTCAAGGCGTTCCTGGATGCCGGCAGGCAAATGGAAAAGATCAAGGGATACCCGATCTCGACCCACCTCGCGTGGAATATGGACGGCAACGCCTGCGCCCCCAAGGAAGCGAAAAACGAATCTTCCAGCCGGGAATCGATCCCTTCCAGCGCAAGCGGGCTGGTCTCCAGCCTCACCGGGATGTTCGCAAAGAAGAAAACCGACGAGGCCATGAAAGAGGCCGAAGGCGAACCGATACTATCGTTCACCGTCGAAGTGAAGTCGCTGAAACTCGATCAGCTGCACGACAGCATCTTCACTGTACCCGAGGATTACAAGCTGGTGTCCCGGCAATAGCTGTGCATGGCCCTAGCGGGGTTGAGCCGGATGCTGCTGAAAGAAACTCCATAATGCCGATGTGGCATCCAGCGCCGTGCTTGGGGTATCCGCACCCAATATTCTTTGCACGACTCCGCGCGCTTTCCCGCCCGGCCATTGATGCCCTGCTCCCTCAACCGTGATCAAGACGACTTCCCTGCCGCGTGCGCACTTCGACACTTCAGTCTTCACAGGCCCTGCTTTGCTGATTGCCGGTGGCTCGCAGGAATCGCCGGTCCGAAACAGTTCAAGCGAGGCCGGTACCGGATTCCACGATCCTTTTGTTACGCCTTTCGTTCCCTGCCCTCCCGCAAATGGCACATGACGGTCGTCCAGGCCGTGGATCGCCATGACAGACATGGGATGGACGCTGGCACAAGAGAATGAAAAGCTGCCGGCGACAGGACCGATAGCCGCAACGGGATAGCTTCCTTCGCAAGCATATCGATAGGCCATCGCGGCGCCGTTTGAAATGCCCGTCAGGTAAACCCGCCGGGGATCGATATTGTCTGACCGGAACACGGCATTGATCAGGCTCGTGAGGAATCCGACGTCATCGACATTCTCGCGTAACGCCGGGCCGCAGCATATCCCTCCGGCGTTCCAGCTGTGCCTGATGCCGTCCGGATAAGCAACGACAAAGCCATGCAGGTCAGCCTGCGCATCCCAGTTATATGAACCTTCAGCCTGGCTGCCCGAGCCGAATCCGCCGTGAATGACGATCACCAAAGGCGCCGGCATCTGGCGGCCCAAGGATGCCGGACGGTAAAGGCGATAGGTTCGCTCCCGCCCACCATCCGAAAGTCCATGGACTTGACTGCCGGCTTCCTGGGCCATCAAGACACCCGGAGCAAGGCAGCAGGCAAGAATCAACAGGATAGCTGCGAATACTCGTTTGGGTGCAGCCATCGAACTCAGCCATCCGAACATTTCAAGAGACTCATTTAACGCATGCAACGGAAATGCGCGTCTTGGGCAAACCTTTGTCCAGAAAATACTGTTCAGCCACCCCCGCTGCAGCTTCCGGACCGGCGATATAGATGTCGCCCTGAAGCAGGTTCGCGTCACTCAAGTTGATATTTCCAAGCTGCACAAACAGAGTCTTTGCGCGCTTGTCGTTGACAGAACGCAGATCGAAACCCGCGACATGTTCTTCATAGTGGAAATTATCCAATGCGTCCCGCCATGCATGGGCGATATTCGGAAGGTAGATATTCTTTTGACCCGATCCGAACCAGTGCAAACAGATGGTTTCCGCTTCGAGCGATAGCGCGTGTTCGATCAGGCTCTTGATCGGCGCAAAACCGGTATCGAACGCAAAAAAGTACAAAGGCCGGGTAGATTTTTCATGCAATATGAATTCCCCCTGCGGCCCCTCCATTTCCACCAAGTCATTCTGGTCGAGATGATCAAAAACGTAATCGGAGAACAGGTTCCCGCTTTGCCTGCTGATGTGAAACAGCACATTGCGGTCGTCGCAGGGGCAGCTGGCGACAGGCAGCTCCGCGCTGAAGGACTGCCCGACGCGCAGAGTCACCGACTGCCCGGCCAGAAAACGCAGCCGCTGGGTGCGCGGGGTCTGGAGATGCAGCAAGAGCATATCTTCGTTGATATACCCCATCGTCTTGACCCGGGCGTCGATCTGCTGGAAAGGAATGTCCTGCACGCTGCCCGCCACTTCAGCTTCGATCACCACATCGCTGACGGCCGTATTGCTGCACAGGAGAATATAGCCCTGATTCTTTTCCGACTCGGAAATCACGAAATCATGGTGGCGCGTCTTCTTGACCTCCCCCGACAGCACCCTGGCCTTGCACAGACCGCAATTGCCGCCACTGCAGCCGTAATTGAGCGGTATGCCTGCGCGCATGGCGGCTTCCAGGAGGGAGTCGTGCCCTTCCACCAGGAAATCATGTTTGCTTGGCAATACCGTCACCTGGGCGGTGATGATACTCAGGACAGCGTCCTTGATTGCCATCGGATTGACGGCCCCCGGTTCCATAGCCAACTCGACCTCCTTCCTGATCCATATCTTCAAATCTTCCATTGCCGGGCGAGCCTCCGCTTCAAGCCGGGATTCGACCTCCGCAAGCTTGCCCCAAAGCCCATTTAGCAGCGCATTGAACTGCTTCACTTGTCTCTGGCTGGTCGCCAGTGTCTTGCCGAGTTCGGTGATGCGCGCTGCCAGCACTTCCGCATCAGGCAAGGCTCTCTCGAACACACGCTTGCCAAAGGCCCGCTCCTTGATCTGAGCAACCCTTCTGGACTCGGCGGTATCTTCCAACTGGGCGTCCGGATAGCAGGCCAGCAAATTTTCGACAGTCACCATCCCGTCGTGCGAAACCAGCTCGCCGCGCTGAATCTTCTTTTGCAGCTCCGTGCGCGCGACACCGATCAATCGTGCGGCACGTGTCAGGCTTAGCATCTCACTCACGCCATCTTCCAATTCTCGTCAGATTAACGGATTCCAGGTCATCCTTTTTCAGGCGTCTTATGCCGGCGATGACAACTGCGGCAGGAATGTCCATTGGTAACAGCAATGGAGCCATCTCCCCTTGCCGACTGCATTATGCCCCGCATATTGGCGAATCGCGAATGTCCGGACTTCAGTGGTTCCTATCCTGCCCCTGTGAGTTTACAATCCGGCTCTTCACTTGGCCAACCGGTTCCGGCCCGCCGTGTCGCGACACTCAACTTCAGGATAAAGGCAAATATGGATTTGGAAGCAGCAATTCGGAGACATGTGGAATGGAAGATGAAGTTCCGTTCCGCCATGGCCCAGCACCAGGCACTGGACCCGGTCATCATCTCCAAGGACAACTACTGCGAACTCGGGAAATGGCTGCACGGCAAGGGAAAGGCAAAGTTCGGAAACTTGCACACTCACGCCGATTGCATTTCGATCCATGCTGCATTCCATGCGGAAGCGGGGAAAGTGGCCCAAACCATCAATGCAAAAGACTATGTCGAAGCGGAAAACATGCTTGGGAATGGAACACGCTATACGAATGCCGCAGATGAAGTCGCTGCCGCGATCATGAAATTGAAGGACGACGCAAAGTTGTGATCGATCGATGACATGATTTCACTTTTCAGAAATGCGATGTTGACGTCACTATGCGTTTGCAGCGCAGCCTTGGCCGCGCCGAGCCACTTCCCGGTTGTAATAGGTTCAGCGCTGACATGCAGGGACCAGATCAGTGTCGACTATTTCAGCGATTACATGAAGACATTCTTCGGCAAACCGGCGTTCTTTGCGGGGGGCGCGAACTGGTGGAAGGTAAGCGAAAGCATATTCAACTCTCCCGTCGAATATGTGTTTGTGGGATATGGCCAGGATTTCATTGGCGCCACATTCAAGGACAGCCCGGAAAAGCTCATCGCAAATGTAAGAGATTTCACGGGCATGGAATACAGGCAGACAGGCACTGAAAAGTGGGAAGCGACCACTTCCGGGGTTCTTATCAAGTATTACGACAAAAATGCATCCAGCAAGATGTATTGTTTCGGATCGCCGCACACACCCTATTAGTCGTATCAGGTCTAACGTTATCTCGCACAAGCTGGGAGGCTGCTACAGTCGCTTGTCCGGCCTGACCGCAATGCGATTTGAAATTGGATTGCCCGGAAGCGGACAATCGCGACCGGCAAAAATTAACCCATTGCCGTCTGTGACGAGTGGCCGCTATCGGGCAGTCTATTTTCAAGGTTGACCTTCACTTCTCGACCCGATGCGGACCGTCAAGAAAATTTCAATGACAGCACACTTCTCGGCCTTTGTTGTCCATAATGAAGGTCGGCTTTCCGGCGTCGAGTTTTCAACCTCGACTGTCGGTTCATGGCCGATAACGGAAGTCTACCCATATCTTTTCAGCACCGCAAAGCAGCCCTTCGCAGCAAACTCTCGACCCAACTTGAAAGTTAAGCTCAGGCACGATCAAGTATGCGGCGAATTTCCGGTACGCATGAGCCGCAGCCCGTACCCGCTTTCAGGCAGGCCCCAACCGCTTCGATACTGTTCAATTCCTTTTTGTGAATAGCATTAAGGATTGTTTTTTCACCCACGTTGAAACAGGCACACACGTTGCGCCCGACGTCGGCCGGTCCATTGGGCGGTCGCGCGGCCAGCAAGCCAGCAACCTCGCCGGATTCGAGTTGTTCCTTGCCGAACAGGGTGCCCAACCATTCCCGCTCCGGCAGACGCTGATCGGCTGCGATAAAGAATACCGCCTCCAGCTTGCCATCCCGCAGACTTGCAGCGCGATAACGCCCCATCGATACATCGCGATATTCCAGCCATTCTCCCGAATCCTCCAATGCGGCTTGCGCCCAATCGCGCCACTCTTCCGGCATGCCATCGCCGGCCAGTTCATGGCGCCAGTGACCCGCACCCTGCGTGCAAGCACAATAACTGGCATCCATGAAATCCAGGCGCGTACGACTGAGCACGAACCCCTGCCAGGCGGGCCGATAAGGTTCAACGCGCACCGGCGTATGTTTGGATTCCGGCTGCCCGGAGATCGGATCGGTGATCGGCGCAACCAGTGCATCCACCCGTGCCGATCTCGCGTAGGCATCGTTCCAGTGCATGGGCACGAACACCGAACCCGGACGCTGGTCCTCGCTGACTTGCACCCGTGCCAGCATGGCTCCGTTGCGACTCGTCAGACGCGCCAGTCCGCCGTGCTGCAGTTGATAGACGTGTGCATCGGAGGCATGCATTTGCACGAATGGCTCTGCTTCCTGCGCATTCAGGCGCGGCACTTTTCCGGTGCGCGTCATGGTGTGCCATTGATCGCGGATCCGGCCGGTGTTCAACACCAGCGGGAAATCCTTATCTGCCGCCACTGCCGGCAAGCGGGGGGCAACTGCGACCATGCGTGCCCTGCCGCTCGGTGTATAGAAATGTCCGTCATCGAACAAACGCGGGGTACCCTGAGGCGCCTGGCGATTCACCGGCCATTGCACAGGCTGCAGGGCGTCATATTCCGCATCGTCCAGTTCGGCCAGCGCACTGATGTCGAAAGCGCGCGTGCCCGAATTCTCGAAACTCGACAGGCTCGCATGCTCCCGGAATATCTGCGCGGGCCGGGTGTAGGGGAACGCATCGGCAAAGCCCATGCGCTGTGCGACCTGGGTGATGATCCACCAGTCCGGCCTGGCTTCGCCCGCCATAGCCAGCAAGGATCGCTGCCGCGAAATCCGCCGCTCCGAGTTGGTCACCGTGCCGTCCTTTTCGCCCCAGCCCGCGGCCGGCAGCAGGATGTCGGCGCAGGCGGTCGTGTCGGTGTGCTGCACGCAATCGGATACCACGACCAGTTCGCAATCCAGCAATGCCGCACGTACGCGATCGGCATCCGGCATGCTGACTGCCGGATTGGTGCCCATGATCCACACCGCCTTGATCTTGCCCGATGCGATGGCCTGGAACAGATCTACCGCTTTCAGCCCGGGCGCTTGGGCGATGCGTGGCGCATTCCAGAACCGCGCCACCAGTTCGATACTTGCCGCATCGGAGAAATCAAGATGAGCCGCCAGTTGGTTGGCCAGCCCGCCCACCTCGCGCCCGCCCATCGCATTGGGCTGTCCGGTCACCGAGAATGGCCCCATGCCGGGATGTCCGATCCGCCCGGTAGCGAGGTGCACGTTGATGATCGCATTGCCTTTGTCCACCCCGCTGGAAGACTGGTTGATGCCCTGCGAGAAGATCGTCACGGCGCGTTCGGTACGCGCAAACAGGCGGAAGAACTCGCTGACCTCGGCCTCCGGAATACCGCAAACCTGCGCCACTTTCGGGATCGAGCCGGCGGCACGCGCCGCTTCGAAAGCCGCGGCAAACCCCTCCACATGCGTCTCGACATAAGCCAGGTCGAGTGCATCCTCGCGGCGGATGAAATTCAGCAGGCCGTTGAACAGACAGGCGTCCGATCCCGGTGCGATCGCCAGATGCAGATCGGCAATGTCGCAAGTCGGCGTGCGGCGCGGATCGATGACCACGACCCGCATGTCGGGTCGTGCCTTCTTCGCGGCGGCCAGCCGTTGGTAGAGTACGGGATGTGCCCAGGCATAGTTCGAGCCCGTGATGACGACGAGATCGGCAGCCTCGATATCCTCGTAGCAGACAGGCACCACATCGGCGCCGAAAGCGCGCTTGTGCGCCACCACTGCCGACGACATGCACAAGCGCGAGTTGGTGTCGATGTTCGCGCTGCCAATGAATCCCTTCATCAGCTTGTTGGCGACGTAATAGTCCTCGGTCAGGAGCTGGCCAGAAACATAGAACGCCACGGCATCCGGCCCGTGTTCGGCGATAACCTTCCCGAATCCGTGCGCGACCTGATCCAGCGCCTCGTCCCAGGAAACGCGCTGTCCGTTGGCCAGCGGATGCAGCAGTCGCCCATCGTGATCCAACGTCTCGGCCAGCGCGGCCCCTTTGGAGCACAGGTGCCCGAAATTGGCCGGATGGAGTTTATCGCCAGTAAGCACCGTGCCGGCCGCGGTGACACTCGCTGCCACTCCGCAGCCGACCCCGCAATAAGGGCAGGTGGTGCGGGTGACGTTCGGCGTATTCACGCTTTGCATACCCCTGCCTCTGCTTCGAGAAACAGCACGTCATGTGCAACGCGCACTTCGTAACGCTGCGCACAGCCCACATCGGGTGCGACGGCGGAACCCGATTCCAGGTCGATCACCCAGCTGTGCAAAGGACAGGTGACGCGCTTGCCATGCACGATGCCCTGCGCCAGCGGCCCGCCCTTGTGCGGACAACGGTTGCTCAGGGCGAACACCTGGTCGTCCACGCTGCGAAACAGGGCGATCTCGCCGGACGCGGTATTGATCACGCGCGAACCCTGACGGGGGATATCGTCCAGCCTGCCGATTTGTATCCAGTTCATTGCGTTCTCCTTATTCGATGGTGGCAAGCGGGGTATATTCCTGCGCGTCTTTCCCCTCGGCACGTTCTTTCCACGGGTCGTCCTGCGAGTAGCGTTGCGACTCCAGGAAGCGCGCGTAAAGCTCGCCCCGCTCCGCCTTGTTTTCGACGACATGCTGCTTGATGTAGGCCAGACCGACGCGCTCTATCCAAGGGGCGGTGCGCTCCATATAATTGGCTTGTTCGCGATAGAGCTGCATGAACGCGCCGCAGTATTCCAGCACATCCGCTTCCGTCTCGACCTTGCACAGGAAGTCGGTGACGCGCACCTTGACGCCGCCATTCCCGCCCACATGTATCTCGTAGCCGGAATCCACGCACACCACGCCGAAGTCCTTGATGGTGGCTTCGGCACAGTTGCGCGGGCAGCCGGAAACGGCGATCTTGAATTTGTGCGGCGTCCAGGAACCCCAGGTCATCTTTTCGACCTTGATGCCCAGACCGGTCGAGTCCTGCGTGCCGAATCGGCACCAGTCGGAGCCCACGCAAGTCTTCACGGTGCGCAAAGCCTTGCCGTAAGCGTGACCGGAAACGAATCCGGCCTCGACCAGTTCGCCCCACATCTTGGGCAGGTTCTCCTTGGTGATCCCGTACAGGCCGATGCGCTGTCCGCCGGTGATATGGACGGTGGGCACTTCATAGCGTTCGGCGATCTCGGCGATAGAGCGCAACTCGGAGGGCGAAGTGACGCCGCCCCAGATACGCGGGATCACAGAATACGTGCCGTCCTTCTGAATGTTGGCATGCACGCGTTCGTTGACGAAGCGCGAATGGCTGTCGTCCTCGTATTCGCCCGGCCACGCGGCCAGCAGATAGTAGTTCAGCACGGGGCGGCACACATGGCAGCCGTCCGGGGTCTTCCAGCTCAATGCCTGCATCAGGTCGCGGATGGTCTTCACGCCGAGTTCGCGTATGGCCTGTTGCACATCCTGGTGCGCATGTTCGGTGCAGCCGCAGATCGGCTTCTTGCTGGGCTTGGCGGAATAGTCGCCGCCCACCGTGTTTGCCAACAGCGCTTCCACGAGTCCGGTGCATGAGCCGCACGAAGCGGATGCCTTGGTGTGCGCGCGCACCTCATCCAGCGTAAACAGTTTCTTGTCGACGATGGCATTGACGATCGCGCCCTTGCATACGCCGTTGCATCCGCAGATCTCGGCCGTATCCGGCATGTTCGCCACGCTCGATACGCCGCCGAGACCGGAATCGCCCATATGCACCTGCCCGAACAGGAGATGCTCACGCAATTCGGACACATCCGTTCCGTCGCGCATCATCTGGAAATACCACGGGCCGTCCACGGTATCGCCGTACATCACCGCACCGCGCAACTTGTTGTCGCGCAGCACCAGCTTCTTGTACACACCGCGTGCGGAATCTTGCAGCAGCATCTCTTCATCCGCTTCGCCCGGATTGAAGTCGCCGGCCGAGAACAGGTCGATGCCCGTCACCTTGAGCTTGGTCGATACCGAGGAGCCTTCGTAGCGCATCCCGCCATAACGGGCGAGATGATTCGCGGCGACCTTGGCTTGCTCGAACAAGGGCGCGACCAGCCCGTAAGTTTGCCCGCGATGCTGCACGCATTCGCCTACGGAATAGATCTTCGGATCGTATGTCTGCATGGTGTCGCTGACCACGATGCCGCGTTCGCAGTGGATTCCGGCCGACTTCGCCAGCGCGATATTGGGTCGGATGCCGGCCGACATCACGACCATGTCGGCCGGGATCTCCTCGCCGTCCTTGAAGAGCAGGCCGGTGACGGACGTCTCGCCCAGGATGGCCTCGGTCTGCCGCGACAGGTAGAACTTCAGCCCGCGTTTTTCCAGTGCATCCTTCAACAGCTCGCCGCCGGCCTTGTCCAGTTGGCGCTCCATCGGCCATTCGCACAGGTGTACCACCGACACATCCATGCCGCGCAGCGACAGGCCGTTTGCCGCTTCCAACCCGAGCAGGCCACCGCCGACCACGACCGCGCGCTTTCCCGCGCTGGCCGTGCCCAGCATGCTCTCCACATCGACGATGCTGCGGTAGCTCAGCACGCCGGGCAGGTCGATGCCGGGAACCGGCAGCATGATCGGGTTGGAGCCCGTTGCGATGAGCAGGCGGTCGTAGGGCACAGTCAACCCGTCTGCCGTTTCGACCGCACAGCCGATCCGGTCGATCTTCGTCACCGTTTTCCCCGCATGCAGGGTGATATGGTTCTGCTCATACCAGCTCCAGTCGTTCAGGATCGTGTCCTGGAACGACATCTCGCCGGACAGCACCGGCGACAGCAGGATGCGGTTGTAATTGGGCTGCGGCTCGGCGCCGAACACCGTGATGTCGAATTCGTCCGCCGACATCTTGAGCAGTTCCTCAATGGTGCGGATACCTGCCATGCCGTTGCCGATCACCACCAGTCTTACCTTGTTGCTTTTCATCATGCACTCCTCTCAATAAAAAGACGCCGTCCGGCTGCAAGCCGGAACGACGCCTTTGTCGTTGATACTTTCCGGGATCACGACCCGCCGTTGGGCCGCGTCCGTTATCTGTCGCTGCTGCTTTCGGCCGGTGAAGTCAGGCCGCTTCCTTCGCTTGCTTCTGATACAGGAACTCCAGCACCGCACCCCGCAACTGGTGGTAGCGCGCATCGTTCGCCAATGCCAGGCGATTGCGCGGTTTGGGCAGATCGACGGACAGGATTTCGCCTATGGTCGCCGCCGGCCCGTTGGTCATCATCACGATGCGATCGGACAGCAACACTGCTTCGTCCACATCGTGCGTGACCATCACCACGGTGCTGTTTGTCTCTTTCACGATCTTCATCAATTCATCCTGCAGATGTGCCCGCGTCAATGCGTCCAGTGCACCGAACGGCTCGTCCATCAGCAATACTTTGGGCTGCATGGAGAGGGCCCGCG
>DAIDAJ010000124.1 GCA_027310665.1 Sideroxydans sp. | reverse complement strand
GGTGTTCGGCGGCGGCCTGTATTTCCTGTTCGCCTTCGTGCCGATGTTCCTGGCCTATTCGGCCACGCTGATCGACCCCGGGATGGTGAGCGGCCTGATCGATACCGACCCGCAGATGATCCTGCCGCGCCTGATCCTGCGGCCTGAGGTGCATCTGTTCGCACAAGTGATGTTCTTCGGTGCGCTGCTTTCCGCCATCAAGAGTTGCGCGTCGGCGACGCTGCTGGCGCCTTCCGTCACCTTCAGCGAGAACATCCTGAAGCCGATGATCGGGCACCGGCTGTCCGATCGCAGCATGCTGCATACCATGCGCGGCGTGACGCTGGCGTTCACCGTCGTCGTCACGCTTTATGCGATGAACTCCAAGTCCAGCATCTTCAAGATGGTCGAAAACGCCTACCAGATCACGCTGGTCATGGCTTTCGTTCCCTTGGTGGCCGGGCTGTTCTGGAAGCGCTCCACCACCCAGGGCGCGCTGGCGGCCATTTTCAGCGGCCTGTCTGTGTGGCTGTCCATCCTGATATTCGGGCCGGAAGACCCCTTCTTCCCGGCCCAGTTTGCGGGTGTCATTGCCAGCGCCCTCGGCATGGTTATCGGTTCATTGCTGCCCAGCATCGTAGCCAGGCCTCTGCCGCAGGTGCCTGAACATGCGGGACTGCATCACCTCGCCGCCAGCCATACCGAGCATGTGGCCGAACATCCGCATCACCATCCGACCCATCGGAGCGACCATTAGTCACGACTGTCATGTTATTGTCATAATTCTTTCATACCATCGCAAGCCAGGTGACATGAAACCGATGGAGAAAAGATGACGAGCGCGAACATACTGATAGTGGAAGACGAACCGGCGATCCAGGAACTGCTGGCATTCAACGTGGCGCAATGCGGCTTCCGCGCGATCCAGGCTTATGATGTGCCCAGCGCATCGGCCGAGATCAACCGCGCATTGCCCGACCTCATCCTGCTCGACTGGATGCTACCCGGCACTTCCGGCGTCGAGCTGGCGCGGCGTTTGCGCGCAGACCAGCGCACGCGGGATATCCCCATCATCATGCTCACTGCCCGCACCGACGAGCGCGACAAGATATCCGGGCTGGAATCTGGTGCCGACGACTACATCACCAAGCCTTTCTCGCCGCGCGAACTCATGGCGCGAATCCGCGCCGTGTTGCGCCGCCGCGCACCGCAAATGAGCGAAGAGACGGTCCGGGTGGAAGGGGTTGAACTCTCGCCGACCACGCATCGTGTCAGTGCCAACGGCCAGATCGTCGATCTCGGACCGACAGAGTTCCGGCTGCTGCACTTCTTCATGACCCATGTCGAACGCGTATACAGTCGTGCCCAGCTGCTCGACCAGGTCTGGGGCGACCATGTGTTCGTCGAGGAACGTACCGTGGATGTCCACATTCGACGCCTGCGCCAGGCGCTGGAACCCTCCGGGCTGGACGGCCTGGTCCAGACGGTGCGCGGTAGCGGGTATCGTTTTTCCAAGGAATAGCGCTCGCCTCACCCCGTATAATGCCGCCAGTCAATTCCTGAGGTTCGCTAGTGAGCGAATTCTGGCGGCGCGCTTTCATTTATCCGGTCTACCTGTTCCTGATCGCCCTGTTTCTGTGGGTGACGGCGGGAGCCTTGCCGGCTGCGCTGGTTTTCGGCATCGGCATGGCCCTCCAGTATTTTGCGCATTTGCGCAACCTCGCTGCCTTCAACCGATGGCTAGCCGACCCGGATACGCGGTCAGTGCCGGACGGCACCGGTCTGTGGGTGGATGCCTTCTCGCAGCTCAACAAGCTGACCAAGCGCCGTCGCAAGGAGCGCGAGCAACACGCTGCCGCGCTGCTGCAGATGGAACAGGCCACCTCGGCCCTGCCGGAGGGGGTGGTGATCCTGGGCGAGGGAGATCGGGTTGAATGGTGCAACCCTCAGGCGGAACATCATTTCGGCCTGGATGGGGAGCGCGACGTCGGGCAGCAGATCACCTACCTCGCGCGCCAGCCCGAGTTCGTGCAATACCTCGCGCAAAACAGTTTCGCCGAACCGCTGGTGTTGCGCGGCATGCGGCATGACGACCTTGTACTCTCGATCAAGCTGATTGCCTACGGCAGCAGCAAGCGCCTGCTCATCAGCCGCGATATCACCCACCTGGAACGCATCGAGACCATGCGCCGCGATTTCGTTGCCAACGTTTCGCCTGAACTGCGCACCCCCCTTACCGTGGTCAACGGCTTCGTCGAGACGATGCAGGATATGCCGAGCCTGGAGAACGATATGGCCAGGCGCGCCCTGCAGTTGATGGGCGACCAGACCAAACGAATGGAGGATCTGGTGAACGATCTGCTGACCCTGTCGCGGCTGGAGAACGAGCAGAACATATTGCACGAAGAAAAAGTGGATGTGCCGGGTCTGATGGATACCCTGCTTGAAGAAGGGCGCGTGCTGAGCAACGGGCAGCATCAGCTCAAACTCGAGCTCGAGAGCACATCAGGACTCAGCGGCAGCATCAGCGAATTGCACAGCGCCTTCGGCAATCTGGTCACCAATGCCATCCGCTACACTCCACCCGGCGGGGACATTTTGCTGCGCTGGTACGAACAGCCGGACGGCCATACGGTGTTCTGCGTCAGAGACAGCGGGATCGGCATTGCGCCACAACACATATCGCGGCTGACCGAACGGTTCTATCGCGTGGATCGCAGCCGTTCGCGCGAGACAGGCGGTACCGGCCTGGGTCTGGCTATCGTCAAGCACATCGCCCTTCGTCATCAGGCGCAGCTCAATATCGCCAGCGAAGAAGGCAAGGGCAGTACCTTCAGTATCGTCTTTCCGGCGAAGAGGCGGATACCGGCGGATGATCCGACCGCGATAAGCTAAGCCGCCGGCGTGAAACTGACACGTTCGAAGTCGTTGCCCTTGTCCACGCTGAAGCCCAGTATCACGCTCAGTTTTTGGTTGTCCTTCAAGGCGAGATCGATACGGCGTCCGGCCTGGAACCAGTCACGCGGGAGCACAATGCTGGCCGGGATGCGCAGCCTGGGCATCTCCGGCAGCATCAGTGCTGCCGCCGCACCGGAAACCAGGTTGCCCCAGGAATTGCCGCGCACGATCATCGCTTGCGGGCTGCCCGGCAAGTAGCGCACGCCGATATAGAGTTGTCCGCTGCGCGCAACGCTGATCAGCGAAATCATACCCACCTTGTATGCTTTCGTTTCGGGGTTGTGCACGCAGACGATCTGGTTCATGCCCAGCCGTTCGCCGGTATTCAATTTGCGCAGCAGGCGCCCTTGCAGCAGCCCGTCGTCCTCCACAAGCCACGGTTCGGACAGGAATCCGACTTCCAGCAGGTTGTGGCGATCGGTCTGATCCAGCACGCGGCCGAAGGTCTCGATCTGCTTCTGTATTTCCTTGTCCGCGATGCCGACGATGTTCGGGGCCTTGAAGGGTTTGCGCGAGATATGCGCGTAGATGTTCTCCAGGCCGAAGCACAGTTCCACAACGGGCGCATCGCGCGGTTCGTCCAGCAGCGATTCGGCGCGCTGTTCGCACCAGCACGAATGCAGGCGGTTCAGGAGCTCGATGCATTCATCGCTGTTCAGTTCGTCTCCAAGCTCGTTCTGCCGGGGGGCCTGCCCCTGCTGCAGCAGAATGGCTTTTACCCGGATCAATTTGGACAAGGGAACCATGGCCAGAAAGCGCATGCCGGGAGCCGCAGTGGCGCGATGTATCGGAACCAGCCCGCGCGATCCGGCCAGATCGACCGCCAGCGGCGGCGCATCTTCCCTGGTCATGCTGCAATTCGGTTCGACGGTGAACGTGTCTCCCCAGTAGTCCAGCCAGCGATCCGCGATTTGCCATTGGGCGCGTGTCAGGCCGAGCAGACGCGCGCGATGCAGCAACAGCGTCTTGACGTAGAGCATGAGGCAGGTGACGGTTCGGCCGGCGCGGTTGAATTTGTCGGCGGCAGGCGTCTGCTGGAGTCCCTGCTCCTCGATATGCGCATAGATCATGTGGAAGCGTTGCCAGGATTGTCCGTCCGGCTCGCATCCCGCCCGCAGGAACTCCCCGAGCTGCAATCCGCCGTACAGCAGGCAGCGGTGAGATATCAGCGCCGCATCGGATGCGAGCGAAGTGTCTCCCGCATCCCAGGATTGCAGGCAGCGCAGGTAGCCGTTGAGCATGCTTTGCCACAAGCTGGTGAGGGCGACGAGCGTGGTGAAATCCTCCTCGGCGAGCGGCAGTTTTTTTCCGAACAGTCTTTTTGAGAAATCGTCCTGGACGATATTCACGGTCTCGCGCAACGCTTCGAGCGTCTTCAGGCGCTCCTTGCCGCGCATGGGGAAGCGGTTGAGCTCATCCAGCTGGGCGCGCAGCGTGCCGTGCGCCAGGCTCAGGTTGGTCAGCTGGAACTGGCTCAACCACCTGGTGCATGAATCCTCATCCTTGAAGGCGGGGCTGGCGAGGTCGTCGGTCGGTTCCAGAGGCAGCATCTCAACTCCTATAACAGCACGCGTTCGATTCCACCGTTGTTGGCATTCGCCACATAATCTTCCAGCCAGCTGGGCCCCAGCAGATGTTTCGCCATCTCCACGACGATATAGTCGGTCGTCGTGCCGGCATCGTCCGCGTAACGGCTCAAGCCCTGCTGGCACGCCGGGCACGAGGTCAGTATCTTCACTTCACCCGTAAAGCCGTCTGAACGCAATGCATCCGATCCCTTGCGCATCTCTTCTTCCTTGCGGAAGCGCACCTGCGTGGCGATCTGCGGCACGCTCAGGCCGAAAGTGCCTGCCTCGCCGCAGCAGCGGTCGTTCAGCGCGACGGGGGTCGCCATCAGTTCGTTCACCACCTTGAGCGGTGCGTAGGTCTTCATCGGCGAGTGGCACGGGTCATGATACATGTAGCGCGTACCTTGTACCCCCTGCAACTTTACGCCTTTCTCCAGCAAGTATTCGTGGATGTCGAGCAGACGGCAGCCGGGGAATATCTTTTCGAACTGGTATTTCAGCAACTGGTCCATGCAGGTTCCGCAGGACACGATCACCGTCTTGATGTCGAGATAGTTCAGCGTGTTTGCCACGCGGTGGAACAGCACGCGGTTGTCGGTGGTGATCTGGCTGCCCTTGTCTTCCTGCCCAGCTGCCGTCTGGGGGTAGCCGCAGCACAGGTATCCCGGCGGCAGCACGGTGATCGTGCCGATCTCATACAACATCGCCTGCGTAGCCAGGCCGACCTGCCCGAACAGGCGCTCCGAGCCGCAGCCCGGGAAATAGAATACGGCCTCGGTATCTTCGTTCACTTTACGCGGGTTGCGGATCACCGGCACGATAGTGTTGTCCTCGATGTCGAGCAGGGCGCGCGAGGTCTTCTTGGGCAATCCGCCCGGCATCGGCTTGTTGATGAAGTGGATCACTTTGGACTGCATCGTCGGCTTGCCCACGGTGGCAGGGGGATGTGCCACTTGCTGGCGGAACAGCCCCAGATGCTTGGCGATGCGGTAGCCGATGCGCTGTGCCTTGTAGGACCACTCGATCATCACCTTGCGCATGATCTTGATCGTGAACGGGTCGGTGCTGTTCAGGTACAGCATGGATGCCGCGGTGGCCGGATTGAACTTCTTCTTGCCCTGTTTGTGCAGGAAATTGCGCATCGCGACCGACACGTCGCCGAAGTCGATGTCGACCGGGCAAGGCTTGAGGCACTTGTGGCAGACGGTGCAGTGATCGGCCACGTCGTTGAACTCGTCGAAGTGCGCGATGGAAACGCCGCGCCGGGTCTGTTCTTCGTACAGGAAGGCTTCGATCAGCAGCGAGGTGGCGAGGATCTTGTTGCGCGGCGAGTAGAGCAGGTTGGCGCGCGGCACATGCGTGGTGCATACCGGCTTGCATTTTCCGCAGCGCAGGCAATCCTTGATCGAATCGGAGATCTTCCCCAGCTCGCTCTTTTCCAGGATCAGGCTCTCCAGCTCCATCAGGTTGAAGCTGGGCGTGTAAGCATGTTCCAGGTTGCTGCCCGGCAACAGCTTGCCCTTGTTGAAGTGGCCGTTCGGGTCGACCTTTTGCTTGTACGCGACGAAGGGTGCAACCTCGTTCTGTTCGAGGAAGTCGAACTTGGTGATGCCGATGCCGTGCTCGCCGGAGATCACGCCCCCCAAGGCCTTCGCCAGATGCATGATGCGGTCCACCGCGCCGTAGGCCTGCTGCAACATCTCGTAATCGTCGGAGTTGACCGGAATGTTGGTGTGGACGTTGCCGTCACCCGCGTGCATGTGTAGCGCCACGAACACGCGGCTCTTCAGCACACGCTGATGGATCGCCGTGCATTGTTCAAGGATGGGCAGGAAGGTGCTGCCGCCGAAGAGCTGGCGCAGCGGTTCGCGCAGCTCGCGCTTCCACGAGGCGCGCAGCAGGTGGCGCTGTACCGCGTCGAACACGGTGACTGCATCCTGCTCATCGTCCGGTGCGAACGGGCAGGTCGACAGCGGCGCGTCCAGATTTTCCAGCAGCCATGTCCAGCGTGCACGGACATCGGCGAGCAATTGCTGCGCAGCCTGCGGGCGGTTGCCCAGCAACTCGGCGGCGCCCAGTTGCGCGTCGTCCTGGTAGCGAAGCGGCAACTCACCCGCGAAGAACTCTTCCAGCGCATCCAGCAGTTTGATCTTGTTGTCGAGCGACAGCTCGATGTTGATGCGCTCCACGCCGTCGCAATAGTCGCCCATGCGCGGCAACGGGATCACCACGTCCTCGTTAATTTTGAACGCGTTGGTGTGCTTCGCGATAGCGGCAGTGCGTGCCCGGTCCAGCCAGAATTTCTTGCGAGCTTCGGCGGTGACGGCGATGAAACCTTCACCGTGGCGCAGGTTGGCCATGCGCACGATCTCGGACGCGGCCTCGCCGACCGCGCGCTCGTCGTCGCTGACCACGTCCGCGATCAGGACCATCTTCGGGCGCCCTGTACGCTTGGCCTTGGTGGCGTAACCCACGGCTTTCAGATAGCGCTCGTCCAGATGCTCCAGGCCGGCCAGGAAGATCGGTGCAGACGACGCGTTGCGGCTATTGAACATCGAGGTGATCTCGACGATGGCGGGCACCGCTTCGTGCACTTGGCCGAAGAATTCCAGGCACACGGTGCGCGTGAACTTGTGCTCGCGGTGCAGGATGAAGCGGGCCGAGGTGATGATGCCGTCGCAGCCTTCCTTCTGGATGCCGGGCAGGCCGGAGAGGAACTTGTCGGTGACATCCTTGCCCAGTCCGGCCTTGCGGAACAGGGTGCCGGGGATGGTCAGTATCTCCGGTTCGGCATGAGGCGTCTTGCCGTCAGCCTCGAAACGCGAGATGCGGAAACTTGCGGTTTCTGCATCATGGATCTTGCCGAGGTTGTGGTCGAGCCGTTCGATGAACATCCACAAGCCGTCGGGAGTGACCATTTTCCACGAAGCCAGGTTGTCCAGGGCGGTGCCCCACAGTACGGCCTTTTTGCCGCCCGCGTTCATCGACACGTTGCCGCCGATGCACGATGCGTCCGCCGACGTCGGGTCGACCGCGAACACCAGCTTGCCGGCCTCCGCCGCCTCCATCACGCGGCGGGTCACCACGCCCGCGCCGCACTGGATGGTGGCGCAGGGAGCGGACAATCCGGGCAGCGTCAGATGTTCGACCGGGGACAGCGCATCGAGCTTTTCGGTGTTGATGACGGCGGAAAGTTTGGTGAGCGGGATCGCGCCGCCGGTGTAGCCGGTGCCGCCGCCGCGCGGGATCAGGGTCAGGCCGAGCTCGATGCAGGCGCGCACCAGCGGGGCGATCTCTTCCTCCGTGTCCGGGTTCAGCACCACGAACGGATATTCCACGCGCCAGTCGGTCGCGTCGGTCACATGAGAGACGCGCGCCAAGCCGTCGAACTGGATGTTGTCCTTGCGGGTGTATCGGCTCAATGCGCGCAGGGTGCGCTTGCGCAATTGCAGCGTGTGCTCGAATTCTTCGGCGAACCGGTTCACCGCCGCATGGGTGATGTCGAGCAGGCGCTGTACCTTGAGGTTGTGGCCCTGTTTGGCGTTGTCCGCATTTTCAGTGGCTACGCGGCGCGCTTCGATCGCATTCAGGCGATGGCGCAGCGCGCCAATCAGCGCTTCGCGCCGCTTGCGGTTGGAGAGCAGGTCGTCTTCCAGGTATGGGTTGCGCGTCAGCACCCAGATGTCGCCGAGCACTTCGTACAGCATCTGTGCTGAGCGTCCGGTGCGGCGCTCGGCGCGCAGCGTGTTGATGATGTCCCACGCCTCGCTGCCCAGTATGCGCAATACGATCTCGCGGTCGGAGAAGGAGGTGTAGTTGTAGGGGATTTCGCGTAGGCGTGCGCTCATGGTTTTTTGCAGTTCAACAGGTCGTGCATTCTACAGTATCCCGCGTCTTTGCTCGACCCCGAAGCATGAACGGAGTTAGCATCGGCGCCATGAATAAGCCCGACGAGAAGAAATTGCGCCTGTTCTTCGCATGCTGGCCCGACGACGCCGAACGAGTCGCCATGGCGGCATGGCAGCCGCCGTTGCGCGAACTGTGCGGCGGGCGGGCGATGCGTACAGATACCCTGCATGTCACACTGGTATTCCTCGGGGAGGTGGCCGAACATCGTCTGCAGGCCCTGCTGCTGACCGCACGGGAGGTGAATTGCCCGGGATTCGAACTGATCCTGACGACGGTGCAGTACTGGGGACATAACCACATTGCCTATGCGGCGCCGGATGCGGTCCCGTCGCGACTTGCGGAATTGGTGGGCGAACTGGAGCGAAGCTTGCGCAGACACCGTTTTCATTTCGATGCACGTCCCTACAAACCGCACGTCACCTTGCTCCGGAATGCGCAATGGAGCGATGCGCGCCTTCCGCCCATGACTGCCGTCCGCTGGCGGGTCGACGATTTTGCACTGGTGCAGTCATCGAACGGCGAAGAAGGTGCGCGATACGAAGTGCTGGCGCGCTTTCCCCTGCGGAACGCCGCCTGATGCGCATCGGTCATCCGCTGTTTACGGCGGTAAACGGGGAAATTGAGGACTGGTGGCTACTCTTCCAGCAGGCGCTTGATCACCGCCCCCGCCAGCATGAAACCGAACAGTGGCGGCATGTAGCTGATGGTTCCGTTCACCGCGCGCGGGCGGCCGCGGCCCGTCGGCTCGGGCGGCAACGGCGCGCTCGGGTGCTCGTCCGAAAATACCGTCAATATGCCCTTGTATATCCCATGGTGTTTGCGCAACTTGAGCCGCATCTGTTTCGCCAACGGGCACATGTCCGTCTTGCTGATGTCCACCACCTTGATGTGCGAAGGGTCGAGCCGGTTGCCCGCGCCCATGCTAGAGGCGACCTTCAGGCCGCGCTTGTGGCTCTCCACCACCAACGCCACTTTGCAGGACAGGGAATCGATGCAGTCCATCACATAATCCACGTCGCCGGGAACAAGGTCGTTCACGTTGTCGATGGTCAGGAAATCGTACAACAGCGTCACTTCGCATTCCGGGTTGATGTCGGCGATGCGGGCGCGCATGAGTTCGGCTTTGGATTGCCCCACCGTGGAAAGCAGCGCGGGCAATTGGCGGTTGATGTTGCTGACCGCCACGTTGTCGTGGTCGAGCAGGGTCAGCCGGCCGATGCCTGCGCGCGCCATCGCCTCGGCGCAATAGGATCCCACGCCGCCGAGCCCGGCGATGAAAATATGCTTGCGCTTGAGTTTCGCGACGCCTTCATCGCCAAGCAGGATATGGGTGCGTGTGAATTGGGGCAGAGTGGGATCGTTCATGGTGAAAAAACGGATATGGGTTTTTTGTGTTCTACCATCCGGCTGCAGGATGGACGGGAAACGATCAGAATATATACAAGGCGCTGAGCGTGAGCGGGTAGGCTATCCCCGACAACCGGCCATCGGCAGAAGCCGCGTAGTTGATGCGGTTCAGTTCCGTACGGAATGCCAGATGGCTGTTCACCCGGTACTGTCCGCCCACGCCGAAGATGACCCCGTTGCCGTAGCCGGTCTTGGTGGCATACATGCCATTGCCGAAGTCCGTCGTTGTTTTGCCGAAACCCAAACGAAACAGCAGGTTGAAGTCCCTGGTTGGCGTGGCGTTTTGCACCAGCGACAAGCCCACGAATTTGGCAGGATTATTGCCGTTCACATTACCCAGCTTGATCGAGCTGATTTCCAGCACGTCTATATTCGTTCCGGCGCCGAGGCTGAAATTCGCTCCTTCGGTACTGGCACCCGCGGCCGCATAAAACAGCCCGGAGTCGTCAGCCATCGCGTTGAGAGACAAGCTGGTGAAAACAAGTGCAACAAAATGCAATTTCTTCATCTGAATTCCTTGACTGGTTCCAGGACGGACATTATCAGAATATGAGTGGGCCGCCCCCTTTCATGGCATTTTATTCCGCGGCGGGGGACCTCAGTTTCGGCAGGACGGACAATACATTCTCCGAGGTGATGCGGGCAATATCCTTCAGCGGCATTACACGCAACTCCGCGAGCGTTGCGGCGATGCGCGGCAGATAGCGGGGCTCGTTCGGCAGTCCGCGTTCCAGGAAATCCGGCGGGATGTCCGGCGCATCGGTCTCCAGCACGATGCTATCCAGCGGCAGGGTGGCAGCGAGTTCGCGCAATCGCGTGGCCCTCGAATAGGTCATCGCGCCGCCGAAGCCGAGTTTGAAACCGAGCTTGATGAACTCGTCCGCCTGCTGGCGGCTGCCGTTGAAGGCATGGGCGATGCCACCATGCACCTTGATTTGGCGCAGGTGCTTGAGGATGGTGTCCTGCGCGCGGCGGATGTGCAGCAGTACCGGCAGGTCGAAGTCGCGCGCCAGCTTCAGTTGCTCGACGAAGAAATGTTCCTGCCGTGCCTGGTCGTAATGCTGGATGAAGAAATCCAGCCCGCTTTCGCCGACGGCAACCACCTCGTGCTGCCGCAGGAAATCGCGCAGGGTATCCAGGTCACCCGGAGTGGCATCGTCCGTGTACATCGGGTGGATGCCATAAGCGGGCGAGCAGTTCGGTTGGTGAGCGCATAGTTGGCGCACTGTGTCGAAGTTGCTCCGGGCTACCGAAGGAACGACCATGCGGTTTACGCCAGCCGTGACGGCATTGCGCACGACGCTGGTTTGTGTGTTGCCGAATTCGGCGGCGTCCAGGTGGCAGTGGGTGTCTATGAACACGCTATTGATCCGTCATATATTGGAAATCCGACTTTGTTCAGTCCCGTCGCTTGCGACGCCTCATGCACCAAGGGCTACGCCCCACCGCGCCGGGGTCGCTATGTTAAACTCGACCCATCAATTAAGCGAGACGACATCATGTCTGGAAACACATTCGGCACCCTTTTTACCGTCACGTCTTTTGGCGAATCGCACGGTCCGGCCATCGGCTGCATCGTCGACGGATGCCCGCCGGGACTGGAGTTAAGCAAGGAGGACGTCCAGCTCGACCTCGATCGCCGCAAGCCGGGCACCTCCCGCCATGTGACCCAGCGCCGCGAGTCGGACACGGTGGAGATACTCTCCGGTGTGTTCGAAGGCAAGACCACTGGCACGCCCATCGCGCTGCTGATCCGCAACGAGGACCAGCGCAGCAAGGATTACGGCAGCATCGCCGACACATTCCGTCCCGGCCATGCAGACTACACCTACTGGCAGAAATTTGGCATCCGCGACCATCGCGGCGGCGGCCGCGCCTCGGCGCGCGAAACGGCGGGACGCGTGGCGGCCGGTGCCATCGCCAAGAAATGGCTGTACCAGCGCTACGGCGTGCTGGTGCGCGGCTACCTCGCGCAACTCGGCGAGATCGAAGTCCCGTTCAAGAGCTGGGACGACATCAACGCCAAAGGCAACAGCTTCTTCGTGACCGACGCGAGCTATGTGCCGCGCCTGGAAGAATACATGGATGCGCTGCGCAAATCGGGCGACTCCATCGGCGCGAGACTCGCCGTGGTGGCGCACAACGTGCCGGTGGGCTGGGGCGAACCGGTGTTCGACCGGCTGGATGCCGACATCGCCCATGCGCTGATGAGCATCAACGCGGTGAAGGGCGTGGAGATCGGCGCGGGCTTCGCCTGCGTGACCCAGCGCGGCAGCGAACACGGCGACGAATTCACGCCGCAAGGTTTCCTGTCGAACAATGCGGGCGGCATCCTCGGCGGTATCTCCACCGGGCAGGACATCGTCGCGCAATACGCCATCAAGCCCACCTCCAGCATCCGCTTGCCGCGCATGTCCATCAACAAGGCGGGCGAGCCGGTGAGCGTTTCCACCGAGGGGCGTCACGATCCTTGCGTGGGGATTCGTGCTACGCCGATCGCGGAGGCGATGCTGGCGCTGGTGCTGATCGACCATGCGTTGAGGCATAGAGGGCAGAATGGGGATGTGGTGTGTGATACGCCGAAGTTGAGGTGAGTACATAAGGGGCTTCTCAATAAAATGAAAACTGCACAAATTGGAAAATGTGGCGAGTTATTGGTTCAATATCAGCTCTTGTTGCGTGAGGTTGAGTCAGCTGTCCTCACCACAGATTCTGGTGTTGATTTGGTTGCATATTCACCACGAAACTTAAGGCCCATTACAATACAGGTTAAAACCAATCTCCGGCCCAAGCCTGCTGGCGGGAAAGGGAAAGATATTCTTGATTGGTGGGTTCCTGTAGAGAGCCCAGCCTACTACGCTGCACTTGTCGATTTGTCTTCTCAGAGAATTTGGTTGCTATCTCAGGAAGAGGTGGCCGAATTAGCCCAACAAACATCAAATGGTCGGTATCATCTTGGCATGTACGTTGACCCAACAGCCAAACCAAAGAAAGTAGAGAAACTTACTCATAGTTACGAGTTTGAAAGGTATCTTCTCCAAAATCGCGCGCATGAAATTTTCGATGTGTGATGTATCAGCAAGCGTTGGACGCAACAAGCAACGGGCATTGCGTCGTATGGCTTAAAGAAAACCGCCGGGGG
The DNA here is from genome assembly GCA_027310665.1 of Sideroxydans sp. Classification (GTDB taxonomy): domain Bacteria; phylum Pseudomonadota; class Gammaproteobacteria; order Burkholderiales; family Gallionellaceae; genus Sideroxyarcus. The sequence goes on along the minus strand of DAIDAJ010000124.1, from coordinate 6,894 downwards.
TTGCCCGGCAGCAAGTCACTTTTCTTGTCTTGCCAAGAAAAGTAACCAAAAGAAGTCGCCCCCGGTTTGCCGCCCTTCGGGTTCCCTCGATATTTCGCCAACAAGCGGGGCTGCGCAACTCGCCCTAGCAGGGTACACAAAACGTACCCTGCCGCGGAGCTCAAACAGTGCTCGCCTAAACCTCCGCTTGTTGGCGAAATATCGAGGCGGCGCACAGGGGAAAGAAATTCAAAAGCATAGTAGGGTGGGCACAAGTGCCCACGCTGTCTTTTTGAGCAGGTGGGCGCTTTGCGCCCACCTGAGGGTTGGAGGTGTTGGTGTTGAATTTGGAAGTTATAGATCGAACCCGTTCATGGTTCGACAAGCTCACCACGAACGGAGGAGTTTGGCGGAAACAAATAAAAAGGTAGCATTGCAACAATGAACATCTCCCATCAAGCCAAATGGCTGACCCTCTTCGCGTTGCTCATCAACGCCGCCGCCATGCTCTCCCCCATCATCAACGGCGGCGATTCCGTCACCTACGCGGCCCTGTCGCAGCACATCGCGCTCAACAACGACTGGGCGAACCTGGTGCTGGACGGCAAGGACTGGCTGGATAAGCCGCATATGCCGTTCTGGATCACGGCGCTGTTTTTCAAGATCGGCGGCGTCAGCGCGTTCACCTACATCCTGCCGGGCTTCCTGTTTCACCTGATTGGCGGCTATTACACCTGGCGCATCGCGCGCCTGTTCTATGGGCGCGAGACGGCATGGCTGTCGTTGCTGGTATATGTGTCGGTCTATCACTTGATGGATTCTTCCATCGAGGTGAAAGCGGAGACCTACCTGACCGGTTTCATCATGGGCGCGTGCTATTACTGGCTGCGCTACGACGCCCAAGCCAAGATTCAATATTTGCTGCTTGGCGCGCTGTTCAGCGCCTGTGCCGTGATGACCAAGGGCGTGTTCACACTGATCACCATCACCAGTGGCCTGGTGTGCATGTGGATGTACCGCAAGCAGTGGAGCAAATTGTGGAGCGCCAAGTGGCTGCTGGCGCTTGCGCTGTCGCTGCTGTTCACCTCGCCGGAAATGGTCGCGCTGTACCGGCAATTCGATATGCATCCGGAAAAAGTGGTGTTCGGGCAGACGCATGTCTCCGGCATCAAATTCTTCCTGTGGGACAGCCAGTTCGGGCGCTTCTTCAATACCGGGCCGATCAAGAACACCAACGGCAATCCGTTCTATTTCGTGCTGGTGTTCCTGTGGGCGTTCCTGCCGTGGGTGGCGGTGTTTGTGGCGGCGATGGCTTCCGGCGTGCGCAAGTTCTTTGTACCTGGTACCGAAGGGCAGGCGCGTTTTGTGTTCCTGTGCGGTGCTTTTTTCATCACCTTCCTGCTGTTCAGCGCGACCAGCTTCCAGCTCGATCACTACACGGTGATCCTGTTCCCGTTCGCGGCCATCCTGTGCGGGAAATTCCTGCATGACTGGCTGGCGCCGCTGGCTCGTGGTCGCGCGCTTCTCGTTGCGCAACTGATGCTGACGCTTCTGCTGGTCGTGCTGGCTGTCGGGCTGAGCGTGTATGTGGCCAACGCTATCGTGATGGCTGTGGTACTGGCGATATTCGCTGCCTTGCTGCTGTACGGCTATGTGACGCGCGAGCATCTGCGTGCCGGTGCCGTGCTGGCATATCCGGTGTTCGGCATCGCGATGCTGTATGCATTTCTGGTGCTGACGAATGCGTTGACGTTCGCAGCCAGCAGCGTTGCGCACAATGCGAACGCGCAGCTGACGGGCAAGCCGGAGACGCCGATCTATGTTTACCAGATGGATATCGTGGCGCGGGAACTGGGGCTGTATAACCGCTCACCCTGTTTTGCGGTGGACGACGCGGCGCCGCTGCCGCAGACTGGCCGTTATTACCTGCTGGTCACCGGCGAGCAATTGGCGCAGATGAGCGGGCGGTTGGGGCATGTCGAGCAAGTGGCACAAGGACGCTGGGTAATACACAAGACCGGCACTTTTCCCCGCTTCCTGCGTCTGGCGAAGGGCACTGAACCGCTGGAAGATATCCGCATCGTGCAAGTCGACGGCGCGAAGTGAGGCCGTCAACCTAAGTTCTATTGCCTGACGCGCTGATAAAGCCGGAAGCGTTCGTTCTGGTCGCCTTTGCGGCCACCCTCCCAGATCTTGTCCCAGCCGATCTCGTCTTCGATCGGCTTGGCGATGCGATTTCCCTGCACCAGCAGCAGGTCGCACACGCGTGTAGACCTGGGGCGCGTGTTGATATCGCCGAAGTATTGCAGCATCGCGCGCTGGCTGTCGCCGATGCGCACGCCGGCGATGCAGTTGTATTTTTGCGGCAGGCTCGCCTTGAGGTCGTCGACCATGTGGCGGTAGCTCTTGCCGGTGTCCAGCCAGGGCAGCCATAAAGTCATGATGAGTATCCACAGCAGCGTGACGCCGGCAGCCCAGTTGATCAGCGAACGGCGCACCGAACGGCCAACTCTCCATACCAGCACAATCCACCCCACGGTAACGCCGGATGCGATCCAGAACGGGGTCGCATTGAAGGTTGCATCAAAACCGGGCTGGTAGTCCTTCAGCCAGTGTGTGATCTTGGCATTGTTGTCGAGCAGCAATCCGGCCCAGCCCCACCACAACGCGATGGCGAGCAGGGCAAAAGTCATGATGCCGAACCAGTCCAGCGCGTTCGCCGCGCCGCGCCGCACGGTGGAAAGCGCGGCGGTGGCAAGCAGCGCGATCGGCAACAGCATGGGCAGGCCGTTCTGGTCGTTGATGTCGGGCACGAAACTCAGCAACACCAGCATGACGACGAAACTGGTCAGCAATAGCTGGAACTCCGCTTCCTGCACGATGCGCTTGCGCGCTTCCCACACCGTCCACGCGGCCAGCGGCGCAGCGGGCCACGCCATCCAGGGCAGGGCTTTCAGGTAATAGAATGTTTCGCGGAAGTTGCCGTTACGCGCGTAACTGAACCAGCGTCCGATGTTGCGCGTCCACGCCCATTCGATGAAGAGATCGGGAGAGCGCTGGAAGAGCAGCCATGGCCATACGATGAGCCACGGAAGTGCGCAGAGCAGGGCGACGCCCAGCGCGGTGAAGTATGCCCGCGTTCTCCAGTTGCGGAAGAACAACAGGCCGATGCTGATGAGCAGGAACAGCATCGGCGCGATGAATCCTTTGCTCATGAAGCCGATGCCAAGGCCGGTGCCGATGAGTACGCCGGCCAGTATTGTGCGTCGCAGGCTCAATGCGTAGCCGTACAGCATCATGGCGCAGCCCGTGATCAGCGTGTTGTCGGTGAGGATCTCGTGTGCGTGCAATAGCATGCCGAGGCAGCCGATGAGGATGATGGCGGCAGGCCAGCCGCGATTGTTTCCGAACAGTTCGCGTCCGGTGAGGCCGACGAACAGCAGGGTGAATGCGGTGTAAAAGCCCGTCGCCAGGCGCGCGCCGTCATGCAGCGGCAGGACGGGGGCGAATGCTTTGGCAAACAGCGCCGCGGTCCAGTAATACAGCGGCGGCTTGTCCAGGTAGGGTTCTCCGGCCAGGATCGGGACGACCCAGTCGTGGCTCCGGATGATGTGATAGATCAGCCCGAAGCCATACGCTTCATCCGGTTTCCAAGGATCGTGCCCGACGAGTCCGGTCAGCAACCAGGTTGCGCACAACAGGAACAGGAAGCCCGCTTTGATCGGCGTGATCTCGGGTTCTTTTAACTTGGTGAAGTAGGCGTACATCTATGTATTTTATTCGATGATCTCGAAAGTCTGTCCCGCGGCGGGCCTGCCTTGTGGACATTGTGGATGCCAATGGGGCTGCTCATTTCTCCCATTCTTACCTAATGACCGGTGTTGCGCCAGCTTTGTGTGGGTATTACCCGCCTGACAGGGGTAGGATCGGCAAGTGAGAGGATGGTCGGCAGCCCGTTTGGGCGTCGTGCCGGATGAGACTTTGCGGCCGGATAAAAGAAAAAGGCAGCGAGCGCTGCCTTTTGCTCTTTACTCTTGATGAAGTCGCATCAAGCGGCGGTCTTGGCGCCGGTATTGTATTTGCTGCGGAACTTCTCGATGCGGCCTGCGGTGTCCACGATCTTCTGCGTGCCCGTGTAGAAGGGGTGGCACTCGGAGCACACTTCAACGTGCAGCGCTGGTTTGCCCATGGTGGAGCGGGTCGTAAACTTGTTGCCGCAGCTGCATGTCACTGCGATCTCTTTGTATTCAGGGTGGATGGCGGCTTTCATTTTGTCTTCCTAGCTAAAGTTGGGCGCGGCATTTGTACGCGCACGGATACCGATTAAGGGCGGGCATTATCCATAAAAAGAGGGGGTTGGGCAAATCCTTCTTGTACGGTGGCTAACGCACCTGTCCGCGTTCGATGCTGATGCCGACCATTTTGCAGTCGCGGATGGCTTGCAGCTTGGCGACGCTGACTTTGACCCAGGGCGCATTGAAGTCCTTGAGGATGATCTGGGCGATGTGTTCGGCCAGGGTCTCCAGCAGCGAAAAATGCGCGTTGCTCAATACGGTCTGGATGTGCTGCGCGACCTGGGCATAGTTCAGCGCATCCCTGATGTCGTCGCTCTGGCAGGCGCGGCTGTTCGGCAAGGCGATCTCCAGGTCGAGTTGCAGGGTCTGCGGCACGCGCTTCTCCCGTTCATATATCCCGATGAGGGTGACGACTTTGAGTTCGCGCAGAAAGATGATGTCCATAGATGAAGCCGTTCGTTTGGTTGCAGTGGCGCATTCGAGTAAAATCCGCCGCTCGCATTTTAAGGTATTCCAGATGACCACTCTTATCTTTGTTGTATGCGCCTATCTGCTAGGTTCGGTTTCTTTCGCGGTGCTGATGAGCAAAGCGTTCGGGCTGGCCGATCCGCGTACCTATGGCTCCGGCAATCCGGGCGCGACCAATGTGTTGCGCAGCGGGAAAAAGGCGGCTGCCGCGCTGACCTTGCTGGGCGATGCGGCGAAAGGATGGCTGGCGGTGTTTCTGGCGATCTACTTCGGGCCTCACGATGACCAGGGCCTGTTATTGGTGTCCCTGGTCGCCCTGGCGGTGTTTCTCGGCCATGTCTTCCCGGTTTTCCTTAAGTTCAAAGGCGGGAAAGGCGTGGCGACCGCGCTGGGCGTGTTGCTTGCATTGAATGTATGGATGGGGCTGGCGGTACTGGCGACCTGGCTGTTTGTGGCTGTGGTGTTCCGCTATTCTTCATTGGCGGCCATCGTCGCGGCGATCGCCGCTCCAACTTATGCCATGCTGATTCATTTGCGCCCCGAACTGGTCCTGGCGACGGCCATCATGTCCATGCTGCTGATCTGGAGACACAAGACCAATATCCAGAACCTGATGACGGGCAGGGAGAGCAAGATCGGCAATAAGAAGAAAGATGCTCAGCAGGGGTAGTTCAACTCCTGCAAATCCCAGCGCGGCTTGACGTTGAAGCGATAGTCGCGCTGTGCTGCCTGATGTTGCAATCGCATCGCGCCCGCAAGGGCGATCATTGCGCCGTTGTCGGTGCAGAATTCCAGGTCGGGATAAAACACCTTGCCGCCGCGTTTTTCGACGCTCTCACTCAGGCGGCTGCGCAATAGCCGATTTGCGCCCACGCCGCCCGCCACGACCAATTGATCCAGTCCGGTCTGCCCAAGTGCGGCCAACGCCTTGCTTGCCAGCACATCCACGATCGCTTCCTGTGCGGCGTGTGCGATGTCGGCGCGCGTCTGTTCGTCCAGGTTGTGTTGTTGCGTGAGCGTCAGCACCGCGGTCTTCAATCCGCTGAAACTGAAATCCAGGTCGCCGCTGTGCAACATCGGGCGGGGCAGCTTGAAGCGTCCTGGCGTGCCGTGCTGGGCCAGTTTGGACAACAGGGCGCCGCCCGGATAATCCAGGCCCAGAAGCTTCGCGCTCTTGTCGAACGCTTCTCCGGCAGCATCGTCTACCGATTCGCCGAGCAATGTATAACGACCTACGCCGTCCACGCGCATCAATTGCGTGTGTCCGCCGGAGACCAGTAGAGCGACGAACGGGAACTCCGGCGCCGGATCGGACAGCAGCGGCGAAAGCAGGTGCCCTTCGAGATGGTGCACACCGAATGTCGGAACATCCAGCGTATAGGCCAGTGCGCAGGCGATGCTCGCACCGACCAGCAAGGCGCCGGACAGCCCCGGGCCCTGCGTGTAAGCGATGGCGTCGATGTCATGGAGGGAGCAGTCGGCCTTTTGCAGGGCGCTGCGGATCAGCGGCAGCGCGTGGCGAACGTGATCGCGCGACGCAAGTTCGGGCACGACGCCGCCATACTCGTTATGCAGCGCGATCTGCGAGTGCAGCGTATGTGCCAGCAGGCCGCGCTCGGTGTGATACAGCGCGATGCCGGTTTCGTCACAGGAAGACTCGATACCCAATATCAATTTCACGATGTGCATTCACGATGGATTACGAAGGAGAGCATTGTACTTTTCGAGCGAGTTTCACAGTGGGATCACGAGAATGTGAAATATATCTTACAAAACGCTTGACGCTAAGTTCGCCATCTATATAATGCGCACCTCTTCGCCGCTGAGGCAGTGAAGAAAGCGGTAGCAAAGCTCTTTAAAAGATAGAAGAAACAACCGATTAGTGTGGGTACCTGTATCTGGGCAGACGAAATCATTTAGGTGATGGAGTCGAACTCAAGACATATAGAAGTACCCTCACGAAGTCGAAGATACGATAAAAAGTAAATTCGCTTTGAGTGAGATCGACCGGTCCGAAAGGATTGGTTAAAAATTGCTAGATTGAACTGAAGAGTTTGATCCTGGCTCAGATTGAACGCTGGCGGCATGCTTTACACATGCAAGTCGAACGGCAGCACGGGGGCAACCCTGGTGGCGAGTGGCGAACGGGTGA
>DAIDAJ010000095.1 GCA_027310665.1 Sideroxydans sp. | reverse complement strand
GAGCCTCTAGAATGCGCCCCTTTCTGAAAAGCCGAATTCTCAAGGAGTAGTAGTCATGGCAAATAGCGCACAAGCTAGAAAACGTGCAAGACAAGCAGTCAAGCAAGGCCAGCACAATGCCAGCCTGCGTTCCGAGCTGCGTACCGCGATCAAGAAGGTCACCAAGGCAATCGAAGCTGGCGACAAGGCTGCCGCACAAGCCGTGTTCAACGAATCCACCAGTGTGGTAGATTCCATCGCCGACAAGAAGATCGTCCACAAGAACAAGGCTGCCCGACATAAGAGCCGCTTGTCCGCTGCGATCAAGGCGATGGCCTGATTTATTGCAGACGACCAGTCTGCGACAAAAGGCCGACGATGTTGTCGGCCTTTTTTGTTTATAGTTCGAACATCTGAGATACAACAAGACCGGGAAACCTTGCCATGTCACATTTGATGAACACCTATGCTCGGCAAAACATTACCTTCACCCACGGTGAGGGAGTTTGGTTATGGGACGTCAATGGCAAGCGCTACCTGGATGCGCTGTCCGGTATCGCGGTCAACACTCTTGGGCATGCGCACCCGCGCTTCACCGCCGCGCTTACCGCGCAGATCGGCAAGCTGATCCATACTTCAAACCTGTACCAGGTCCGCGAACAGGAACTGATCGCGGACAAATTGTGCGAACTCTCCGGAATGCAGGAAGTGTTCCTTTGCAACTCCGGCTGCGAGGCGAACGAAGCAGCCATCAAGCTGGCAAGGCTGTACGGCAACCAGCGCGGCATCGACACACCGACCATCATCGTGATGGAAAAGGCCTTCCACGGCAGGACGCTGGCCACCCTCTCCGCCACCGGCAACCGCAAGGTGCAGGCGGGATTTGAGCCGCTGGTCAAAGGATTCGTACGCGTTCCTTACGATGACCTGGACGCTATCCGGCAGGTCGCTGCACATACCCCCAATATCGTTGCCGTGCTGGTCGAGCCGATCCAGGGCGAAGGCGGCATCCGCACCCCGGATATCAGCTATCTGCAAGGCGTGCGCAATATCTGCGACGAACATGAATGGCTGCTGATGCTGGACGAGGTGCAGTGCGGACTGGGCCGGACCGGCAAATGGTTCGCCTTCCAGCACACCAGCATCATGCCCGACGTGATGACCCTGGCCAAAGGCCTGGGCTCAGGCGTCCCCGTGGGCGCCTGCCTGGCTGCAGGCAGAGCCGCGGGCACATTCAAGCCGGGCAATCACGGCTCGACTTTCGGCGGCAATCCGCTCGCCTCGACCGCTGCGCTGACCACGCTGAACATCATGGAACAGGACAAGCTCCTGGATCATGCCGCGCAGTTGGGTACCTGGCTCAAGCAGCAGCTCAAGACCAGGCTAGGCGGCGTCAAAGGCGTCGTCGCCGTGCGCGGCCAGGGACTGATGCTGGGCATAGAGCTCGACAAGCCGTGCGGCGAGATCGTCACCAAGGCGCGGGAGAATGGCCTGCTGATCAACGTCACCGCGGACAACGTGATCCGCTTGCTGCCGTCGCTCATCTTCTCTGAAACCGAAGCGCAACAGTTGCTGGATATACTCTGCCCGCTGGTGGTGGACTTCTTGGCGCAGGAGTGAATATGAGCGGCAAACCGATCAAGCATTTCCTGCAATTCAAGGACCTGAGCCGTGACGAACTTGAATACCTGTTCGAGCGCACCCGCATCATCAAGGAGCGCTTCAAGCGCTATGAAAAGTACTGGCCGCTGACCGACCGCACGCTGGTGATGATCTTCGAGAAGGCCAGTACACGCACCCGCCTGTCGTTCGAGGCGGGCATGCAACAGCTCGGCGGTTCGGCCATCTACCTTAACACCAGGGACTCCCAACTGGGCCGTGGCGAACCTGTGGAAGATGCCGGCCAGGTCATCTCGCGCATGAGCGACATCGTGATGATCCGCACTTATGAACAGGACATCATCGAGCGCTTCGCGTCCAACTCGCGCGTGCCGGTCATCAACGGCCTGACCAACGAATACCACCCATGCCAGGTGCTGGCCGATATCTATACCTATGTCGAACATCGCGGCAGCATCAAAGGCAAGACGGTGGCGTGGATCGGCGATTCCAACAACATGTGCAACACCTGGCTGCAGGCGGCCGAGATTCTGGATTTCAACGTGCATGTATCCACCCCGCCCGGCTATGAAGTGGAGCCGGAGCGTGCAGGCCTGTTCGGCGAAGACCATTACGAAGAATTCACCGACCCGATGGAAGCCGCTCGCGGCGCCGACCTGGTGACCACCGACGTATGGACCTCGATGGGCTTCGAGGCAGAGAACGAAGAGCGCATGAAAGACTTCGCCGACTGGCAAGTCGATGGCGACATGATGCGCGTTGCAGCCAAGAATGCCATCTTCATGCACTGCCTGCCCGCGCATCGCGGCGAAGAAGTCTCGGCGGAAGTCATCGACGGCGCCCAATCTGTCGTGTGGGACGAGGCGGAGAACCGTTTGCACGCACAGAAAGCGCTGATGGAATACCTGTTGTTGGGAAAAGTATCGGCATGAGCGACAGCTCCCCGAAAAAGGAAACCACGCATCACAGCCAGAAAAGCCGGCTGGCCGACCACATCCTGCCGTCTTCGGCCACCATGATCGGGGTCTGCATGACTGTCATCAGCGTGTCGCAACTCATTCCCAAACACAGCATCAGCAGACATGTAGACGACTTGCTGGCTTTCGACAGCCTGTTTTTCCTGACAAGCGCCATGCTGTCCTATTTTTCCATTCGCCATCCAGAACGTGCGGAAAAACTGGAGCAGGTTGCCGATATCATTTTCCTGGTGGCCATTGCACTCATGGTCATCATCGGATTTGTCGTTTCCTTTGAACTAATGATTGACTAACTGGGTTGATAAACATGTCTGACATCAAAAAAGCCGTCCTGGCCTACTCCGGCGGACTCGATACCTCGGTCATCCTGAAATGGCTGCAGGATACTTACAAATGCGAAGTCGTCACCTTCACCGCCGACCTCGGCCAGGGCGAGGAACTCGAACCCGCGCGCCAGAAGGCACTGCAATTCGGCATCAAGCCGGAAAACATCTTCATCGACGACCTGCGCGAAGAATTCGTGCGCGATTTCGTGTTCCCGATGTTCCGCGCCAATACCGTCTACGAAGGCGAATACCTGCTCGGCACCTCCATCGCGCGCCCGCTGATCGCCAAGCGCCTGATCGACATCGTCAACAAGACCGGTGCCGATGCCATCTCGCACGGAGCGACCGTCAAGGGCAACGACCAGGTGCGCTTCGAACTGGGCGCCTATGCGCTCAAGCCCGGTATCAAGATCATTGCGCCCTGGCGCGAATGGGATCTCCTGAGTCGCGAGAAGCTGCTGGCCTACGCGGAAAAGCACGGCATACCGATCGACATGAAACACAAGAACGGCGGCTCGCCCTACTCCATGGATGCGAACCTGCTGCATATCAGCTTTGAAGGGCGGCACCTGGAAGACCCGGCCGCTGAGGCTGAAGAAAGCATGTGGCGCTGGACCGTTTCGCCGGAAAATGCACCGGATGCCGCGGAATACCTCGACCTCGAGTTCGCCAATGGCGACATCGTGGCACTGAACGGCAACAAGATGTCTCCGGCACAAGTGCTGACCAAGCTGAACGAGCTGGGCGGCAAACACGGCATCGGCCGCCTCGACCTGGTGGAGAACCGCTACGTCGGCATGAAGTCGCGCGGCTGCTATGAAACCCCCGGCGGCACTATCATGCTGAAGGCGCACCGCGCCATCGAATCCATCACGCTGGACCGCGAAGTGGCCCACCTGAAGGACGACCTGATGCCGCGCTACGCCAGCATGATCTACAACGGCTACTGGTGGAGCCCGGAGCGCAAGGCACTGCAAACGCTGATCGACCACACCCAGACCTGCGTCAACGGATGGGTGCGCGTCAAGCTTTACAAGGGAAATGTAATCGTCGTCGGTCGCGATTCCAAGACCGATTCGCTGTTCGACCCGACCATCGCCACCTTCGAGGACGACAAGGGTGCCTACGACCAGAAGGATGCGGGCGGCTTCATCAAACTGAATGCCTTGCGCATGCGCATCGCGGCGAACCTGAAGAATCGCAAGTAAGGCCAGACCCGGGGAGACACCATGCTTCACGACCTGAGTGGCGACATCCTGTTAAGCGGCGCAAAAGCCATCGTACAGGGCGTCGCGCCGAACGATGACTTCCATCACGGGCTCGCGCTGCAGTTGCGTGAGCGCATGCCGTCCATGTACAAGGACTTCCGCCATTATTGCCAGACCCAGCACCCCAAACCCGGCGAGCTGTGGACCTGGATGAGTGCAGATGGCCGTTACCTCGTCAACCTGTTCACGCAGGACGGTGCTTATGATCACGGCAGCAAGCCGGGGCATGCCACCCTCAGCCACGTAAACCATACGCTACATGCCTTGCGCAGCTTTGCGCAGAAAGAAAAAGTGCCCAGCCTCGCATTGCCGCGCCTTTCCTGCGGCATCAACGGCCTGGACTGGAACGACGTCAAACCGCTGATCGAGAAACATCTTGGCGACCTGAACATCCCGATCTATATCTACTCGACCTACCAAAAAGGCGTCAAAGCCATCGAACCCAAATAACTTAACTGCAAAAAAGGAATTCCAGCATGTCAGACAAAATCGACAACGTCAGCGTCGGCAAGAAAGCCAATGTATTCTTCGACGGCAAGTGTGTTTCGCACTCGGTGTTCTTCCCCGACGGCTCGCGCAAGACCGTCGGCGTGGTCCTCCCCAACAGCAAGCTCACCTTCAACGTCGGCGCGCCGGAACTGATGGAGATCAGCGGAGGCGAATGTCAGGTGAAGATCGCCGGGGAATCCGGCTTCAAGACCTACGCCGAGGGCAGCAGTTTCAGCGTTACCGCCAACGGCAGCTTCGATATTCACACTGGTGAGGATGCGGTACATTACGTTTGCAGTTTTGGTTAAACACTGCCCTCTCCCCCGGCCCCTCTCCCGCAAGCGGGAGAGGGAACGCATGAAATTTAAGGATAGAACATGCCCTCTTTCGATATCGTTTCCGAAGTAGACAAGACCGAAGTCAAGAATGCGGTTGAGCAGACCAACAAGGAAGTCGGCACGCGCTTCGACTTCAAGGGTTCAGATGCACGCGTCGAACAGGCGGAACTGGTACTCACCGTGCATGCCGACAACGAGTTCCAGATGAACCAGGTGCAGGACATCCTCAACGGCAGGCTGACCAAACGCGGCGTGGATATCAAATGCCTGGACATCAGCGACAAGATCGAAAAGGTCAGCGGCAACAAAGTAAAACGCAGCTGCACAGTCAAGGTTGGTGTCGAAATCGAGCTGGCGAAGAAGATCGTCAAACACATCAAAGACAGCAAGTTGAAGGTACAAGCCAGCATTCAGGGCGACACCGTGCGCGTGACAGGCAAGAACCGGGACGACTTGCAGGATGCCATCGCCTTCGTCAAGAAGACCATCACCGACTTTCCCTTGCAGTACCAGAATTTCCGCGATTGAAGCGTACTTCGCACTCCTTTCTCTTCACATTGCTCGCCCTGGGTTCGATATCCGGGGTCAGCGCGGACGAACTCTCCTACCCTGAAATAGTGATCGATGACGTAAAGCACGTCGTCACCGCCCCGGCACGCTGGGATGAAGCGGATTGGCGCAAGGCGGGATGGGCTTCGCTTGTCGTGGTCGGCACGGCACTGATCATCGACCGCCCCCTGCGCGACGAGATGCGACGCCATTCCGGCGACAACTCTTTCCTCACCCAGGTAGAACGCTTCGGAAAGCCATATGCGGTGGGCGTCGTGGGCGGCTTCTATCTGGCTGGTACGCTCGCCGATGACAAGACCTCAATGCAGGTTGCACAGGACGCGCTCACTGCCAGCCTGATCGCCAGCGGCATCGTCACCCCCGCCTTCAAGCTGGTGGCTGGGCGTAGCCGTCCTCGCGACAACGCAGGTGCATTCAATTTCAAGCCGTTCAGCAACATCAACTCGTCATTCCCTTCCGGGCATGCAACGGAAGCTTTTGCGCTCGCCTCGGTCATCTCCGACCATTACGACGAGACTTGGGTGACCTGCACAAGCTATTCCATCGCCAGCCTGGTCGGCCTCGCCCGCATCTACCATCAGGCGCATTTCGCATCGGATGTGGTCGCGGGTGCGATGATCGGCACGCTGGTCGGCAAGAGCGTGGTTTCCTATAACAACGGCCTGCGTTCCGCGAAGGTGGCCTTGCTTCCCGAGCTTGCACCGGGTCTAATTGGCGTACGCATTGCGGGGAGCTTCTGACATGAAAACCGTACTTGTTCCTTTGGCAAACGGCAGCGAAGAACTGGAAGCCGTCACCGTTCTGGACATCCTGCGCCGCGGCGGCATCGAAGCCGTGAGCGCCAGCCTGGACGGGCAACCGATACGCGGCAGCCGCGGCACCATGCTGATCCCCGATACCTCGCTGGATGAAGCGCTGAAGCGCCGTTTCGACATGGTAGTGCTGCCCGGCGGCCAGCCAGGCACCAACAATCTCAAATCCGATGCGCGCATCATCAAGCTCGTGCAAGGCATGGCGGCAGACGACCTTTTTGTCTGCGCCGTATGCGCCGCACCTTCGGTGCTCGCAACGGCAGGGTTGCTCGACGGCAAGCGCGCAACCGGCTTCCCCGGCGCACTCGACGCGTTCCCGAAGGTCCTGCGCCAGCCCCAGGCCGTGGTCGAGGACGGCAAATTCATCACCTCGCGCGGCCCCGGTACCGCCATGGATTTTGCGCTGACACTGGTGGAGCGCCTGGCGGGCAAGGCCAAACGGGACGAGGTCGAAGCCGGCCTGGTGCGTGCGTGACCATACTGCCGAAGAAGCTCCCCCCTTCGATCCTCGCCCTGCTGCTGCAACTGACGGCGGTTGCGCTTGTCGTCCTGACTTTGCGCCAGTTCTCCCTGCATCCCGCTCCGCTGGCATTCGCACTGCTCTGCGGAACGCTGGCCGCCGTTCTAAGCCGCATCGCCGGCATCGCCCGCTGGTGGCTGTTCATCCAGTTCGCTTTCGCGCCTGCACTGGTGCTGATGCTGGCGCTCGACATCCCGCCCGGTTTCTTCCTCGCCATTTTCCTCGTCATGCTGGTGGTGTATTGGAGCACTTTCCGCACACAGGTCCCGCTCTACCTGTCCAGCAGAAAGGTGTGGCAGGCATTGGAGACGTTGCTGCCAGCAGAACAGCCGTTCACCTTCGTCGACCTCGGCTCTGGCATAGGCGGCGTGCTGACGCACCTCGCCGATAGCCGCCCGTGCGGCCGTTACCATGGCATAGAGGTCGCCCCATTGCCGTTTCTGTGGAGCTGGCTGCGCATCAGATTCGGCGGTTACCCTCACTGCTCTGTGCGTCGCGGCAGCCTGTGGGATTGCGACCTGTCGCAATATGACGTGGTTTTCGCCTATCTCTCACCGGTGCCGATGGATGCACTGTGGAACAAGGCCAGACGGGAGATGCGCCCGGGCAGCCTGTTCATCAGCAATACCTTCGCGGTACACAACCAGCCGCCGCATGAAAGCGTCACTGTCGATGACCTGCATCGTTCGACGCTGTATTCATGGCGCATGTAAGGCTGCAGTTTCACGGCAAGCGTTACCCGACACCGCATTTCATTTCCGTATCCCGCTTAAGGGATATTTAAGCTGGCGCTCCTATCCTGCATTCCTCGCAATGCAACCAAGGAGATCGAAAATGATTCGCATATTTCATGTGCTTGTGCTGGTGTTTGTCGCTGTCGCGGGGTTGACGTCGCTGTCCGCCGCCGCGCAAACGCCGGACGATGTGTTGACCGCCCTCAAGACCGAGGCAAAAGCGTCCACCATCGGCTTTCAGGGATTCTCGGCCGAACGCGGCGAGCGTTTCTTCAAGCAGACGCACGGCAACGAATTGCGTTGCTCCTCATGCCACACCGAAAATCCGGCAGCCTCCGGCAAGCACGCCAAGACCTCGAAGATCATCAAGCCGCTCGCCCCTGCTTCGAATCCGGAACGTTTCACCGATGCCGCAAAAGTGGAAAAATGGTTCAAGCGCAATTGCAACGACGTGCTCGATCGTGTTTGCACACCGCAGGAAAAAGGCGACGTGCTCACCTACCTGCTCACCGTAAAGAGCTGAGGAGACTGCCATGCTGTTCAATACCAAGAATCCTTTCCGCATATTGGGCCTGGCTGTACTGCTGTCGGGTGCGATGATTTCGGCCGTCCATGCTGAAGACGACGATGACAATGAACGTGTTGCCCCTGCCAGGAATGCCCTGTGGCAAACCGAATGCGGCGCCTGCCATGTGGCTTTCCCACCGCGCTTGCTGCCCGCCGAATCGTGGCGCGCGGTGATGTCCGGGCTGGACAAGCACTTCGGCAGCGATGCCAGCCTGGATCCAGCCGCCGCCCGTGAAATCGGATCCTTCCTGGAAAAGAACGCCGGTCGCGAAAAACATAAAACAACCGGCAAGCCGTTGTTGCGCATCACCGAAACCCGCTGGTTCAAGCGCGAGCATGACGAGGTGCCGGCGCGCACCTGGAACAATCCGAAGGTAAAAAGCGCCGCGAATTGCGCGGCCTGTCATACACAGGCCGAAAGCGGCAATTACAGCGAACACAACATCAGAATCCCCAAATAAAGGGAGAGCATCATGAATCAACATATCTTGATATGGGATATACCGACGCGGGTCTTTCACTGGCTGCTGGCCGTCTCATTTGCCGGGGCTTTCCTGACGGCCGAGTCTGAGCGTTACCGCGAAATTCACGTGACACTCGGCTATACCCTGCTGGGGCTGATCGCATTCAGGCTGATTTGGGGGTTTGTCGGTTCGCGCTATGCCAGCTTCCGCTCCTTCCTGTTCAAACCCGGCGAGATCGCCGCTTATGTGACATCTTTGCTTAAAGCCAAACCAGCCCGTTATATAGGGCACAACCCGGCAGGCAGTGTGGCAGTCTTTGCACTGTTGGCCTTGGGGTTGCTGACCGGCTTAGCCGGTGTGATTGTGTTTCAGGATATCGGCGGAGATGCGCTGGAAGAACTGCACGAGATAACGGCCTATGCCATGTTGGCGGTCGTGGCATTGCATGTCGCCGGTGTCGTGCTGAGCAGCGTAATGCATCGCGAGAATCTGGTCCGATCCATGATTACCGGCTTGAAATCGGGCTTGCCCAACGAAGGTATCCGTCGCGCTCATGCATGGCTGGGTGTCATAATGCTTGCGGTGGTCGTGGCATTCTGGCTCGGCTATCCTGCAACCGGCCCGATACCGCAAAACGTGAATGTGACACAGGTTGAACATCCGCACGAAGACGACTGAGGCTTGCAGCGAGTTGACCGGGGAATATATGCGCGTACTGGTGATCGAAGACGATACCCTGCTGGGCGATGCGATCCAGGCTGGATTGAAGCAGTCCGGCTACGCCGTGGACTGGATGAAAGACGGCGTTTCGGCCGACCATGCCCTCGGCACCGAACCCTATGCCGCCGCGGTACTGGATCTGGGCCTGCCGCGCATGTCCGGGCAGGAAGTGCTGCGGCGTCTGCGTAGCCGCAATGACCCGATACCGGTGCTGATCCTGACGGCAATGGATACGGTGGATGACCGGATAAAAGGACTGGATGCCGGCGCAGACGACTATCTGGCCAAGCCGTTCGACATGGGCGAACTGGCAGCCCGCCTGCGCGCGCTGATTCGGCGTGCCAGCGGCAAAGCCGCCCCCGAACTGAAAATTGCCGGAGTGAAACTCGATCCGGCCGCACACCGCGTGTTTTACAGGGATCAGGTGATCGAACTCCCGGCCAAGGAATTCGCCGTGCTGCATGCCCTGATGCTCAATACAGGAAGAGTGCTGTCGCGCGCGCAGATCGAAGAACAGCTCTATGCCTGGGGCGAAGAAGTCGAGAGCAATGCGGTCGAGGTGTATATCCACCATTTGCGCCGCAAGCTGTTTCCCGGATTGATCGAGACCATCCGCGGCGTCGGCTATTTGATACCTGAAGGCAAAAATGCTTGAAATACGCGGACGGGGATCATTAAGGCAAAGACTGCTGGTGCTGGCGCTGGCGACTGTTCTCATAGTCTGGATCGCCACAGCTGCGTTCACCTATTTCGATGCGCGCGAGGAGTTCGGCGAAATACTGGATGCACACCTCGCCCAATCCGCCGCGCTGATTGTCGTACAGGCACACGATTTCGATGAGGTCGAAACCGATCATGCGCCGCTTCTGAACAAATATGCCCGCAGAGTTGCATTCCAGGTCTGGGCGGGAGGACGCGTGCTGCGCCTGCACTCCGCGAATGCGCCAGAAAGGCCGTTATCCGATATCGGACACGGTTTCAGCGACAGAATGATCAACGGCCAGCACTGGCGGGTCTTCAGCACGTGGGACGACTCCGGCGAAAATCTGATCCATGTGGCCGAACTCACCAAAGAACGCGACGAACTATCAGGCGCCGTTGCAGTCAATTTGCTGAAACCGCTATTGTTCTCTCTTCCGTTGCTGGCGATTCTGCTGTGGCTGTCCGTGACGCGCAGCCTGCGCCCGCTGGTCAGGTTGACCAGCGAAGTGGCTCAGCGCGAACCGGATAACCTCGCGCCGCTGGACGCGGGGACTGCGCCGCGCGAAGTGGCACCGTTGATTGACCGTCTCAACAAGCTGTTCGTCCGCATCGACGCTTCCCTGCAAAAGGAGCGCCGCTTCACCGCAGATGCCGCGCACGAACTGCGTACGCCTGTGGCAGGCATCAAGGCACAGGCGCAAGTAGCACGCGCGGCTTCCACCGACGCCGAACGCACGCGCGCACTCGACAACGCGATCCTTGGTTGCGACCGTGCCGCCCACCTGATCGACCAGTTGCTGACCCTTGCACGCATCGACACACTGGGCGAGGAAGCAACGGAGCCCTGCCAACTCAGGGTAATTGCCGCTGAAGTGATCTCATCGATCGCACCGACTGCGTTGAGCCAGAGCGTGCGACTCGAATTGACGGAAGGCATGGAAGCGGCGGTAAACGGCAATCCGGTGTTGCTGCGCATCCTGTTGCGCAATCTGATTGATAATGCCGTTCGCCATACGCCGCCTGACACATCGGTCCGCGTAGAGATCACACGGGCACATGGCCAAACTCTACTTTCCGTATGTGACAATGGCCCCGGCATTCCGGAGATGGAATTGGACAAGGTGGCCGAACGCTTTTATCGCCCGCTGGGCACGAATGCCAGCGGCAGCGGGTTGGGACTGTCGATCGTCAAACGCATCGCCGAGATCCACTCTTCGTCCCTGCAACTTGCGCGCAATGAAGACGGCAATGGACTGTGCGTAACAGTGGCTTTCAAGTCGTGATGCGGACTCGCCTGCAGGCGCATATTTAATTGTACTTTGCCCGACATGCCTGGACGTTATCGGCGACTTCAACTAAAACCCGCCTCATCAATGAGTTAGGAAGCACACTCCGAAGCCCTTCCCAACCCGGATTTTTTTGGTTAGGATGCCGCCCAGTCCAGTTGCACTTCCAGACGGCCAAAGACCGTACCCAATCCCGACATCAAACAAATATCTAAACCAAAGCGAGAACAAAACATGAGCGAACATATCCGTTATGTCACCGATGCCACTTTTACCGCCGAGGTGCTCCAGTCACCGTTGCCCGTACTGGTCGACTACTGGGCGGAATGGTGCGGCCCCTGCCGCATGATCGCTCCGATTCTGGATGAAGTCTCCAAGGAATATGCAGGACGCCTGAACGTCGCAAAACTCAACGTGGACGAAAACCAGCAAACCCCCCAAAAATACGGTGTTCGCGGCATTCCGACGCTGATGTTGTTCAAGAACGGCAACATCGAAGCGACCAAAGTCGGCGCATTGTCCAAATCACAACTTACCGCTTTCATTGACAGCCACATCTGAACCCTTTAGTCTGCCGCCCGTAACTGCCCTGTTTCGTCCTGAAACTTACTGAAAAATAAATAAAGACACACACGGCAGTTCGGCGCGGAATATCCCGCAAACCCTGTAACAACACATCCCTGGCAACTCTTCACAACCTAGCGCCATCGCGCCTCATCCACATATGCACTTATCCGACCTCAAGACCAAACACATCACCGAACTGGTGGAAATGGCCACCACCAATCAGATCGACAATGCCAACCGCATGCGCAAGCAGGACCTGATCTTTGCGCTGCTGAAGAATCAGGCAAAGAAAGGCGAAAGCATCTTCGGCGAAGGCACGCTGGAAGTGCTGCCCGACGGCTTCGGATTCCTGCGCTCGCCGGACACCTCATATCTGGCCGGCCCGGATGACATCTACGTCAGTCCCAGCCAGGTGCGCCGTTTCAACCTGCATACCGGCGACTCAATCGAGGGCGAGATTCGCACCCCGAAAGAGGGCGAGCGTTATGTGGCATTGGTCAAGGTGGACAAGGTCAACGGCGAGCCGCCCGAAAACGCCAAGAACAAGATCCTGTTCGAGAACCTGACGCCGCTGTTCCCCACGGTACATATGACGCTGGAGCGCGATATCCGCGCCGAAGAAAACATCACCGGCCGCATCATCGACATCGTTGCGCCCATCGGCAAAGGCCAGCGCGGCCTGTTGGTCGCCTCGCCCAAGTCCGGCAAGACGGTGATGCTGCAACATATCGCGCACTCGATCTCGGCAAACAACCCTGATGCCACGCTGATCGTGCTGCTGATCGACGAGCGCCCCGAGGAAGTGACTGAAATGAGCCGCACCGTACGCGGCGAAGTGGTCGCCTCGACCTTCGACGAACCGGCCACGCGCCACGTGCAAGTCGCCGAGATGGTGCTGGAAAAAGCCAAACGCCTGGTTGAACACAAGAAAGACGTGGTCATCCTGCTGGACTCGATCACCCGCCTTGCACGCGCCTACAATACCGTGATCCCCTCTTCCGGCAAGGTGCTGACCGGCGGCGTGGATGCCAACGCCCTGCAACGCCCCAAGCGCTTCTTCGGCGCGGCGCGCAACATCGAGGAAGGCGGATCGCTGACCATCATCGCCACGGCGCTGGTGGACACTGGCAGCCGCATGGATGACGTGATCTACGAAGAGTTCAAGGGCACCGGCAACATGGAGATCCACCTGGATCGCCGTATGGCCGAAAAACGCATCTACCCGGCCATCAACGTCAACCGCTCCGGCACCCGCAAGGAAGAACTGCTGATCAAGCAGGATCTGTTGCAGCGCATCTGGGTACTGCGCAAGCTGCTCTACCCCATGGACGAGCTGGAAGCGATGGAGTTTTTGCTCGACAAGGTCAAGGCGACCAAGAACAACGCCGAGTTTTTCGACTCGATGAAGCGTTAAACCCCTGAAAAAAGGGTTTTGACGGTTGGGCGGGTTTATGTATAATGCGCGGCTCTGAAAATCCTGATTTCAGTGAAGGCTAACCTTCAGGTTATGCCGTAACTAAAAACCGCATCTAGCGAGGTAGTCATGTACGCAGTAATCAAAACCGGTGGCAAGCAATATCGCGTTGT
>DAIDAJ010000114.1 GCA_027310665.1 Sideroxydans sp. | reverse complement strand
CCATGTTCGCATCGGCTTCCATTACGGCGAAGTCATCCACAAGGCGAACGATGTGTTCGGGGATACCGTGAACGTCGCTGCCCGTGTGGCATCGATCACAAGGGCGCGCCAGATCATGACGACTCAAACCGTCATTGATGCATTGCCATCCGGGTTTGCAGACAAGGTGCGGCCCGTCACGCGCGCCGCATTTCATGGAGTGCAGGATTCTCTGGCCGTGTTCCAAGTCCTTTGGGAGCCGGACAATACATTGCTGGGCCGGATAGGCGACTCGATATTCCGTAAGCAATATGTGGCCGACAACGATTCGTTCGTCAATACCCAGGCGCTGGACCGCCAGCCGCTACAGGCCGACCGTCAGGCGCAGTGACCTGCCGATCACCGGCGCTTCAATCGCGGCAGCGCAGCAGTGGTCAGGTAGATCCCCGAGAAGATCAGCGCAATGCCAGCATAGTGATAGGCCTGCGGTATCTCGTTCAGGAAGATCGCCGAGAGGATGGTGCCAAAGACCGGCATCAGGTGGATGAACAGGCTGGCCTTGCTCGCGCCGACCTCGCCGACCGCCCGGTTGTAAAAGACGTAGCCGAGGAAACCGGGGAATAATCCGGTATAGGCTATTCCTGCCAGCGCGCCTGCGTTGAGCCTGATCGTCCTCCCTTGCATCATTTCCCAAGCGTAAGCCGGGGCCAGCGCGAGCAGGCCGACGACGGTGAAGGCGGCGAGCATCAGCATCGGATGGACGCCGCTCGGGCGCCAATGCAGGCCGATGGTATACAGCGCCCAGGTGAGTACCGCCACGAGCATCCACAGATCACCGATATTCAGCGACAGCCCCGTCAGCATGGACAGTTGGCCATGGGAGACGATGGTCGCCACACCGGACAGCGAGAGCAGGACGCCGAACCATTCGACACCGTGCAGCTGCTTGTTCAGGAAGGCCCATGACAACGCGATGGTGACGACCGGGATAAAGGAGTTGAGCAATACGGCGTTGGTCGCCGTCGTGTATTGCAGGGCGATGTAGGCCAGCGTGTTGTAGCTGCCGACCCCGAGCAGGCCGAGGACGACAATGGCTTTCCAGCCGCGCTTGAGCAGCGGCCATTGGCTGCGCAGATGGGGCAGGGCCAGCGGCAGGGTGAGCGCCAGCGCGATGGTCCAGCGCCAGAAGGCCAGCGAAAGCGGCGGCACATCGCCGCGGATGGCTCGGCCTATCACCATATTGCCGGACCAGAAGAGCGTGGTCAGTATGAGCAGCAGGTAGGGGTGTTTGAAGCGTTGGAACATGCGGCCGAATTTGGTCGGAAAAACGCATTATGCATGAGGAAGGAGTTTTGGCAATTGCGGGGCAGAGTTGGAAACGTTGAGATAGATGATGTGTTGCCGGGAACGACAATTCTATTCCATCAACCTTGAAGATCACGTTCCCCAGAATCACTTTCAATCGATATTTCGATTTAAACGAACCCCGGCAATATCTCGCTGAGCATCACCGCCGCACCGGCAGTGACATATCGAAAATCTTCCCGGTAGCGGCCGCGTGAAATGAGAATGGCTGGAGTATCAACAAGATACGTATTTGCGCGTATTTAGTTAATCACAAAACTGAAATACAGTGCTCAACCTGAGGTGATCGCGTCCGCGCTGTTCCGGTGAACAAGACTAATCTGGTGGTTAAGCTAAACCTCTTTAAAGGGGAGCTGCATGAGTATTATTCAAAACAACCTGGCCCCCTTCCGGCATGAATGTCGTGCGCTACAAGCCAAATTGGAAGTACAGGATATCGATTTACGTCGTGCACAGCAGGACAGAGACGACACATCCTTGATGCGGGTCGCGCTTACCGACATCACCGAGCGCGTACAGACTGCAGGAATGCTTCAAAAAGCCAATGCGAATTTCGGGTGGATGCTGGATAGTGTGACCGACTGCGCGATTTACATGCTGGATACAAGGGGGCATATCGAGAGCTGGAATTGCGGAGCGCAGCGGATACATGGATACAGTGCAGAGGAAATCATGGGCCGGCATTTCTCCCTGTTCTATGGGTCTGAAGAAATCGATCGCGGTCAGCCGCAGCAAGAACTGGACGCCGTGATGGCTCATGAACGCCTGGAAGTCGAAGGCTGGCGGGTACGCAAGGACGGTTCGACATTCTGGGCCAATGTCGCCATTTCAACGATGCGGGACGAGAGCGGAAATTTGTGCGGCTTTGTCAGGCTGACTAGGGACTTTTCCGAACGCAGGCGCCATGAACAAATCCTGGGTGAAAAGAACATCGAACTGGAACGCACCAAGGTTGCAGCGCAAAAAGCCAATCTCGCCAAATCGGAATTCATTTCCCGTATGAGCCATGAGGTTCGCACTCCGCTTAATGCCATCCTTGGTTTCGCACAGGTGTTGGAGTCCAGCTTACCGCGGTCATCACCCATCCAGTCTATCGGGCTGCAGCAGATCCTCAAAGCAGGTTGGTATCTGCTGGATCTGATCAATGAAATCCTCGATCTGGCAGTGATAGAGTCCGGCAAGCTGACACTGTCGCCGGAACCGTTATCGCTGGAAAAAGTCATGCTCGAATGCCGGGCAATAATCGAACCCCAGGCACAAAAGCGTGACATCAAACTGATATTTCCAAAGTTCACCATTCCTTGTTTTGTCCGAGCCGACCGAATTCGGCTCCAGGAGGTTCTGGTCAACCTGCTTTCCAACGCGATCAAATATAACCGCGAGCAAGGAATGGTCGAGGTGACGTGCGCGGAGAATACTTCAGGACGCATACGCATCTGCATCAAAGATAATGGAATGGGATTGCCCCCAGAAAAGCTGTCGCAACTATTTCAACCGTTCAACCGTCTTGGACAAGAGAACGGAACTGTAGAAGGGGCAGGTATCGGTTTGGTGGTAACCCAACGGCTGGTTGGATTGATGGAGGGCACAATTGGCGTGGAAAGCGCTGTCGGGGTGGGCAGTGAATTCTGGATCGAACTGAATCAGTCCAGTTCGCCACAACTTGTCACTGAAAATATCGGGCCCGCTACGCATTCTCCGCAAACTCATGGAAGGTCCGGGCAGCGCAGTTTGCTCTATGTGGAAGACAATCCGGCCAATCTGCTGCTGGTCGAACAAATCATTGAAAGCCACCCGCATGTCAACATGTTGAGTGCGCGAGATGGCAACCATGGCGTTGCGCTTGCACGCGCTCACCACCCGGACGTGATTTTGATGGACATCAATCTACCCGGAATCAGCGGCATCGAGGCCATGAATATCCTGCGCAAGGATCAGACTACAAAGCACATCCCCATTATCGCCCTGAGTGCCAATGCCATGCTCAGGGATATCGAGAATGGACTGGAGGCCGGATTCTTTCGCTATCTCACCAAGCCCATCAAGATCGATGAATTTATGAGTGCTTTGGATGGAGCGCTGGAGTTTGTGGAAAAGGGTTTGTAGGGCCCAGGCGCCGGTTCTCAAGCATCGTTCGCCGGCAATCGAGGCTGTCCGAAAGTGGCGAGAACATTTTGAATCTGTAACGACCGCAACCAGGAGTTGCCATTCGAGTTCGTCGTGAGGTGCGACTGCCAAACTGCCGCACCCTGCAACGTTTAACAAGAGTAAGTGCATCATTCACCGAGCTGATTTATTCATTTAAGAAAATATTTTGCCATCAAAAGGAGAAGAAAATGCTTGAGACCATTGCGATTGTTCTGGTTATCCTCTGGATACTGGGCTTTGTCACTTCATACACCATGGGTGGATTCATTCATATCCTGTTGGTCATCGCGGTCGTGATGATACTGATTCGTGTCATTCAAGGTCGACGCTTGTGACGATGCCGGTGTGGTTACATTCAAATGCCACCGGGCAGAGCGGTCCGGTTGTTGGTGGCTCTTGGATGTGACATTCAATCCCGGTTGCGCTGCCCGTGGCGGGGAAATAAAGAGTCACTTTAAAAGAGGGGAAGGCAAAATGAATGCAATCAGGATTGCGGCAGTTGCGCTGATCGTGGCCGGCGTGCTGGGTTTGGTGTATGGCAGTTTCAGCTACACGAAGGAGACCCATGAGGCAAAGCTGGGATCGCTTCAGCTTTCGATAAAGGACAGGGAGACGGTCAACGTTCCGGTTTGGGCCGGCGTGGGCGCGATTGCGGTTGGCGGGCTGCTCCTGCTCTTTGGAGACAAAAAACGCTGAGGATGTACCTGCCGGTTAACGCTACGCTCCGGCAGACGTCAGTGCACAGGGTCTTCCTCTATTGAAAAGATCGACTTTTCGTTTCATGTCGATTGTGTGATTGGGCCCATGTCCGGTCCGAGGTGGCGACGTTCGACTGCCATCAAAACACTGTCCGGCGACGATCGCCGCAGGAGGGGAAGCGGGCACCGCCGACGACACCCCCTTACACGCAATGGAGGCATTCATTGACGAACGGGATTTGCTGGCACTGGGCTTCGCGAGCGCGGAGCCTTTTGCGACAGGGCGGCGTTCCCGCCACCCATCGGGTTTGTTGAAATCGCACTTCTAGGCCGCCTCGCCGATCATCGGACAATGGACCACAAGGCTAATTTTGGGAGCCAAGGTGAGGCACCGATTTTCAGGCGGAGTCCAAACCGAGACAGATAATGCGAGCGTGGATTATTCCCGCTCGGCACCTGTGCCGTTTTCCGTATGGCTGAAACTCAGTCCAGCTTCACCTTGTACAAGGTGACCGGCGCAGCGCTGTTCTTGTCGAACGCGATCCCGGCGTCTACACCGGCCTGGGCAATGTCCGTCGCATCGTCGCACCGGGCGTAGGCCTGGTGCATGGCGCCGAGCGAAAATTCGTTGCCGGAGCCGATGGCCCAGTACTGGGTGTACTCGAACACCTCGCGCATCGAATAGATGGCGAAGATGCCGTGAGAGTTGGCGATGAGCGCGGTGATCTGGCTCGATTCGTAGGGGTCTTCCTCATCTTCCTTGGGGTTCAGGAAACACTCTTCCTTGAGGATGGGATGCAGCTTGCGGAACGTTTCGAAAATCGCGGCCTTGCTGTTAAGCTGCACGTCCGGCGTCTTGGCGAGCAGGCTGGAGAGCACCAGGTGGTGCGCGGCGCTGCCGCACACGCCGACATAGCTGTCGCCGATGCGCAGTATCTTGTCGTGCGATGCATCCTGGGAGGCATGCAGGCGGGTGTTGCCGAAGGTGGTCAGGGTATCTGCCGCGATGGCGACATATCCGTTCTTTTTGACAGCGACGATGGTGGTCATGTGAAGTTTTCCTTATTGGTCAGTACGCGATTTTATCATTGATGCTGTATAGCTCTCCTCTCCCTTACCAGGCCGATGCCAGCGCCTACTTCGCGGCGATCCGCGATCTGCCGTGGCCTGCCTGGCTGGATAGCGGAGGAAGCGGACGTTTTGACATATTGGTCGCGCAACCTGTTGCCACTCTGGTCACGCAAGACGGGCAGACGGAGATACGCGACGTTTCGGGCGTGCGCTGCTCCGGAGATGACGTCTTTTCTCTTGTGCGCGAACAGTTGGGAGAACCGATCGCGCCAATGCCGGATATCCCCTTTGCCGGAGGCGCGTTGGGATATTGGAGCTACGACCTCGCGCGCCGTTATCACGCCATTCCGGAACTCACGCAAGACGCCGAGCATCTGCCGGAGATGGCAGTGGGAATCTACGACTGGGCGATCATCGTCGATCATCATGAGCTGAGTGCACGGCTCGTGTCGCGACAACGCCATGCGGAGACTGCACAAGTCTTGCCGCGGCTCCTGGCACGGGTGCAAGGCGCACTGCGCTTCAAATCGGATGAAGCAAAAGCGCCTTTCAGGGTGAATGGAAAGATCACCTCCAATTTCACTCCGGCTGCCTATCGCGACGCATTCGATGCGGTGCAGAACTATCTGCACGCCGGCGATTGCTATCAGGTCAACCTCGCACAACGTTATTCGGCGCAAGCATCGGGAGATGCCTGCGCCGCCTATCTCGAATTGCGGCGCTTGAGTCCCGCGCCGTATTCCGCATTTCTGGATTGGCCGCAAGTCAAGATTCTGTGCGCATCTCCGGAACGTTTTCTGCAGGTGCAGCAGGGCAGGGTAGAGACCAGGCCGATCAAGGGCACGCGGGCGCGCAATGCCGATGCGGTGGAAGACGCGCGGCTGGCAGACGAGCTGCGCCATCACCCCAAGGATCGCGCCGAGAACCTGATGATCGTCGACCTGCTGCGCAACGATCTCGGCAAGGACTGCGAGCCGGGCTCGGTGCGCGTGCCGACGCTGTTCGAAGTGGAGAGTTTCGCCAACGTGCATCATCTGGTCAGTACGGTGGAAGGCAGGCTGCAAGGCGGGCGCGACGCGCTCGACGTGTTGCGCGACTGCTTTCCGGGCGGCTCCATCACCGGTGCGCCCAAGCAACGCGCGATGGAGGTCATCGAACAACTCGAACCGCACAGGCGCGGCGTGTATTGCGGAACCGTCGGCTATGTCGGGCACGACGGCAACATGGATACCAACATCGTCATCCGTACATTGGTGTATTCGGGCAATGAGATCCGCTGCTGGGCGGGAGGCGGCATTGTGGCCGATTCCATATGCGAGGCGGAATATCAGGAGACGCTGGACAAAGCGGCTGCGATGCTGGATCTGCTGCAGCGGTTCGGCGGAAAGCTGAATAGATGCATCCCGGACTGATCGATCCAAATATCCTCTAGGAGCGTAAAGTCTACCTTCCCGGAATTGCGTGTATATAAATCATCCCATCGAAACCGTGAGCCAGAATTCGCCGAAGACGAACATATCGAGTTCCAAATCGCCAATAAGTCATTCGCGAGTTACCTCACGTTTGGCAACCGCCAGTCACAATTCAAAACGTTATCAAACAGGCCGCCATTTTTCCTGAAGATGGCATAGTGTATCCGCGCTGCCTGCGTAAGAAGTGACCGGCAGAGTAAGGGGCGTGCTAATTTACTTGGCTAAGCCAAGTACAAATTCGACCAATTCCTTAATTTGATCTTGTTTTTTGCCCGTCGGGTCGCTAGGTGCCATTACCGTGGCACCCCAGTTACCTGAACCGCCTTGAGATACTTTCATCATCATGCCCTCAACCAAAGGATATTCCTTGCCTTTGAATGAGTATGTCTTTGCACCTTTGTATTTTTTGGCAATATCCATAAAAGCAGGACCGACCAATTTCTTGTCAATCGTGTGACAAGCGACACAGCTATTTTTCTTGGCCAGATCAGGCATTTCGGTCGCCATCGCGGCTCCGGCAACCATTAGTCCTGCTGCCACTGTCATGTTTACGATAATTGATTTCATAATCTCTATCTCCGTTAATTTGAATTTCACATTTGTGTCTCAATGAAAAATAGATACATTGGCAATGCTTGAGACACAGCCAGTCTCGACTTGCGTTGCCGCCTGAAAAGCCAATCCGCGAGACTGTTTCCAAAAGCTGTCGAGGACTGGCTATATCAAAAAGCCACAAAGCTCGCCTATTTACAGGAACAACCATTCAGTCACTGAAAAGCACTTCAATAAATCTTTCGGACTGTTAATTTTCCTTTGCACCTTGATCCACCCATTTTTTGAGTAAATTGATGTTCTTCTTGGAGAGGCCACCTTCCATCCCCAATGGCATCTTGATGGACGCATGGGCACGCCCCTCGACAAGCTGGATCAAGACACTGGTAAAGCTATCGCCCGGTTTGATAACCGACCCGAACTTGGTACCCTTCATCAAGCTCTGGTATGTGGTCATGTCAAGACCGCTTGCCTCGTAACCCTTGCCTCCAGGTTGGTGACAGCTCAAACAGTAGTCGTGAAGTATCGGATGTATATCGGCCTTGTAGCTCACTTCTTCTTGTGCCTGCACCGGGAATGCAATAACCAGAAGCGCTGCAACAAGAGCCAGGCCGCCTAAAAATATATCGTTTTTCATATAGCACCTCATAAGGAAAATATTCATAAATGAAAACAAGGCTACGAGTTACTCGGTACATGTCACGCGACAGAATGCTGCTTGTTCAAAGAAAACTTTGACGCGTTTTCAATGGCAGTTTTGCTTTTTTCCCAAGGTGGCAACAATTTCGTAGCCAGCCACAACGTGACGTAAGGACAAACGGAAATGACCCCAACAACGAACAAACTCTCTCGACCGAACACTTCCGGGTAGAAGGTCAGCAACCCTTTCATGGTTTTCGACAATTCCTGCCCGCCAATCACCACGTTCCAGCGCATCGCCAGCACGCCAATCATGATGGCTAGCCCGCTCAGGAAGAGCCAGGTAACCAAACGCTTTCCATGCACATCATAGACAAGCAATGCCGACGTTACCGCGAGAACGAAAATGGACATTGCCCATTGAATTACCATGCCGGCCCAAATCGGCCCCATGATCAACTCCCGCACGGTTTCGACACCCTCGCGGGCCTTGTAAAATATTTCCAGTAATTCCAGGCCTTCAATCACCATCACGACTGTGATGGCGGTAAACAGGACGTATAGCAATCCCCGCATGGTATCGTCGGCAATCTCCGTCTTGCGAACCTTGGATGCGATCACATACAGCACGATCAGTAGCCCAACCCCCGAACCCACCGCCGACAACAAGAAGATGACCGGCATCAAATCAGATGACCACCATTCGCGAGTTTTCAGCGATCCGAATACGAATCCGACGTACCCATGCAGTCCGCAAGCGCTGGGTATGCCGATCATCGACAGTATGCGGGCGAATTTATGATCGATAGCCAGCGAGCGTGGTGACACATCGTCTGATCCCAGAGTCAGCAAGCCATAAACTTTGCGCATAATTCCGGTTTTGCTCTTGGACATTGCGACGATATCGGCGCGGAATGCAAACCAGGTTTCCAGCAGCAAAAGGCACAAGTAAAACCCGGCAACATAACCGAATGCTGCCATCGCGGAAGTCCAGTGCGGCGTTATTACTGCATTGAATGCACGGGTGGGCTGCCCCAGGTGAAACAGCAATGGTGTCGGCGCAAAGAACATAAAGCACAACGCGGTCAGCAGAGCGAACCTGGAGACCGGCGCAAAGCTCTTTATGTTAAACACATGATGAAGACTGGAAATTACAAACGCACCCGCGACCAACCCGGTGATGTATGGATAAATTACGATGAGTTGGCTCCACGCAAAATCGGTCTCGTTTGGATAAACGTATCCAACATACGGAGTGACGTGCTCGAATACGTGTTCCATCAAACCACCTCCTTGTCTGTTCCCTTGTAAAACACGTT
Source organism: Sideroxydans sp. (assembly GCA_027310665.1). Classification (GTDB taxonomy): domain Bacteria; phylum Pseudomonadota; class Gammaproteobacteria; order Burkholderiales; family Gallionellaceae; genus Sideroxyarcus. The sequence continues at coordinate 5,487 of DAIDAJ010000114.1, read as the reverse complement.
GGGTGCGTTGCCCATTTCCGGCTTCAGCACTTGCACGTGGTTGTTGCGGATAAAAAGACTGACCGGGCTTTCCGGGTCGTTTCGGTCGCCGAAAATGCGCGAACCCGTCGGGCATACCTCGACGCATGCCGGGTTAAGCCCCTTGGTGATACGGTGGTAGCACCAATTGCATTTCTCGGCAGTACCCCTGGATTCATTGAAACTTCGCGCGCCATAGGGGCAGGCCTGCACGCAATACTGGCATCCGATGCAGTAGGTCGTGTCTATCAGCACCGGGCCATCCTTGGATTTAAAGGTGGCGCCCGTCGGGCATACCTGTACGCACGACGGATGCTCGCACTGGTTGCAAAGCTTGGCCACGAAAAATGCCTTGTCAACCTTGACATGCCTGTAGCGGTCGTCAAACCGGAATTTTGTTTCCGATCCGGCATTTTCGATATTTTTCGGATCGGTCTGACTGTCTACCAATGCCGTATTCGAACCTTCCAGATAGACATAGCGCTCAACCCAGGTTCGATGATGATTCGCGTCCATCTGCACACTGTTTTCCATTTTGCATGCTTCCATGCAACGCAAGCAGCCAATACAGCGCGTGGTATCAACACCCATCGCCCATTGATGGTCGTTCCAGTTGTATCCCGGAATTTGTGGCGGGTTATTTACCGCCTCCTCATACTGTGCGTCATTCTGTTGGAACGCGTGCTTGCCGGTCTCGGCTTCTACCGCACCAATGGCCGCACCCGCGCCAATGAATGCACCGGCGCAAGCCGCGCCCTTGCCAAGAAATCCCAAAAAATCCCGGCGCGACAAGGTCCCGGCCTCCTCTTCCAATTTTGTATGATGAGTAGTCACTTTTTCCTCGCTAGGTAATTTGTTCATTTGCAACTCACGCTGGCAAAATAAGCCGACAGGTTGTCTATATCCGAGTCAGACAATGCATTGGCCACGCTCGACATTACTGCGTGATTGCGACTGTCATCCTTGAATGAATTTAGTGCCACGGTCAGATATGCGGCATTTTGACCGGCCAGATTCGGCCATGCCTGACTGGCGCTGATTCCGGCCGGCCCTGTGCCGCGTAGACCCCCGGCATTGTGGCAGGCCGCACATCCCGCCTCTGCCGCCTTGGCTTTACCCAGTTCCGCTTTCGCCTTATCGCCACCGGTCGCGCCGCAGCTGGATTTTGAAAAGTAGGCAGACACATTTCGCATATCCGCATCGCTCAGGCCCGCTGCCATGCCGCTCATCGTGTCGTTTTTGCGCGTTCCGGATTTGAATCCCTTAAGTGAATTGTATAAATAGTCGGCATGTTGACCTGCCAGGTTTGGCCATGCCGGATTAATGCTCATCCCGGTGTTGCCATGGCATGCTGCGCAGGCGGCAGCCACAGACTTGCCTGCAGCCGCATTCCCCGCCTTTACCGCGATAACGGGAAGAGCCTTGCCTGTTATTGGATCAACAGGCGGTCTGGGCAAATCTGCAAAATTGATTCTGGGGGAATGCGGATTGTGACAACTGGTGCAGGGTTCTGCGCCGCCATGATTTTCAACCGCAATTTGGCGCTGCATTGCAGGGCGCGCCTCCAGCTTGTCATGGCAGTTGAGACACAGGTTGCGCATATCGCTGGGAGACAGCATCAGGTTCCTGCCCGGTATATCTGCCGGATGATCGATATGCTTATGGGTGATCGTGGTTACCCTGTCCTCGATGGAAAGCGGCATCGCCTCTTTGGATGGGTGGTTGCCTGCGGGGCCGGTGTGGCAAACTTCACAATTGACGCCATTCTTGATGACAACGCCTTGAATGGCGCCATCCTTGGTCGCTTTGCGGTGGATGCCCCCAGTCCATACGGCATATGCCTCCTTGTGACATGACTGGCACGAAGCCGACCCTTGCAGCTTTGGAACTTTGGAAGCAACCTCTGCTACTGCATTGCCGCGATAATGTCCGTACTGATAAAACGAACCCGGCACAAGAAACTTTTTTGCCGAGAAAGCAACAATTGCAACAACTGCAATCAATATCAGCAACCGTACTATATGCTTTGGCATAACTGTCTCCGAGACTTCCTAAACTAACAAGTTGAACATCGAACATTGAACTTCAAAATAAATACTGATTTCATCAGGCCGCAAAGCAATTGCTCTCAGACAATTTCCGGCATCGCGGGAATAAGAAAATAATTTTGACGGCGGCGCTGTTCATAACGCCCGGTAATTTCATTTCGCGCATGATTGAAATTGTTTGAATCAAACAAATGACGAGCTTCAAGCTACAGCAGCATCCTGTTTAAATAAATACGCAGAAATACATATGTTACGGAGGCAAACCTTGTCATGAACGCAGCTTGTCTAATGTTTCATAATTGATGCGTTGACGATCTGATATTGTTAAGTGCTGTCTGAAAAAATGTGAACAGATACCGATCAGTGTTACAGCCCGTTGGCTATTTGTGGCTATAGACACGTCATGAAAGATTGCGCCTAATGGCGTGACTGTCTATCCGCTTTGCGTCAGCGGTCGTGCCATGTATTGAAAATCGTGGCGTGTCATTGAGCATGCAAATTTGGAAACGGCGATAAAGTCCTCCGTTCGTTGCGACCCTTCGACCGTGCTCAGGACTAAAGGCCCTGTCGGACCATGAATGGAGGACACCGACATTCGACGTGTCATCGAGCAAGCCCTTCGACAGGCTCAGGGCGAACGGACTCAATCGGAGCTTTCTTTGATCTTTTACCCGATCGAGGGAACATCATGAGGCCGACCTTCTCGGTGCTCCCGATGCCGGCTAAGGTACTCAAGCCAACTTGTTCCGTGAAAAGTGCGGTATCCCGCAAATTTCAATCGGGGATATGTTGCGTGCCGCAGTCAAAGCGGGCACTCCACTTGTCCATGCGATAAAAATTATGGATGCGGGCGAGTTGGTATCGGGCTATATCATCATCAACCTGATGAAGGAGCGCATCAGGGATGAAGGACTGCGCCAGCGGTTTTTCATTCGGCGGATTTCCTTGCACAATTCCGCGGGCTGAAGCAATGAAACAGGCAGAAGTGCAAATTGATTACTTAATCGAGATCGATGTTGCCGACAGTGAAATTGTCTGCCGCGTGCATCCCGCCCCGGACACAACCGTCATGTCGTGTTCAATCCACCCAAGGCTGCGGGAAAAGACGATGTAACCGATGAAGAGTTGGTGCATCGTCCAAATGATGCCGCAGCAACCGTTAGTGAAGATATGCGATACGCAAATTATTTGAATCGATCAATCTAGGACAAATTCGTGCCATGATATTTGCTATGAATTTCCGGACTGGCTAATTGATAACCAAAACCGCGTAGCGTATGCAGCAATTTCTGCTGGTACGGTTTGTCGATGAGATCGCGAAGCAAATGCATGTGCGCACGGAGCGAATCACTGTCGGGACGGCCTTCTCCCCAGACAATACGCTGAATGTCATCGCGTTTGACTACATGAGGCGAGCGCGCCATCAGCATCTCCAGTATCCTGTAGGAGATCGGCGGCAGATCGATAGTCTTGTCGCCGCGACGCACAGAACAAGTGAATGGATCCAGACTGAGGTCTTCCACTACCATTGTTTTCTGTTTTTGAGCATATTCGCAAGACCGTCGATACAATACTCGCAAACGCAATTCCACTTCGCGCAATTCTGCCGGCTTGATCAGGTAATCGTCTGCGCCAGCCTCAAGTCCGGCGATCTTGTCGTCCAGCGTGTCGCGCCCCGTGATCATCAACACCGGCGTGGTCTTGCCGCCTTCTGAGCGCAACTTGCGGCATAGGGTAATACCATCCATTCCCGGCAACATCAGGTCAAGCACGATCGCATCGTATTGGTTGGCTATTGCCAGATGCAATCCGGTAATGCCATCTCCGGCAGCATCCGGGATATGTCCCTTGTTCTCCAGAAAATCGAACATGTTGGAGGCAAGGTCGCAATTGTCTTCAATAATTAGTACACGCATATTCTTAAAATTTCACAACTATTGGTCTAATAACAATGCAGTAGCTCACAAATAACGCCGCTTTGTCGTGACCCGAATTATTCGGAGATTACAGAGCGCGGGTGCATGCGAAACTACAGCAGAGCGCTGGCCAAATATATACGCAGGAATACATATATTGCGGAAGACAGGCGGCTATCAATCGCATGGTGCCATCAGGAACCATCAATTGAAAATTGATATCCATAACAAAAGATCGCGCCATGAACTGCGAGGCTTTAGCCTTTTTCTTCAGATTTTAGTTTGCCCCGAACTTTTCAATGGAGCGAACAGAATGCCAGATACTCCCGGATATAATGGCAGGCCAACCCGGCGCAAGTGTCAACCGACAAGGACGTCACAACAGGGATTTCAGCAATGAATCGAGCTTGGCAGGCGTAAACGGCTTGGTGATATACCCGTTGATGCCGAGGTGGGCGGCGGTTTCGACGTTGTCCCTGGTGGCTTCCGCCGTCACCATGATGACGGGGATGTGCTTGAGCGCGTCATCTTTTCGCATTTCTTCCAGAAGCTGGATGCCGGACATCCGGGGCATGTTCCAGTCGGAAATGACCAGATCGTAGCGCAACAGCTTCAATTTCCTGAGTGCAGTCTCTCCGTTCGGGACGTCGGTCACATCGTAAGGCCCCAGATCGTAGATCATCGATTTGATGACGAATCGAACGCTGGGTGAATCATCAACTACCAGAATGCGTTTCAAAATGAATGGTCCTTCATGCGATTGCGGCTTGGTATGTCATGTGCTGCCGGGCTTGCGTTTTTCGCCGACCTTGGCGTCGAATCTTTCCCGGTTGATGATGAAGCGTTCATGCCGGCCTTTGGAGATCACCTCCACGCCGTCATGGGCCTCGACCTGGAACACGAGTCGCCTGCCGTCCACTTCGATCAGTTCGACCGTTGCGGTGACTTCCAGTCCGGGCGGAGTGGCCGCCTGATGGCTGACATCGATGTGCGTGCCGACGGTCTGCTCGACCGGCCAATCGATATGGGGATTGAGGCATTTGATGCAGGCCCATTCCAGGAAGCCAACCATGTAGCCGGTGGCGAACACCTCCGGCATCGCAAGGAACTCCTCTGCTTCGGGATACAGTGCGGGAACGGTTTTCGAGGGCGGCACGAGAAATCTGTGCTCGTATTTGAGGCCGGGTTTCAGGGTGTCTTTCATATGGATCTCCTGGCGGGTTCAAGCCGGGATGTTCTTCTCCCGGGTGATGCGGATCACTTCCTGGATCCTGCGCAGGCCGCGCATGACGCTGGCAAGGTGCTGGCGGCTATTCACCTGCAGGGTGAAGTAGAGCGCCGTGTATTCCCCCTCGTTGGTGAAGTGGACGTTCTCGATGTTGGACTCGGCGTCGGCGATGGCGGCGGCGACCTTGGCCAGCACGCCGCGCTGGTTGGCCACGATGAGCTTGATGCTGACCTCGAACAGTTTATTGATGTTCTTGTCCCATACGACATCCATCCAT